>DASRXU010000056.1:0-27740 GCA_035687365.1 Planctomycetaceae bacterium | reverse complement strand
TTGGGCTTCGCGGACCGCGTCGAGGATTTCGCGGAATCGCTTCCCCGGTTGCAGGCCCAATTTGATTAAGTCATCACCCGTAACCAGTGGCGGCGGATCGAGTTTTTCGGGAGGCGTGCTCCGCAAGAGTTGCTCGCAGTGCATCACGCCGGACAGGTCGCCGTCCGCAGCGAGTCGGTCGACGCGGGCTAGTTCGAGCAGGTCGCGCGCGTCAGGGTGAGCTAAGATCCGCTTGAGTTGGGCCAACGACTTGGTGTGGGACGTCAAAACGTCGGTCAGATGAGCCAGCAGCCACGCGATCGAGTCGGTCTCCTCGTTGGAGAGCTTCAACCGTTTGCAGATATTGCGAACTGCGCCTGCCTCCTTTCTTGAGGGCTTAGCGTGCGACGCAATCTGCGGCACACCGGCCAAGAGGGCGGCGGTCGCCAACTCGAAGCGCGGCTTCTCGAGCAATCGCAATCGTCGCAGCGTCGCTTCCCAGCCGGCACCGTCGGGCGCGTCCAGCACCGGTTTCACCTCGGGCAAGATTTCGAGCAGCAGGTGAGTGTCGCGAGCTAACTCGATTGCGCGACGGCGATGCGGGTCGACGAGCATCTTCTTGAGTTCTTGCGCGATCCGCTCAGCGCTAACGACGTGAATCTCCGGGGCCATGGACCGCACGGCCTCGGCCGTCGCCGGGTCGAGTTGGAAATCGAGCGTGGCGGCAAAGCGAACGGCCCGCAGCATTCGCAGCTTGTCTTCGGTCATGCGATCCGACGCACGTCCAATCGCGCGCACGACGCCCGCGGCCAGATCCTTTTCGCCGCCGACATAGTCGAGGACCTGTTCGGAGATCGGATCGTAGAACATGCCGTTGATGGTGAAGTCGCGGCGTTGGGCATCTTCTTCAGGACCGGCAAAGTCGACATGCTCGGGCCGCCGGCCGTCGAGATAGGGACCCTCCGTGCGAAAGGTGGCCACCTCGATGTTGCCCGCCTCCTTGGAGCCGAGCACGATGATCACGCCAAAGCTCGCTCCCACAGCCAGCGTTCGCCGGTGCCCAAACAGTTGACGGACCGCCTCGGGCCGGGCGTCGGTGGCAACGTCGTAATCCTTGGGTGTGCGACCCATCAGAAAATCGCGGACGCAGCCGCCGTTCCACAGGGCCCGGAAGCCGGCCGCCTGCAGCCGCCGCACCACGTCGACGGCGAATTCGCGTTGAGGATCGGCGGTGGACATGCGGCTTACTCGGGCTCGGGTGCGTCCGAAGGTTGGCGCGAAAATGTTGCAATTGTCAGGCGAAACAGCCGACACTAGCATACGAGACGAGTCATTCGCCCGCAGCCGCCGACACGGATTCGCTGGATTCGACGGGTTTTGCAACCCTCTCCCGTTTGCTTCAAATGGGAGAGGGCAGGGTAAGGCCTCTTCGCACCTCTGATTCAAAGCGGCCCTCACCCATCGGAATGGGAGAGGGGAAAGACGCAGGCGACCTTCAACGCCGGAATTCGACGATGATCGATTCGACCGATAAAAACCCAATCGACCCGCACGCACCCCTGTCCAGCTTTGACGAATGGGAAGACGATCTGCTGCGGCGGTACCCCGAACCGGCGACGGGGCAGGGCGCGGCCGTAGCGAAAAAACCGGCCGAATTTCGGGATCACGAAACCTCGGTCCGGCCCAGCGTCCGAGAGTTTTATCGGCTGAACCACACGTATCAGTCGCTCGATTTCGTGAAGCAAAAACGGGCCGAGTATCTGCCGCTCAAGAAACGGCAGATGAGCGTTTGGGAAGCGATGGAGTATCTCAACCAACTCACTGACGACAGCGATCCGGACACCGAGCTGCCGCAAATCGAGCACTCGTTGCAGACGCTGCTCGCGATTCGCGAAGCCGGGCACCCGCGCTGGTTCCAACTGGTCGGCTTGATTCACGATCTGGGCAAAGTGTTGTGCCTGTTCGATGAGCCGCAGTGGGCCGTAGTGGGGGACACCTTTCCGGTCGGTTGCCAGTACTCGGAGAAGATTGTCTTTCCCGAGTTCTTCGCCGCAAATCCCGACAAGGACGTGCCCGAGTACCAGACCAAGCTTGGGATTTATGAGGAGGGTTGCGGTCTCGACAACGTGCTGATGTCGTGGGGCCACGACGAGTACCTGTACCACGTGGTGAAGGATTACATTCCCGAAGAGGGGCTGTACATGATCCGTTATCACTCCTACTACCCGGGACACCGCGAGGGAGCCTACGGCTACCTGATGAACGACCACGACCGCGAGCTGTTCCGCTGGGTAAAAAAATTCAGCCCGTTCGACCTGTACTCGAAGAGCACCGAGCGGCCCGACGTCAAAACTCTGCAGCCTTACTGCGAAGAGCTGATCGACGAGTTTCTGCCCCCGGTCTTGAATTGGTAGCGGTGGTTTCAAAACCCTCGCCCATTCCGATGGGAGAGGGCAGGGTGAGGGCTCTGCTTTACTTCCGTGCGATTTCGGAGAGCGGCCCTCACCCCGACCCTCTCCCGGCGGACCGGGAGAGGGAGTCATGACAGGCATGCTGGCGCGCCCGGGGCGGCCGTTCACCACGCTGTTCGTTTGCTTGCTCGTAGCAATCGTGGTGCGGCCACTTTTGGACTACAACCAGGTCGGACACACGATTTTCGCGACGGCGATGATCGCGTTCTTCGTGGCAGCCATCGGCATTTTGTGTCGGGCTCGGCATGAGCGCTGGGCCGCTCTGGCGTTCGGCCTGGTTTGGCTGGGGGCGCGGCTGCCGGCGCTCTTCGTCGCCAATCCCAACATTCGGATCGAAGTGATCGGGCGGATTGCCGAAATCGCGTTTCTGAGTCTGATCGTGACGCTGTTGGCCGCGGCCGTTCTTCGCAAGCCCACAGTCACTCTCGACAACATCTTGGGAGCTTTCACCGGCTATCTGCTAATCGCTGTGATTTGGGGTATCGGCTATTCGCTGATTGAGTTGAACGAACCCGGCTCATTTCGCGTGAATGATGCACTGCAATCGGAGTGGGCTTCGCCGGCTGAGCGTGATTGGGTGCTCAACTATTTTAGTTGCTGCACGCTGATGACGGTCGGTTACGGCGACGTGACCCCGGTACACGCGGCCGCCCGCACTCTGGCCGTCCTCGAGGCCATGACTGGGCAACTTTACTTGGCCGTGCTGGTCGCAGTGCTCGTCGGCATCCAAGTTGCCCAGCGATTCATTCGCGAGCCCGACGCCGATTCGGAGTGATTCGAGTGCCACTCCGTTTCCCTCACCGCGCGAGCAGCTTGGCGACTTTGTCGGCGTGCCGTTCGGCATCGCGCTCGCCCAGCTTCAGCAATTCCTCAATGTAATCTCGGTGGAAGAGGATTGTGCTGATTAGGTCTTGCTCCTCTGCCTCTTGCGAGCCGAAGCGGCGCATAAAATAGCGGATGGCCCGGGGCAGCCGTTCTTCAAAATCATTCGCCAATTTGCCGACGTCTTCGGAGGGCCGGATCACGACCGTTTCGATCTCGCGGAGATTCTGCCGATCCTGTGGCGGCAGTTTACTCAGGAGGCGATTGATCCGTTCGATTTGTTGTGCGTCCTGGTCGAGTTGATCGAGGAAAACGGCGTCGTAGAGCGCTCCGAGGACGACGGCAGGGGACGGAGGTCCGGCCGTCTTCTTGCGGAATCGGCAAAAGGGAGGCATCTCGTAGTGGGTCGAAATCACCAACAGGCGATCGGCGCCCAGATGCACGGCGGGCGAGAGGGGTGCCACGAGCCGAATGCCGCCGTCGCCATACCACTCGTTATCGATCGCAATCGGTGAAAACAGGAGGGGCAGGGCGGCCGAGGCCATGATGTGCTCGACTGTCATGCGGATGTTGCGTCCTCGGCGCAGCGGGCGCTCCCAATCCTCGATCTCCTTGCCTTCGACAAAAGTGATCGTCTCGCCCGTGTCGTAGTTGAGCGCGGTGAGCGCCACCGCCGAGAGTTCGCCGGAGGCAATGTTTCGTGCGATGCCAGGCAGCGGGCCCGTATCGCAACCGAGGCTGTGTTGCAGGAAGGTGCGCAGCGGCCGCGCGTCGACCATGCTGTTGGCCCGGTCGATCCCAGGCGGCAAACCGACAGAGAGCCGTAGGCCGATCCGCGTCACTCGCCAAATCACGGGCACCGCGTCGACGCGGAACACGTCGTCAAATTCGAGCCGTCGCCAAAGTTTCGTCAGATCGTCGACTTTCTCGCGCCATGAGCCGACATGATTGGCGAGGTGAGACGCGTTGATCGCCCCGGCCGAAACGCCCGTGAGCAAAGGCGCGCGAAATTCCGGAAAGCGGGCCGCGATTCCCCGCAGCACGCCGGCCTGGTAGGCGGCTCGTGCACCGCCTCCACCCAGGACGAGGGCGAGCTGGGGCTCTCGCGCGGAAGGGAAACTCGACATCTGCGGGGTCTCAGGGATGGAGACGCGGACGGCTGGGCAGTAGAGTCATGGCGCGAAATGGGCAGCGCCGCCGTCCTCTTCGAGATCGCCACCCGATTCGCCGCATACTATAGGAACCCGGACGCATGCCGAGAACCATTATCCTCGCCGTCTGGCTGCCGGCACCGCCCGACCGCCTCTACGAGATGTACATCGATCCCGAATTGCACGCGGCCTTCACCGGCATGCCGGTCACGATCGGGCCTGAGGCCGGTGCTCCGTTTCGAGCTTTTAACGGAGCGATCTGGGGAAATATTTTGCACGTGAGCCCGAAGCGCCTCATCGTTCAGCGTTGGCGTTCGGTAAACTTTCCGGAGCACGCGATCGATTCGACGCTCACGCTTTCATTTTGGCCCGACCCGACGGGCGGTCGCATCGAATTGGTTCACGCCAACGTGCCGGAAGAAGACTTCGCCGGCGTCAGCGAAGGCTGGTCGACGTTTTACTGGAATCCCTGGCGCAGTTACCTCGAACAGAAGGCCTCAGCGGAGCAGAACCTCGGCGAGCGGCGGGTGTAAGCCCGCCGGTTCTTCGAATTGGACTTATGAAATCAATCTCAGAAGTCTTTCATTCCCGTCGGCAGCATGAGCTCAGCGGTTTCGCCGTCTACATTCTCGCCGATGGTCCGGCCGACGGAGCGTCGCCCGTCAGCTGCATTGCCTTCGATTCCGAGCAGAACGTGTTGCGACCAGCGTTGCTCGTCGCGAATGTGGCAGTCGGCGACTACGAGCTGACGGTGCTGCTCGACGTCTTCGGATCGTTGCGAGCCACCGACTTTGACCTGAGCGGAGTGATCGGCGGCGTTCGTTGCGTGCTCGACCGTTTCGAGCGCAAGTATCTGCAAGTCACCGGAACACCCGATCCCGCCGTCTTTCGGGCCGAGGACCGCAAGAAATCGATGCACTTTGGCCGCATCGAGTGAATGGTCCCGACTGCCTCTTATTTATTGTGACGGGATCGTTGGCGAATGAGCGGAGCCAGGAATTTGGCCGTCTCGTCGCCGATGACATGATAGCCGGCCAGGTTTGGATGTCGGTCGCGGAACCAATTGGGGACGTCCCGCAGATGGGCATCGAGACCGTTGTCGAGCACGACCACCGTGCCATCCTTCAAAACCGTCGCGTCGCCGAGCAAAGGGCGGACTCGGTCGGGAATGTCCTTCAACGGCACCCTGCGGTAGTTGAGCATGTTCGGCCCGAACTTCAGCTCGGCGGCGTAACGAGTGTGGATGTCGCACAGCGGCAGCTTTTGTTCGGTCGCGATTGAACGGACGATGTCATTGACCTCGGCGTCCCCTTTCTTGCCGGCGAGCGGAATCATGGTCATCAGCACGAGACTCGCCCGGGGATGATTCTTGCGGAGCCGCTCGAGCAGGTCGCGAAGATCGTGCGGAAACTCCTTCGGAAAATCTTTGAGACGGGCCCGATCGTTGGGCCCGTACCGAACCAGCACAAAGTCGAGGTCTTTGATCGGCATGATT
This sequence comes from Planctomycetaceae bacterium, assembly GCA_035687365.1. Lineage (GTDB taxonomy): Bacteria > Planctomycetota > Planctomycetia > Planctomycetales > Planctomycetaceae > DASPSM01. The sequence continues at coordinate 21,822 of DASRXU010000056.1, read as the reverse complement.
TCGCGATCGTACCGCCCGCTGGTCAGCAGGCCGCGAATGTATTCGCCGTCGCGTCCCTTGTTGAGCACCTGGACCGGAGGCAGGTCCTTTTCCGTAGCGAGCAGCTTTTCGATCACCTGTTCCAAGTGGTCGGCGTGCGGCGCAACGGTGCGACAAACCGAACCGATACACGTACTGTCACCCAGCAACAAGACGCGAATTGGGTGGACGTTCTGAGGCTCGTCGGCGGCCAGGCTGCGTGCGGGGCTGCTGCAGACCGGGAACCAGAGAGCCAGAACGACAAATAAGCAACGAGATCGCGTCACGGAATTCGCCTCGGGGGTGGGATTTTTGGGAAGGCTTGCCTTGCTGGCAGCAAATCAACATAAGAAGCTGTGCGAAGAACATCAAATCGCCTGCTGGCTGCGTCCGTTCATTGCTTCAAGGGACGATTGACCCCATGAGAATTGCACACGTCTGTATCGGCCTGGCCGCGCTGCTCTACTTAAATCACTCGGCGCCGGTTCCCGTCGCCGCGAAACGCCCCGTGGTCGACACCTATCACGGCGTGAAAGTCACGGACGACTACCGCTGGCTTCAGACTTGGAATGATCCGGAAGTGCGGGAGTGGAGCGAAAAGGAAAACGCCTACGCGCGGCAGTTTCTCGAGCATCTGCCCGGCGTGCCGGCGCTCCGCAGCCGCGTGACCCAGATCATGGAGGCCAAGACGATCAGTTACGCCGGCGTGCAGTATCGCAAGGGCAAGATCTTCGCCATGAAGCGAGAGCCGCCCAAGCAACAGGCCTTTTTGATCGTGTTGCCGTCACTCGAAGCGCTCGACCAGGCGCGGGTGCTGGTCGATCCCGACACGCTCGACGCGAAGGGCTCGACGGCCATCGACTGGTACGTCCCCTCGGCGGACGGCGCCTTGGTTGCCGTGTCGCTTTCGCACGGCGGAACCGAGTCGGGCGACGTGCACGTGTTCGACGTGGCGACGGGCAAGGAAACGGAAGGCGTTGTGCCGCGCGTCAACTCGGGAACCGCGGGCGGCGACCTGGCGTGGATGACCAGCGGCAGCGGCTTCTTCTACACGCGTCATCCCCGTGCGGGCGAGCGTCCGCCGGCCGATCTCGATTTCTATCAGCAGGTTTACTTCCACAAGCTGGGTACGCCGACCGCTTCTGATCAGTACGAGCTGGGGCAGGATTTTCCGCGAGTGGGAGAGACGCAGCTCGAAGTCGACGACCGCACCGGCTACGTCCTGGCGACCGTGCAGTTCGGCGACGGCGGGGAATTTTCGCACTACCTTCGAGCGCCGTCCGGTTCGTGGAAGCAGATCACGCACTTCAAGGACAAGATCGTCCAGATCGTCTTCGGCCCGAACGATCGGTTGTATCTGGTGTCACGCGCCGGGACGCCGCGGGGCCGCATCGAGAGTGTTTCCCTCACCGATCCTGATGTCAGCCACGCGAAAGTCGTGGTTCCCCAAGGGCCCGACGCCATCGTGGCCGATTTCCAACGCGGTAGCGCAAAAGTGGTCCCGACCGCTGATCGGCTGTACGTCGAGTACCAATTGGGCGGTCCGTCAGAGTTGCGGGTGTTCGATCTCGACGGCCGACCGCTGACCGCACCGAAGCAATTGCCCGTTTCGTCGGTGTATGACGTTGCGAAGCTCGAGGGAAATGATGTCCTCTTCGGGAACACGTCGTACGTCGCGCCGCCGGCATTTTTCCATTTTCATGCGACGGAGAACCGCACGGACAAGACAGCTTTGGCCACGGTTTCGCCGGTCGATTTCAGCGACGTCGAAGTGACGCGGGAATTCGCCGTTTCCAAGGATGGCACCAAAGTGCCCGTTAATATCCTTTCCCCAAAAAGCACAAAGCGAGACGGCAAGAACCCCACGATTGCCTACGGTTACGGCGGCTACGGTATTAGCATGACTCCCGGTTTCAGCGCCGTGCGGCACGTTTTGTTCGAGCACGGATTCGTCTATGCAATCGCCAACATCCGCGGCGGTGCCGAGTACGGCGAGGCTTGGCACCTGTCCGGCAATCTCACGCACAAACAAAACGTGTTCGACGACTTTACGGCCGCGATAGAATATTTGATGGCCCATCACTATACGTCGCCCGCTCACCTGGCAATTGAAGGCGGAAGCAACGGCGGCCTGCTGATGGGGGCAACCTTGACGCAACATCCCGACCTCATGCGATGTGTCGTCTCCCACGTCGGGATCTACGACATGCTGCGGACTGAGTTTTCACCCAACGGGGCGTTTAACATCACCGAGTACGGCACGGTCAACGATCTCGCCCAGTTCAAGGCGCTCTACGCGTATTCGCCTTATCACCACGTCCAAGACGGCACGCGGTACCCCGCCTCGCTGTTCTTGACTGGCGCCAACGATCCCCGAGTCGATGCAATGCAATCACGCAAGTTCGTCGCTCGATTACAAGCGGCCAACGCGTCGGACGAACCGATCCTCTTGCGCACGAGCGGCAATACGGGCCACGGTCTCGACTCGCCTCTTTCGGAACGAATCGCTGAGACGGTCGATGTCTACGCGTTCATCTTCGACCGGCTGGGAGTGTCTGCCGGGAACTGATCTCTTCTCTTAAAGAGCCGCGCACGAAGTAAGCGGTGATTTCCGCTTTCAATTCAAAACACCGCTTACTTCTTGCGCGGCTCCTTAAAGGCTCAGCCAGATCGCTTAGCCATGCTTGAGAATGTCACGAACGACTCGGCACTTGGCACCGTCGGTCAGCGTGTGGGCCTGGCCGTTGGAGTAATAGGCGAGCCGTTCGTGGTCGAGGCCGAAGAGGTGCAGCAGCGTGGCCTGGTAGTCGTTTGGGCCGACCGGATTGACGGCGGCGCGGTGACCGAAGTCGTCGGTGGCTCCGTAGGCCAGACCCTGCTTCATGCCACCGCCGGCAAACCAGGCGCTGAACCCCTGGCCGTTGTGATCGCGTCCGGCTTGAGTGGGATCGGCCGTGCCTTGGATCACCGGCAATCGGCCGATCTCACCGCCCCAATGCACGATGGTTGTGTCGAGCAGCCCGCGCTGCTTGAGGTCAGTGACCAAAGCGGCCGCCGGTTGGTCGGTCTTTTTGCAGCAGGAGGCGAGACCGCCGCGCAGGTTTGAGTGTAAGTCCCAGATCTGGCCGGCGATGAAGATCTGCACGAATCTGACGCCCCGTTCGACGAGGCGGCGGGCGACCAAGAGCCGCGTGCCGTACTCCCGTGTTTCGGGCTGATCGAGTCCGTACATTTCGTGGGTGGCTTTTGTCTCTTTCGTGATGTCGAGCGCCTCGGTCGCGGCCGATTGCATGCGGGCGGCCAGCTCGTAGCTGGCGATGCGGGCTTCCAAATCGGCTTCGCCCGGGTGTCGTTGGAGGTGGCGTTGGTTAAGCCGGGCCAAGAAGTCGAGATTCTCGCGCTGCAGGTTGCCTTTCAAATGGGCCGGAGGATCGAGGTTCAGGATCCGTGGCTCCTGGGAGCGAACGACCGTCGCCTGAAATAGTGGAGTCATCCAGCCGTTGGACCAATTGCGGACGCCGTCGACCGGCACACCGCCGGGGTCGGGCATGGCGACATACGCAGGGAGATTCTGGCTCTCGGAACCAAGTCCGTACGTCAGCCACGAGCCGAACGCGGGGCGTCCCGGTTGGGCTCGGCCCGTATTGAGATACCAGATCGACGCTTCATGTCCGTTGATGTCGGTGTGCATCGAGCGGACGAGGCAGATGTCGTCGACAATCTTTGCCGTATGGGGCAACAACTCGGAAAGCTCGGTGCCGCATTGGCCGTGCTTGCGAAAGCGGAACGGGCTGCCCATCAGTTTCTTGCTGGCCGCCTGGACGAAGCTGTACGTGACCTCGCCCGAGTAATCGGTGCCGCTGAATTTGGTGAGCAGCGGCTTGGGATCGGTGAGATCCATGTGGCTCGGCCCACCGTGCATGAACAGCGAGATCATCGCCCGGGCTTGCGGCGGATGATGGGGGGCTTTGGGCTTGAGATCAAACGAGGGCGGCTTTTTCGGCACGCTGGCCGGGGAGGCCAACAATCGCTCTTCGTTGAGCAGCCACGCCAAGGCGACGCTGCCGATGCCCATCGCATTGCGGCTCAGAAACTGGCGGCGTGTGCCGGGAGCGAAAGTCTCGAACATGGATTCAACTTCCGGTGAGGGATTCGGCGGGGCGAAGCGGGGCAGGCGTTTGGCGAGCGGCGGGTGTCAGCCCGCCGGTTCTCGGTTTTTGCAGTTTGTTCTGGGTCAGTCGCTGTACAAAAACTCGTTGGAGCAAAGGAGGGCCTGACAAAAATCGGTGAGCGGTTGCAAGGCGGGGTCTGCCGCGGTGGGGCGTGCCGTCGCTGGGTTGCGTCGGCGTGAGCCGCGTCCTTTCGGGGGATTTTTCGGTGGGGCAGGGGTGCCCGGGAGGGCTTTACTCTCTTCGCTTTGATGCTCAAGGAACGCCACTGATTCCTCGATCTCTGATGCGGTGGCTGGTCGGGCGAAAGCAATTTCGAAAGCCCGTGCGACTTGGAGTTTCAGGTCGGAACCGCGTTCCTGGACGAGACGTTTGGCAAATCGGTTCGCTTGATACAGTGCGAACTCGCTGTTCATGAGCATCAGCGCCTGCGGGGCCGACGTCGACGGCACGCGGCGGTCGCAGTTCGTTTCCATCACGGGCAGATCGAACGTGCGGAGCAGAGCCAGCGGCCGGCTGCGGCGTACCTCGATATAGAGGCTGCGGCGAAACTGTTCGGCACCGATCGGAATCTCGGCTCCCGGCTCGTTGGCGCCGACTTTGTTCTCGACGCCGACGACGATCTGACCAACGGCGTCTTCCCTCACCGGAATCGGATGGCCAGCCATCCGGTCGAAAAGTGAACCGCTCGCGGCCAACACGCAATCGCGGACGACTTCGGCATCCAGGCGACGGACATTCATCCGGGACAACAGCAGGTTATCCGGATCAGCGGCGTCACGCTCCGGCGTGCGGACCGAACTCTGCCGGTACGCCGTCGAAGTCACGATCAATCGCTGGAGCTTCTTGAGATTCCAGCCGCTGGCGGCAAATTCGTCGGCCAGCCAGTCGAGCAGCTGCGGATTCGTCGGGCGATCGCCCATCCGGCCAAAATCGGCCGGAGTCGCGACGAGCCCGCGACCGAAGTGATGCAGCCAAATCCGGTTGACCAAGACGCGGCCAACCAGCGGATGCTTGCCCGACATCAGCCGTCGGGCAAAAGCCAGACGTCGGCCGGAAGTCGGCAACTTTGTGTCGCGACGTGGAATGTTGCCGGTCTCACCCGGCATTGCGCAGACCGTGAGATCGCCGGGTTCTTCCTCCTGTTTGGGCTGTTGGAACTCGCCTCGATTGAAGAGATATGTAGGAGGAATTTCTCCCGGATTCTCGGTGACGACTCGCACGAACTCCTCGACCGGGGCTTTGGCTTGAATCGCCGCGACTTTCGCGCGGTCTTTTTTCAGATCCTCCTCGGCAGCCGGATTGTACTGTGACAAGAGACCGGGCGAGATGTTCACATTGGGGTGTAGTTCCAGCAACTGCTTTTGTTCGGCTGTGCGCTTGGCCGCGGGCGTATCGACGGCGACTCTGAGCTGTTTGGCCACGGAGGGCTCGAACTTCGCCAACTCCTTCTCGAGGGCCTCGGCGACGTAACGTTGTTCCTTCTCAGCGACTTTGGTCGCGGCCGCCGACGCTTCCTGATTCACAGCGGTCACGCGAGCTCGATCGGCTTGGGTGTAGAGCGAGACCCGCCGTTGCGAAGGAACGCGCCAGTTTTTGTAGTTCAGCGCCGGCTCGAAGACCGCACGCAGGCGGTAGTAATCGTCCTGCAGGATCGGGTCGTACCGGTGATCGTGACACTGGGCACAACCGACCGTAAGCCCCAAGAGTGACGTTGAGACGATTTTCAGCGTGTCGGCGACGTTCTGGTTGGCCGCGACCGGCGTGTTGGAGCTGGCCGTACCGTCGGCCGCCATCCGTAAGAAGCCGGTAGCGCTCAGTTTCTCGATCGCCTCGCTCGATAGGTCGCCCTTTTGGGGCGGCAGCAGCTCGTCACCCGCGAGCTGTTCTGCCACGAATTGGTCGAAGGGCTTGTTGGCATTGAAGGCCCGAAGGACGTAGTCCCGGTAGTGGAATGCCTCGGGACGCGGGAGGTCCTGGTCGTCGAAGCCCTCGGAGTCTGCGTAACCGGCTGTGTCGAGCCAGTGGCGTCCCCAGCGCTCGCCGTAATGCGGCGAGGCCAGCACCCGATCAACGAGTTTTTCGTAGGCGTCCGGAGACGTGTCCGCCACAAACGCCTCGACCTCGGCGGGCGCAGGAGGCAGCCCCAATAGGTCGAGCGACAATCGGCGAATAAGCGTCCGCCGATCGGCGTCCGGCGAGAAAGCCAATTGCTTGGGCTTGAGTGCGACCAACAATAGGGCATCGATCGGTGTGCGAACCCGGTCGGCTGGGGCAAACGCGGACGTCTTCGGCCGTTGAATCGGCCGGAAGCACCAAAACTCACGATCTTCGGCGGTGACCAGAGCCGCTCCACTGAGATCGGCCGGCTCCTTTTGTGCTGTCAGGGCGCCGCCGCGAATCCAGTTTTCCAAGACAGCGATCTCCGCGGGAGTCAACTTCGGATCGCCGGGGGGCATCTCACCCGATTTGACGCGATCCAGCAGATAGCTGTCTGCCGGATGGCCTGGGGAAATCGCCGGGCCTGACTCGCCCCCTTTGACCATCAAGCGACGCAGCCGCACGTCGAGCCCGCCCTTGCGGACGTTCTGACTGCCGTGGCAGTCCAGGCAGTGTGTGCGGAGAATCGGGCGGATGTCCCGCTCAAAGGTTGGCTGCTGGACGGGCGATTTCTGGTCCGATCCGAGCATCAGTCGCGGGCTGGCGGCGAAGGCCAGCACGATGGCGAGAGTGCCGCAAAAGAGCCCAAATGCCCGACTCATGACAGTCGACAGGGGGCGAACTCCGTAAGGTGTCGATGGAGCGGCCCACATCCATCCAAGTTTGTACATGTATCCATTATCGCGCCGCCCAGCGATTCTCGCAAGACGATCCGCACCTTCTGAAAGGAGCGCGAAGCGACTGATACGCGCGGGCCGCCGGGGCGCTTGGAAACATCTTTCGCTCGGGCAATATTTTCCCAATTAAGATTTGCCGAACCTCCCTGACCACGCTACGCTGGTAAAAATTTTTTTTGGCCGGCGCGTTTCTCGGGCCGGTTGCTTGAGAATGGCACGGATCTCAAAATGGCCTTGGTCAAGATTTGACTGATAGGGGCGTTTCGTGCTACCGTGCAACGTGCTAATTTACTGACAGTTTTTGGCCCCACTCGGCAATTGGTTGGGACCTTGCCGGAGCGGGCTTGGGGTCGAGACGGAAAGTGGGTTTATTAACCATGCGAAAATCGCAGTTGTATCTGGCACGCCGCGAGCGCCAGATTCTCGACACTCTGTACCGCGTCGGTGAGGCCGACGTGACCGGCGTGCTCGAGAACATGCCGGATCCGCCGAGCTATTCCTGCGTGCGGAGCCTGTTGCGAATTCTGGAACGCAAGGGGCATGTCAAACATAAGAAGCAAGGGGCGCGGTACGTCTACCTGCCCGCTCAATCGCGCGACAAAGCGCGGAAGACGGCGCTCGAGCACATCGTCAAGACGTTCTTCGACGGCTCGATGGAGCATGCGGTCGCCGCTTTGCTCGACATTTCCGGCGTCGACATCCAGACGGATGGACTCGACCGGGTCGCGCAGATGGTGCAAGAAGCCCGCAAGGACGGCAAGTAAGATCGAGCTCGAGCTGCGCGGCCGCGCTGCCGCGCCGTTTGGGTCACGCTCTCAATCAGATTCCCTGCGGCAAAATCCAATCGGCCGTCGAGCCCGCTCAGGGAGCAATCGATGACGGTCCAAACGACGTTTCTGCGGCGCGACCCGGCGGACGTAAAGCCGTGGGCCGAAACCTGCGGAGCGATCCGCTGCCTGGTCGTTGAAGAGGACGAAGCGGCCGCTGAAGTGCACCACGTCGAAATCGAAGACGCGAAGCTGCACTACCACGAAAAGACCGACGAGTTCTATTACGTCATCGACGGTCACGGCGAGATGTTTCTCGACGACGAGAAGATCGAGCTGCACAAGGGTGTGGTGGTCTACGTCCCGCGCGGCGTGAAGCACAAGGCCGTCGGCAAGCTCACCGTGCTCACGGTCTGCATTCCTCGCGGCGTGCTCCACGACATTCACGAAGTGGAATAGGCGTCATCCGCGATTGTTGATGTTGCGGCGATGTCGCAAGCGTGCCCACGTCCTCGTGTGAACCGCGTCTAGCAAAACGCGCGGACGAGGCAAGCGATCGCCAATCCGATCGCAGCTCCCAGTAAGGGCGCGCCGCGGCCAAGATCGGCGCTAGCTCGCGACCAGAGCCAGGCGCTGAAACCGATCAGGATGCAAAACGACAGGATGTCGCCCAGCTCAAACCCTAACACGCGGGTCGGTGCGGACGTCAGTTCTTCGACCGGCGTCTCGGTGGGGGCAGAGGCAGCCGTGTCGGGCAGTAGTTCGGTCGGCGGTTCCATCTGTCCCCAATGCTCGCAGATGCGCGGCGCGTCGACAATATCCCGCGCCCGCCCGATCTTTCGCAGGCGCGGCGGCGTGAATTTCCAAGAGTCTTTCGAACCGCGTGCGCCGCGCAGCCGCCACGGTTGCAAGTCGATTGAATCTCGCCTTCGTTGCCCTATAATCCGGTGCTTAAGACTGTCGGCGAAATCGCCGGATGCCGCCTCGAAACTCCCTGAAGGAGGCCGTTTTGAGCTCGCTCGTGAAAGCCCTTTCCTCCTCTGTGGGGAAGAAGTTCGTGATGGGATTCACGGGACTGCTGCTCTGTGGGTTTCTCGTCGCGCATCTGGCCGGCAATCTGCTGCTTTACATCGGCCCCGAGGCGTACAACAAGTACGCGCACACGCTGCACAGCCAGCCGGCACTGTTGATAGTCGCCGAAGTCATCTTGGGCGCCCTGTTCGTGACGCACATTCTGCTGGCCCTCAAGCTGACGCAGGAAAACCGTGCGGCGAGGGGCCACGGGTACGAACTCAAGGTGTCGAAGCTCGACGCGGCTCCCCACACGAAAAGTTCCCCCGTGCATCCAGAAGCGTGGATGTTCACTTCGGGGTCGATCGTGCTCTTCTTCTTGATCGTTCACCTCTTGCAGTTCACCTGGCAAAGGTGGCCCTGGTTTACCACGCCGGCGAGCGAGGAACCGTTCGACAAAGCCATCCGCATTTTGCAGGACAACTTCACGTCGGGCGTCTATCTCATCGGCGTGATCATTCTCGGCATCCATTTGTGGCACGGCTTCGCCAGCGCGTTTCAATCGCTGGGCATCACGCATCCGAAGTATGCGGCGCTGATCAAATGGGTCGGGGTGATCTTCGCCTGCGTGATGGCGGTCGGGTTCGCGAGTTTTGTGATCTTCGCGCGGATGGCAACAGGCACGGGCGTCGGTCACTGAGCGGCGATCGGCTGAAAGCAAATCGAGAGAGAAACGAGCGGCGATGATTCAGGCAACCGGCGAGCTCGACTCCGGAATTCCTAGCGGCCCCGTAGCCGACAAATGGGATCGTTACCGCTTCGATCTGAAGCTGGTAAACCCGGCCAATAAGCGAAAATACACGATCATCGTGGTCGGCACCGGGCTGGCTGGGGCATCGGCCGCTGCATCGCTGGGAGAACTCGGCTACAACGTCCTCTCGTTCTGCTTGCAGGACTCGCCCCGTCGGGCTCACAGCATCGCGGCTCAAGGCGGAATCAACGCCGCCAAGAACTATCCGAACGATGGCGACAGCGTCTGGCGACTGTTTTACGACACGGTGAAGGGAGGCGACTTCCGCAGCCGCGAAGCGAACGTCTATCGTCTCGCTCAGATCAGCAATCTGATCATCGACCACTGCGTCGCGCTGGGAGTGCCATTCGCTCGAGAATACGGCGGCACGCTTGCGAATCGTTCTTTTGGGGGAGCGCAGGTTTCGCGAACCTTCTACGCCCGTGGCCAGACGGGACAGCAACTTTTGCTCGGCGCCTACGGCGCGATGCTGCGGCAGGTGGCCGCGGGCAAGGTCAAGCTGATGCCCCGCCGCGAGATGCTCGACCTGGTGATCGTCGACGGCGTGGCGCGGGGCATCGTCACGCGCGATCTCGTTACCGGGAAATACGAACAATTTGCGGGCGACGCCGTCGTGCTCTGCACGGGCGGTTATGGCAACGTGTTCTACCTCTCGACAAACGCCAAGAACTGCAACGTGACCGCTTCCTGGCGGTGCCACAAACGCGGGGCGTACTTCGCCAATCCCTGTTACACGCAGATTCATCCGACCTGCATTCCGGCCAGCGGGGAGCATCAGTCGAAGCTGACGCTGATGAGCGAGAGCTTGCGGAACGACGGCCGCGTTTGGGTGCCCAAGCAACAACACGATCCGCGGGCGCCGCGCGAAATTCCCGACGCCGATCGGGACTATTTCCTCGAACGGCGCTATCCGGCCTTCGGCAACCTGGTGCCGCGCGATGTCGCCTCCCGCGCCGTCAAGGAGCGCTGCGACGCGGGCTTCGGCGTCGGTGCGACGGGCTACTCGGTTTATCTCGACTTCCGCGAAGCCATCGCCCGCGACGGTGTTGAGACGATCCGCGCGAAGTATGGCAACCTGTTCCAGATGTACGACAAGATCACGGCCGAGGATCCCTACCAGACGCCGATGCGGATTTACCCGGCCGTCCACTACACGATGGGTGGCTTGTGGGTCGACTACGACCTCGAGAGCACGATTCCCGGCCTGTTCGTACTGGGCGAGGCGAATTTCTCGGACCACGGCGCGAATCGCCTGGGAGCTAGCGCTCTCATGCAGGGCCTGGCCGATGGGTATTTCGTCATTCCATACACGATGGGGCAGCACCTGGCGACGCGGAAGCTGCCCAAGGTTTCGACCGACCATCCGGCCTTCGCACAGGCGCTCGCGGACGCCAAAGGGCGGATCGACAAGATTGTAGCGATCCAAGGTCACCGCACGGTCGACAGCATTCACCGCGACTTGGGTCGGGCGATGTGGGAACGCTGCGGCATGTCGCGCGACGAGGCGGGGCTGACGGCGACGATCGCCCGGGTTCGTGAGCTGCGCGACGAGTTCTGGCGTGACGTCAAGGTTCCCGGGACCGGCGAATCGTTCAACCAAAACCTTGAACACGCCGGGCGAGTGGCTGACTTTCTCGAATTCGCCGAGCTGTTGGCGACCGACGCGCTCAATCGCAAGGAATCGTGCGGCGGGCACTTCCGCGAGGAATATCAGACGCCGGACGGCGAAGCTCAGCGCGACGATGAGAAATTCTGCTATGTCGGTGCCTGGGAGTTTCAGGGTGTCGACAAACCCGAGGTGCTCCACAAGGAGCCGCTTACTTTTGAAGCGATCCCCCTGGCGCAGCGCAGCTACAAGTAAACCGCGCAGCTACAAGTAAAAACAGCGGAGCGACCAGTAATCATGTCCGGGACAATGTCACTGACGCTCAAGATCTGGCGGCAGCCCAACGCACAAACGCGCGGGCGTTTTGAAACCTACCAGGTCGACGACGTCTCGCCCGACATGTCATTCCTCGAAATGCTCGACGTGCTCAACGAGCGGTTGATTCACGACGGGCAAGAGCCGGTTGCCTTCGACCATGACTGTCGGGAGGGCATCTGCGGCGCCTGCGGCATGATGATCAACGGCCAGGCTCATGGCCCGGATGCCGAGACGACGACGTGCCAGCTCCACATGCGGCGTTTTCGCAGCGGGGACACGATTATCATCGAGCCTTGGCGGGCACGGGCATTTCCCGTCGTTCGGGACCTGGTCGTCGACCGTTCGGCCTTCGATCGCATTATGACGGCCGGCGGCTTCATTTCAGTCAGCACGGGTAATGCGCCCGATGCCAATGCCATCCTCGTCCCCAAGGACGAATCGGACCTGGCGATGAGCGCGGCGGCCTGCATCGGCTGCGGGGCGTGCGTCGCCGCGTGCAAGAACGCCTCGGCTATGCTGTTTGTGAGTGCCAAGGTCTCGCATTTGGCTCTCTTGCCGCAAGGAGAGCCCGAGGGGCGCAGCCGGGTCGTGTCGATGATCGCACAGATGGACCGCGAAGGATTCGGTGGCTGCACGGTGACCGAGGAATGCGAAGCAGCCTGTCCGGCCGGAATCTCAGTCTCAAACATCGCCCGGCTCAACCGCGAATACCTCAAGTCGACGCTCGGCGGCGGCAAGTAAGGCCCTGAAGGCGGGCAGCCCAGCCCCGCGCGGAACGCAATTTGCCCCGTTGCGTAGCAACTGGAGCCCCCGATGTTGCGAACGGCTTGTTATCCCTGGCACGTGGCGCATGGCGGTCGCATGATCGACTTCGCCGGGTGGGAAATGCCGGTCCAATACCGGTCGATCATCGACGAGCATCAGTCGGTGCGGCAAGCTGCCGGCTTGTTCGATATCGCCCACATGGGGCGAATCAAATTCAGCGGCGTCGGTGCCTGCGGTCTGCTCGATTACCTCCTGACAAATGATGTCACTAAATTGCAACCGGGCGACATTCGCTATTCGCTGATGGTCGACGAGTCCGGCGGAGTACTCGATGACGTGCTCGTCTATCGGTTCGAGCCGTTTTATTACCTCGTCGTCAATGCTTCCAACCGCCTCAAGATCGTGGACTGGATCGCTCAGCACCGAGGCGCGTTTGAGGCCCACGTCGAAGATCAAACGCTCGAGACCTTCATGTTGGCGGTGCAAGGCCCACGGGCGATGGACGTTTTGCACCCACACGTCAACGTCGAGATCGCCGATCTGAAATACTATTCGGCCACCGAGGCGGTGATCTTTGGGAGGCCCGCGCTGGTGAGCCGTACGGGCTACACGGGCGAAGACGGATTCGAGGTGGTGGTTGCGGGCTCGGACGGGCCGGACGTTTGGCACCGGTTGATGGCGGACGGGAAGGAATTGGGTTTGGCTGCGTGCGGCCTGGGTGCCCGCGACACGCTGCGCTTGGAGGCGGCGATGCCGCTTTACGGCCATGAGCTGAGCGATTGCATCGACCCTCTGACGGCTGGGCTGTCGTTTGCAGTCAAACTCAATGCCAAAGACTTCATCGGGAAACAGGCACTCGTAACCCTCAAGAACGCCGGCATCCATCGCGAGCGAGTCGGATTGATGCTTGAGGGGAAGCGGATCGCCCGCGAGGGAGCGGCCGTCCTTCTAGAGGGCGAAGAGATCGGGCAGGTGACCTCGGGCACGTTCTCACCCACTCTGCAAAAGTCGATCGCGATGGCCTACATCGGCAAGGGCTCGGCAACGCCCGGTCAGGCCGTGGAAATCGACATCCGCGGCAAGCGCGAAGCCGCAACGCTTGCCAGTCTGCCGTTCTATCGCCGCCAGGTTTGAGGTGCGGCTTCAAGTTCAGACACTGGTCCGATTGACTAATCGGCCGGGACGACTGGGTAGTTCGTCAGCAATCCGATCGGAATTTCCGGTTTGCCGTCTTGGCTGCGGATGCTCTTTTTAAATCGCTGTACGGCCGCACGAAGCTGCTCGAGATCCGATGCTGCGATGATGCTTCCGCCCGCGTCGTTGACAATGACGTAGCCTGCCTTGCCTGGATTCGGAGTGAATCCATTGATCTCGATCCAGATACAACAGACTGGGTTGGTTCGTTGCTCGACAATTGGCGGGTGGCCGATCAACACGGCGACTTGCTGAGCCAGGGCTTTGTGAGCCTCGCTCGCACCTGTCGGCACGCCGACAATGGGATACGGCCGAGTGTATCGAGATAGCGCCGGCGTGGGCTCGGCACCTGAAGCGAATTGTGCCGCTGTCACTGTGGTGGCAAGCGCGACGAGCCATCGGAATTGCTTCATGGTTTTCCCTACAGTTTCCTTAGCCCAACTCGCGCTAATCCGAGAGGGGCACGGCCACCATCTCTGGCTCGTCCAATAGCACCTCGGGTTCCGGATCGTTGTCGCTGTCGGGCTGGCGAGCCTTGGTGATGGCGTAGTACAGCATGACGCAAAAGACCGTCAGAGCGGCCAGGTCGAACATCTTGTCGAAGCCCCAGTGATCGATGATCGAGCCGAGGATCGGCGGCGACACGGCCGTTCCGAATTCAATCAGCCCGAGCACAAGTGTTGTGGCCAGCCCTCGATAGCGACGAGGAAACGCGCCCGCGCCCAAAGAAACAACTGCCGGATAGAGCAGGGCGTGTCCGAAGCCACATGCGGCCGCAGGAAGCACAAATTGCCATTCGTGCGTGACCAAGGGGAGTAGTAAGCAGCCCAGCGCATTGCCAGTCAACCCGATCAGGATTGTCAGAGGACGGCCGATCGTGCGGGCCCAGCGCGTCCCCGGCAAGCGAAAGGTGAGGGCCACCAGTGCGTAGACGGTGAAAAACGTGCGAATCCCCGGGATGTTTCGCTCGGTCGCAAACCGCGTCAAGAAAACAGTGGTCAAACTGAAGCCCATTCCGACCGTGATCGCGACAGCCACTACGGTGCCGGGCCAATAGTGGATCAGGAGTTTGATTGCCGAGGGGGAGTTCGGAAGCCGGACATGCACGTGGCCGCGCATGAAAAACAGAACACAAGCCAGGTAGAAGACTCCCAGCGCGGCAACCGTTCCGCTTAAGACGGCGAAGCGCATGTAGCCGAGAGGAAAAATCGCAAAGATGCCGTCGCCCAGGTTGGTTCCGGCAATCATCGCCAAGAAGCCGCTGGTTCCCAGGATGCCGATGGCCTCGGTTCGGCGGTGAGGAGGGACCAGATCCTGCACGTGCACCACGCTGCAGGTCAACATTCCCGACATGCCGATCGAATAGAGAATTCGTGCGACGTAGAGCCCGGCGGCGACTTTGTGACAGAAAAGCAGCGACGCGGAGCCAGCGATGAACAGCAAACTCGAAATGACCCAGGCCGTCCGCACGCCGTAACGATCGATGCCCTGGCCGAGGTAGAGCCGTACGAACAGCACCGCGGCGAAGCCCGTGCCGACGATCGCTCCAGCCGCTTGTTCAGAGCCACCCAAGAAGGCCACCAACTCGGCGAAGCGATACATCAAGGAGTTGGCGGCAACCAACGCAAAGTTGGCGACGTAGGCGAGCCAGAATTGCGAGCCGTAGACTTTCTCGTCGGTGGCCTTTTCGTTTGTCGAGCTTTCGGAGTCGCCTGGCTGTGGAGAGGCAGACATCGTTTGGCCCCAACAGACTCGTCAGCCACCGTACGCGCCGTACCGCCGCAGACCCAAAGCGAACGCCGTTCGGCAGGCGATAAAGAGGACCACGACCCAGCCGACCAATACCGCCAGTTCAAGGGCCAATTGCTCGTGCGTGTAGCGATGCAGCATGACGGCCGCCGGAAAATACGCCAGATACTTGAAGGGTAGGAATTCGAGCGGGCGCGTAATGGCCGCCGGCAACCAGTCGAGGGGCAGCATCTGACCCGACAGGAAGAAGGTGATCATCATGTAGATGAAGACGAGTGAGCTGACCTCAAGAAACCAGAAGCCGATCAGCCCGATCAGCGCTTCCATCAGAAAGCCCAACAGGAACGAAAGCAACAGGGACGCCACCCAGCCGGCGGTCGTCAGCCCGTCGGGCCAGCCGTCAAAATAATCGCGGCACAGCCAAAACACGAACACGAACGGGACAGTCGCGATCGCGTAGTACACGAGCTTGTGCGCCATGCGATGCCAAAAGAGATATCCGAGCATGTCGATCGGCTGCGTCAGGTACTTCTTGATCGTCCCGTCGCGAATTTCGAGAGCGATTCCCTCCGCCAGCCCCGGCATGCTCGAAAAGGCCCGGGACACGAGTGCCAGGAGGTAATAGGCAATCATGTTGCGATAGGTGTAGCCGTTCAGCTTGCGCCCTGGATCGGCGCTGGCCGCCGAATAGATGGCCGCCCACAGGAAGATCTGCGTGACGGTCGGCAGGAACCGCACCAGGGTGCCGAACACGAAGTCGCCCCGATAGGCCAGCCGCTCCTCGACACACGTCTTGAGGATCGTCCAACGCAGTCGCACGGCCTGGGCCATCATGCTCGACACTCATTGCTGATTGCTGAAGACTGTCGCTAACGGTCGACCGGTTGTTCGGCTTCGACGTCGAGAGCGCTCGTGCCGTCATTCGGAAGCGAACCTTGCGCGGTGGATTCGGCGTTCGCGTTTTCCGACGCTGCGGCCGAGTCAGACGAAAACAGCTCGGCGATGACGTCCTCGAGCGGGCGTTCCTGTACCCCGACGTCCTCGATGTTGTAGTTGGCCAACAGGTTCGAGAGGATCTTCGGAATGTTTTGGCGTGGGACTTCCAAGCGCACTTTGGGGGGCTGGCATTCGACGATCGTGCCGAACCGGGCCAGGTCGTTCGGCACTTCAGTGCCTGCGAATTGCAGGTCCATGATCTTGTGGCGGCTGAAGCGATCCAGAATGTCTTCCAGCGGCCCGTCGTGATTGATTCGGCCGTGGTTGATGATGATGGCCCGCTTGCAGAGAGCCTCGACGTCCTTCATGTAGTGACTGGTCAAGAGAACGGTGATCTTGCGTTCGGCCTGGTAATACTTGAGAAACTCCTGCACGCGGCGCTGCGAG
This sequence comes from Planctomycetaceae bacterium, assembly GCA_035687365.1. Taxonomy (GTDB): domain Bacteria; phylum Planctomycetota; class Planctomycetia; order Planctomycetales; family Planctomycetaceae; genus DASPSM01. Next base: position 5,194 of record DASRXU010000056.1, on the reverse strand, counting down.
ACGACGTCGAGCCCGATCGTCGGTTCGTCCAAGAGCAGCACCTCGGGACCGTGGAGCAGGGCGGCGATCAGCTCCATGCGCATCCGCTCACCCAGCGACAGCTCGCGCACGGGTTGGCCGACGAGCGCTCGCACTTCCAGCAGACTGGTCAATTCGTCGAGACGTCGCTGAAAGAGTGCTGGCTCGACCCGGTAAATCTCGCGATGCAGGCGAAACGACTCTTGGGCAGGCAGATCCCACCAGAGTTGGTTCTTTTGCCCCATTACGAGCGAGAACCGCCGGCGGAAAGCGTTGTCGCGCTTCCAGGGGGTATAACCCAACACACGGGCTTCGCCGCTGCTGGGAAAGATCAGTCCCGAGAGCAACTTGAGGGTGGTGGTCTTTCCCGCGCCGTTGGGGCCCAGAAAGGCCACGATCTCGCCGGTCTCCACCTCGAAGCTGACGCGATCGACGGCGGTGACGGGGTTGTATTCCCGGCGGAAAAGGCCGGCCATTGAGGCTCGCAAGCCTTCCCGTTTCCGATACACCCGATAGGTTTTCGACAGCTCACGGACTTCGATCGCCGGCATGCAGACATCTTAGAACAGACGCGCGGTTTATGTAACCAGTTGCGTCCAATGTCGGAAGCGTTCGCCACTTCTCCACCGAAGCAACAAAAAAGCCCGCAGGTCGGAGCCTGCGGGCTGTATCAAACTCGGCGATCAGACGGCGTTATTTGCCGGCGGTCGCCATGCTGTGGACGAGCTGCAAATAGTCGACGCCGATCCGCAGCACTTCGTTGTTGTAGTAGCCCGCGGCGAAGATCGGGCCGTCGGCGGGGTCTTCCGCCGTGATCTCGTCGGCCTTCTTCTCCTCAAGCTTGTCCTGGATCCGTTCTTTCTTGCGTGCCTCCAGGTTCAGCGAAATCTGCTTACGGCTCTTCCGTTCGTCGAAGGTGGCGATGTCCTTATTGAGCTTCTGGAATTCGGCCTCGGTCGCGACGCGAGCTTGGCTGCGGCGTTGCAACATGGAAACCAGCTCCGGATTGACTCGATTCCACGGCTGGTAGTCGGCCGGTTCGACGCGATCAAACTTCAAGGCGTTCTCGAGAGACGACTCGCCCAAGTCCATATGGTCTAACAGCGACGGGAGCACCACGTCGGACGGCACTCCGAGGTTTTGCGTGCTGTCGCCGTTGACCCGGTAGAACTGGCTGATCGTTAGTTTGAGGGCGCCGCGATCCTCCGGATTGAAAAGGCCGGCCAGACCTGACTGCCCCACGGGCATGACGTTTTGAACCGTTCCTTTGCCGTGAGTCGAGTTATCGCCGACGATGATTCCGCGGCGGTAGTCCTTGATGACTCCCGCGAAAATCTCCGAGGCCGAGGCCGACAGACGGTTGGTGAGGACCACGAGCGGGCCCGAATAGGCAACGCTCGGATTCGTGTCCGGATGAATGTCCTTCTCTCCGCCCGGCGTCTTCACCTGGACGATCGGTCCCGACTCGATGAACAGGCCGGAGACTTCGATCGCCTCGCTCAGGGCGCCGCCGCCGTTACCGCGCAGATCGATCACCAGCAGGTCGATGCCGCCCTGGCGTTTGAAGTTCTCGAGCACTTTCTGTACGTCGCGAGCGGTGCTCTTGAAGTCGTCTTCGCCGCTGGAGGCTCCGTTGAAGTCGCGGTAGAAGGACGGAATGTTGAGGATGCCGACGCGAGCCTGGCTGCCCTTCACGCGATCGGCGGCCTGCAGGATCTGTCCTTTGACTTCCTGCGAGGTGAGTTCGACCGTGCGTCGGGTGAAGGCGTAAATCGCGACCTGGCTCTTACGGTTCTTGGCCGGATTCTTCAAGTCGATGTGTTCGGCGGTTTTGACCTGCAGCCGCACCTTGGTGCCGCGCGGCCCGCGGATCATACGGACAACCTTATTCAGCTTCATTTCGACGACCGGCACGATGTCGCCGTCGCCCTTGCTGTCGACCCCGATGATCTTGTCGCCGACTTTCAAGCGGCCGTCTTTTTCAGCGGCGCCGCCCGGGACCACTCGCTTCACGACGGTGTAACCGTCCTCTTGGCCCAGCGCCGCGCCGATTCCCTCGAGCCTCAGCTCCATCGAGATGCGGAATTCGTCCCGCGTCTGGGGCGACATGTAGCTGGAGTGCGGATCGAGACAGTGAGTGAGTGCCGACAGATAGAGTTCGAGCTTCTCGCCGTCATCCATCTGCGTCCAGTTTTCGAGGTTCAGGTGATAACGCTTCTTCACGCGGGTCCGAGCTTCGGCGTCGGCCGTGTCTTCGAGCTTGAGCTGCAACAGGTCGTACTTGATCTGCTTGCGCCAGCGCTCGCGAATTTCGTCTTCGTTCTTGGCCCAGGGGAGCTTTTCGGCGTCGATCACCATGCCTTCTTGGACGGTGAAGTCGTGCTTCCCGTCGACCAGCGTATCGGCCAATGCCTTGCGCTCGTTGACCCGTTTCAGAAACAGATCGAACGTGTTGTACGCGAAGTCGACGTTGCCGTGCTTCATCAGTTCGCCGAGCTTGGTCTTGTCCTGGCCCAGCTCATCGACGTCGGTCTGCGTGAAGTACAGCTTACGCGGGTCCAACAGCTCGATGTAACGCTTGAAGAGTTTGGCGGACACTTCGTCGTTGATGCGGACATGGCTGATGTGGTTTTCTTCGATCAGCTTGGAAACGAGGATGGCCGTCCGTGATTCAGCTGGCCGGGGCTCAGCAGCCTCATGGGCGAAAATCGTCGAAGCGGCCAGGGCCAACGTAACCGTAACCAGTGTACTGCCGGCGCGCGAACGTGCTGGGAACCGCATAGATCCTCATCCCATGGCGAAAGAGAAGAAAAGGGGACAGCAGCCGCCGAAAGATCGACTCGCTCCCGCAACATCGACCCGCCCGACCCGGATGTTCAATGCAAAAGCCCCTTCCGGTCGAGCAGACACTCTTCCCCAAATGATGCAGACGTCAGGTCTGCTGGCTTTCCAACAGGCTGCCAAGCACCGGTGATCCGATGCCCAAGGGATCGTATCGGAACACGCGAAACGTGACAAGAGGCGCTTTGTCGGAAGTCGGGTCCGGGCAACCCGTTTTGCGGCGGCGCGGAGGTGTACACGGCCGGGCAAAAACCCAGCATTTCTTTAATGAACCGCATTTTTGGCCAACGAGCCCGTGCGACGCATTCGTAAGCGCGGCCGCGCTGAACGATCTGGAGCCGCAGTCGAGATGTCGGCCCCAAAGGGCAAAAAATCAGCGCTAAGTCGCCACGCAGTGAACAACCGCTTCATCCGCGTAAACATGCAGCTGATTGCGGCCCCGACGCGTAGATTGGGCCACCGCATCCCCCGCCCGCCCGAGCGCCGCCTCGGCTGAATCGTGGGGTGGACAGGCGGTGAAGCCGAAACTGGCGGTGACCAGCACTTCGGGACCCCCGTCGTGTATCCGAAAATTGTGGACTCGGACTACGTTCCGAACGGCTTGAGATAGCTTTCGGCCGCTTTCCGCGTCGACACTTGGGATCAGGACCGCGAAGGAATCGGGGGCCGTTCGGCAGGCCAAATCCTGCTCTCGAGTCGACTGTGTGATCATTCCGGCCAGCTCTTTGGCGAAGGCGTCCGCACCGGCAATGCCGAAGCGGGATTTGAGCTGGTCCATGCGGTCGATGCGCACGAGCAACAAGCCGCTCGATTGTTCGGCCTGTGTTCCCGCGTCGAGCATGAGTGGCAAGTTGATATCGAATGCGGTCCGATCGGGCAGACCGGTCGCCGCATCGAGCGTGCCGCATTGCCACGACATTTTAAATGGCTTTTGCTTGGGCCGACTTTTCGGCGGGGCGTCCTGCTTTGTCAGAGCTTCGCGATGAGTGCCGATGATGCGGCCGACGACGTCGAAGAGTGAGCCGCGCTTGGTGTCGAGCTGGTCGACCTGCTCCTTGGTGAGGGCCACCTTGGGAAAGCCCTCGAGCAGCGCCACGATCTTGCGAGAGTTCTCGAGGGAGTCGAGAACCAGCGCGTAAAGCGAGGAAATGGACTTCGCCGCCTTGCGCATGCCCCGATCGGTCGACCGATTGGCGTAGGCGACGCCGGCGAGAAATCCGAGACCGGTTCCCACGATCAGCGTGGCAGCGGCCCAGATCCAAAAGAGCGCGGATGATACGCGCGTCGGCAAATCAAAATCAAAGATCGACAACAATCCGTGCCTCCGACACTTCTTCCCTCCAGCCTGGCGCGTCTGAACCCTAGGTCAAAAACGACGACCGGAGCGGCGGACGAAGGGCGCAGCGGCTCGTTTTACGTGAGGGTGATGCCGATCGTGACGACCTTGCGGAAGCGCGGGTCGTGCCTAGCGTTTGTCGGCCTGCACGGGGGAGGGGGCCTCCAGGAACTTGAGACTTTTCATCATCTCGAGATCGCGGTCGCCCAGCCGCTTGAGCAGCGTCGTGTCGACGGCGAACACCGACGACGTCTGCGATCCATTCGCGGCCGCACACAGATAGTAAATCCACGTGATCGGATTCTTATTCGCTTCTCCCGTGACGGCCACCCGGTAGAGGAAGCGACCATCGCTCATGGGGACCTGCTCGGCTTTCTGGATCGCCTTGAACCGCGCTCCGAGACTCGTGCGGATGTCGTCTTGGAATTGAGTCACCGCAACGTGCTCGCCCGGGGCGGCGGCCCGCAACGAAGTCAGATTGCATTGCGAGATCAAAGTGCCTTGTTCGATCAGTCGCAGAACGGCGATTTGCGGATTCTGTTGGAAGACGTGCCAGTCGCGATCGTGCGTGATCTCAATATTCCAAGGGGAGCGAAACTGGAGTCGCGTCAAAGCAGCCGGTGCGTCGAGCGGGACGGCGGAGACTGCTTCCTGGGTCAGACCTTCTGAGTTAGTCGACGCGGCGCGTGCGACCACGATCTTAGCGCTGACTTTCATGCCGGGCGAAACCGGGCCGACCGTGCGGTCTTCGGTCTGGTCAAGCTCGGCAGAAATGAGCAGCTTGGTCTTCAGGTCGAACACGTACGAACCGTGCAGCTCGACCGTACCGGTGCAGCCAGTGGTGGCGCCGGTCACCGTTCCGCTCACGTTCACCTTCGCCTTCTCGTCCATGACCGAGTCGAGTGTGCACGTTAGCTCCGACTTTGAAGCTGCCTCCGTGTCGGTGAGCATCTGGCCGACACAGGTGGGCGGCGACCATTTGTCGCCAACCGAGACCGG
>DASRXU010000055.1:0-1690 GCA_035687365.1 Planctomycetaceae bacterium | reverse complement strand
CCAGGCAAAATCGTCCACATCTTGAATGGCATCCGTTAGCCGCTGCGCCTCGCCGCCGAGACGGTTGAGCAGCCACACTTGCGCCTTGCCTTCGTTGCGCTTGGAGAGAAACGCGAGATACTTTCCGTCCGGACTCCAGCGGGGATGCGTAGAGGAGGCGTCTTCCACCGTCATGACGATGGCCTCGCCTCCGCCTGCCGGCGCCATCCAGACGCGCGTCTCGTTCTTGTCCTCCTTCAACTTGGCGGTCGCGACCGTGTAGGCCACCCACTTGCCATCTTCAGCGATTTGGGGATCGCGCACGTCATGGATTTCAAAGACATCGTCCACGGTGATCGCCCGCGGCGCCGGCGTCGTGGCTGGAGGAACTTGAGCCGCCACGCTGGGCGCGAGGAAACAGGGAGTACAGACCAAAGCACAAAGCGGCAATACAAGTGAGCGGAGTTTCATGTCGTTTGCTTTCCTGTACAAGTTCTTGGACATAGCTACGGAGCGGCTTAAGCGCAAACTCGTAAGATCATCGCCTTCTCGCCTCATCCCCGATATCACATTCGGGTTCTATCGTCCCGTTTGCTGCTCCGGGATTGCGCCGCCGCCGAAGCTCGTTCCCTGAGGCCCTACTGTCTGACCAACGGGTGGCTGCTGGTCCGCGGGTGCGGGTTTCTGTGCGAGGCGCTGATAGTTCAAAATTGCGTTGAACACCAGAGCGTAGGTTCCGATGGTCTCGCCGCGATAGACGGGGTTGTTGCCGAACAGCAGCACGTTTCCCTGGCCCAGGTGCGCATTCACCACTACGGCATGTTCGGCGATCGACGAAGCTTTGTCGAGCAGGCCATCGAGCAAAAGCGTCTTGGCATCAGAGAATCGTAAGATGACGTCCGGCCGCTCCGGGATAGGAATCACCTGCGGGTTGTTGCGCGTTTGTTCCTCATTTAACGGCTTTGGCTCCCATGGCTGCTGCTTCACGAGCGGCTCGGCCTCGGTGATCTTTCTTCCCTGGGGCTCGTCGCTGTCGTCGACGCTGCCGCGGCCGGTTGCCCGCTTCGCGTAGGGGTCCAGGGGATCAGTCAAAGGGTCCATCAAAACGCGGCCTCCGGTGCGGCCGAGTGTATTGCTGACGTTGAAGGCCATGCCATTGGCGCTGATGACGGGGACTCCAGGCCCGTAGCCGAATGCGACCGGGTTGTCGCGAGAGACGAAAACCGTGTTGAGCACCGTACCGACGACGCGAGCGTCATCATGGGGAGCGACGCTGACTCCGGGGGCAAGACCGGTATCGATGGCAAACTGAGCGGTATCTTCACAGGTGATGAGGAGCCCTCCTTGCTCGACAAACTGTTTCAGATGAGCGAGGCCTTCGTAACCGAGGCCCGGGCGAATGTCGGAGGTGCTATCCAGGGCGCCGAGGTTTGGGGTGAGCTCGGATTTCTGCCACGGCATCGGATTATGCCATAGGGGAATGCCGTTGAGAATTTCGAGCGCGGAAGAATGGCCCACGGGAGCGAAGACGATGACGTCGTAGTTTGCCCGCAGGTCCGGGTGGTGGGCTGCGGTCTGGGTGCTGATGTAATCAAAGGGCACGCCCGCGGTGTCGAACGCATAACGCCACCAGCCTTCGGTCTGTGTGCCAAGCCAGGAGTGCATGAAAGCAATGCGCGGGGAGGTAACCGCGTGGACCGGCACGGAAGGC
>DASRXU010000054.1:0-4173 GCA_035687365.1 Planctomycetaceae bacterium | reverse complement strand
CTCGCGGTGGCGTGCGCAAGATTGAGCGACATGGCCGCGGGCTCGGGTCGCCGAGTTTCGAACGCAAGTTGTGGCGGCGTGGTCAGGAGCGATTTCATCTCCGGGGGCGTCTGATCCGGACTGATGGACTTCCAGTCGATTGCCTCGCCAATCGTCGCTTGATAGGAACCGTCCAGCCAAACGGCCAGATGGGCCTCCGCACGACGAGCGCCTGACAGAGTCGGCACATCGATCGCGGTCTTTGCATCCTCCGGGTTTTTCGCGACCGTACCGTTGACGACCAGATCGAACGGGCCAGACTGGGGCGATGCGAATTCGACAACGAGATTTTTCGCGCCGGCCACTCCGCCGACGTACCAATCGGTCAGCGGCACGCCTTCGACCGAGAGTGCCAGAAAGCCGGCGGGGAGCCGGAACTGCGCCCGCGTCAGGGCGATTCCCGCAGGCTGAATGTGGAACTGGCTCGACAAGGTGAGCTTGCGGCGGCCCACGAGGACCGCGTCAAGGGCCCTCACATCGGTTTGCGAGCTGCGACGAGCGACGGTCGATTCGACATTGGCCGGCCGGCCTACATAGCGAAAGGCCGCCTCGATGGGTGAGCCGCTGAGCGGTTGAAGTTCGGGAGTCTGACAGAATTCCGCCAGATTGAATTCGCGTGGGTCGATCCGCGTGGCTCCCCGCAAGTTCGGCGTGCGAACGTCAAACTGTGGTCCTGCCGCGAGGGCGACCATTCCCGTCTCGCGGACGACACCGAGCGCCGCCGGCAACGCAGCCGCAATCGGCAGCGGCGATTCTGCGACTGTCAATGGTTGAAAGAGATCCAACTCGACGCGAGTTGTTCCCGTGACGCTCTTGCGCAGGCTGACGATGAGTTTTCGGGCCGGGTCATTGCCTTCGATCTTCCAGCCCGCCACGTCGCTGCCGCGAATGTCTCGCAGCTTCGCATTGGGAGGCAGCGCGAACGACAGCTCCGACACGCCGACCTGTCGAATTTGGAGAGAGAACTGGGTCGCGGTCCGTAGACCGGCGTCGTCGAGCACAAGGAGCGTCTTGCCGATTGATTCGATCGACCGAGCGGAGGACCCCGACTCCTGTGCGGGCTGCCAGGAAATGGTGAGGTCACCTGCCGAGGCGACCGGCACGTCGATCCACTCCTGACTTCCCTCGACACGACGTCGAAACGCCGCGTCACTTCCGCTCACCCGAACGGTCGAGGCATCCTTCGGCAACTGGAGAGAAAGGCGGCCGCTCGCGACCGGCAAGAGACAGAATGTGAACTCGCCACTGGGTCCCGCCAACTGGGCCGGCAGCTCGAGTTCGATCTCGAGCAGATGAGCGCCGGGTGTTTGCAGGATCGCATCGAATCGACGCAGCCTGGTCTTGTCGGGCTCGCCGGCCAGAGGCACGTGCGGGACGAGGAGGGCCGGTTTCCCGTCGAGCTTCGCGCTCTTGAGTGCCCCCTCATGAAAGGGCAAAGGCACATTCACCGGGCGATCGACGAGTGAGTAAAGGCCCAGGCGTCCGGAAACGGCCACGTGACCGCGATTCAACTGCCCGGCCGACTTTGTGTTTCCCGAGTCGGCATCGGCAACAGGCCGAGCCGTGTAAAGCGCCTCCGTCACGAAGGCGTCCTGCGCGGGTTGCGTACCCAGCGGCCGCTCCGGATGGGCCCGGTTCCAGAGTTCTAGAAATGCGCGGTGTTCAAGGAGCACACGATCGGCGGACAACGCGTCGTGATCGGCGTCGTACGGGATTACGACGGAGCGATCAGGCTGTGGTCGAGGAGCAACGATCGGCCGCATCATTTGAGACTTGAGCGTCTGTTCGTCCGCGGCACGCGACGACGACGCGCTCAGGATGGCGGCGACGATCAGGACGGCCGTTCCCGCTGCGCTGACGGAGCGACCCGACATGGAGCTCGGCTTCGCGAACGCCCGGTGGCTGAAGGTGCCGACCGTATTCGAGAATTCGTAGATGAGCCAAGCGGCCATCCCGATCAGAGCACCGAAAAATATTCCGTCCAACCACACTTCGAGAGGAAGGGGGACGACACCCGCCAGCGCGATCGGCAACACGAGGCCCAGCGCGGCAAGTGTGCCCTTGGTCCGCCACGATCGCCGACGGACGCACCAGAAGAGGAACGTCACGAGGGCTACGATCGCGCCGCAAAACGCACGGCGACCAGCGAGACTTTCAAACTCCAAATCGAGCGTTGGCTGCGGCGAGTCGCTCGATTCGCGTCCGATGTACTCGAATGCGCGGTGACTGGAATCCGGTTGCGGCTCAAATCCAATCGCCACCGAGAGCCGGGCCCCTTTTTCTTCGTGACCCTTGTCTCCAGTCGCTAGCTCAGAGACCTTCGCACGCCTGAATGGGCGCCCTGAGCTATTTCCGCGGGGGGGTTTCTTGTCATCAGCCTCGGCGGCCGCGTCCTCTTTTGCGAAAAATTCGGTGCCGTCCTTCCCCCCGACACCACCTCCGACGCCTTTCGCGGCAGGTCGGGTCACGGGCTTTGTACTCGCGGGCACATCGGTACGGCCCGTGTCCGGCTGGTCGACCGTTATGTTGCCGACTCCGAGTGAGTCAGACTTGCTGCTTGCCGGAGCGGCCGAATTGGCGAAATAAGTCGCCGACTCACCCCCCCGTTGGGAGCTGACGAGTGTCGACAACCAGAAGACGATTATCACCGCCACGACTGCCAAGGCGCCCACGATGCCGCCTGCGCCCCACCGCAGATAACCCCGCACACAGAGCCAAACGACGACGATCACTCCCAGGAATTCCAGCAATTTCCAGCCGATATCTTCCGCGGTTACACTGCCGACGTCCCGTAAGAGCCCCGTCAGCACACCGCGATCATCTGCAGTGGCGTCGGGTCGAAACGCACCCGAACTTTCCCGAACCGCCAAATCGTGCGGGAAGTAGACATTCCAGGTCCGCGCCAGCATTTCCATCCGCTCGGGCACGCCACCGCTGCCGACGACCGACACTTCGGGTGGCGCCTGCTGAAAGCGCGGATTGAAACCGGCACCCACATCGGTGAACCGAACGTCGGACGATGCAATCGCCTGGGCTGTTGGATCCTCGTCCGCGGTCCGATCTTCGTTCCCCGTGCGGTCCGGCTGACGCAGTTCGGGTGTCGCGTAAAACAACGTGAGCACTCGACTCTCATCGGGATTTTGAGCGGGCTTCAGCGGAAGTTCGTAGCCCGACTGTCCCCGTCGCACTTCGACCGGCTGGTTGTCGATCAGCGTGGCCCAAAGAGTGGCCCCCTCCGGCAGCGTCAGATGCAGACTTTGGACGCCCGTCGCCAGGAACTGGAACGTTGCCGTGTGTTGGCATTCGCCCGTCACTGGGATCTCGGTCTGAATCTCACACTTGGTGCAGACGGCTCGCGCAACTCCCACAGGCGCGTAGCGCGTCTCAGCCAGAGTCACATGGTTGCCCAGCTGCACAAAGCGATAGGCGCCGACTGTTCGATCGTCGCTTTTGTCGGGGAGGGAAGGCAGGTCGGCTGCGTCGATTTCTCTCAGAGGTTGGTTGTCGGCCCCCGTGGCCGTCACGCGGAGCTGCTGATCGGGAGCGGCTTGCACCACAATGGTTCCGCTATGCCGAGCGACGCCTTCCAACCGCGGCTCCGGCACGTGAAATTCCTTGGCGTCGCCGCGTGGCGTATCGATGTGTGTTTGAAGGTGGACGGTCCCTTGGACGTATTGCGCGAAGGTGATCGTCCAATGCCGCTCGCCGTGGGCCGGCTCGGAGACGGATTGATCTGCGATCGTGACTTCCCCGTTATCCGTTTGGAATCGAACGTCCTTGCTGACTGACTCCGGCAAGAAGACGTCGAGACGACGAATGCCACCCCCGCGGGCCTCGATCGTGGTTCTGACGAGCGTTCGCAGCGCGGCACGGTCGAGCCGCGCCACGAGCAGTGTTTCTGCTGACAGTCGAGCAGGCCGCCGGGCCACTTTGACTTTTCCGGAAAAACGCGTGTCCTGATAGCGGTAGCCGATTCGCTCGCGTTCGAGATTCAGATGAGCGGGGTCGAGACCTTTGACGTCCACGGGTGTCAGCTCGAAATCGTCGCCCGCCCGAATGACGTAGGAGCCAGAAATCGCGGCCGCATTCAGCAGGCGGATTTCCGGAAGAGCCACCTCGATTCCCGTTTCATCG
>DASRXU010000053.1:0-3201 GCA_035687365.1 Planctomycetaceae bacterium | reverse complement strand
CGCGTCGCGAGTGGCCGGGCCGCTGCTGGTGGTTCTGCCGCGACCCTCGGAGGTCGATGATTTCGCTGCCGACTTGCTGGGCTTTCTCGGCGTCGCGCCCGAGGTCTTTCCCGCCTGGGAATCGCTGCCGCAAGAGTCGGGCGTGCGCGATCCGATTTACGGCGGACGGCTGCGCGTGCTGCGTCGGATCGGAGGGGCCGAGCCGCCGCGCGTGGTTGTGACGAGCATCGCGGCCCTGATGCAGCCGGTTCCGCCGCGCGCGGATCGCGTGGCCGGTACGCGGATTGTGCGCGTCGGCGAAACGCTCGACATCGACGCGCTGCTGCGATGGCTGGTCGAACAGGGATTCGAGAATGTGCCGGCGATCGAGATTCCCGGCGAATTCTGCATGCACGGCGGCATCCTCGACCTGTTTCCCGCGGATGCCGAAGACCCGATCCGCATCGAACTGTTTGGCAACGAGGTCGAATCGATTCGCCGGTTCGACGCCGAAACTCAGCGAAAGCTGGAGGACCTGACCGAAGTCGAGCTGACGATCGTCGGCGCGCGGAAAGATCCGGCTAACGGAGAAGCGAGTCCTGCCGACGGAAAGGGCCGCACGACGAGTCAGTCCGTCGGAGAGAGTCTGCTCGACTCGTTACCGGCGGGCACTTGGATTGCCTTGGGTGAGCTGGCCGACATCGTCGAAGAGGGCAAGACCTATCTGGCTCGGATGGAGAATCCGCGCGGATTGTTCAGCGTCTCGCACACGATCGAGCGGCTCACCAAGTTTCCGTCGCTGACGATCGCGGCAATCGCCGGCGATAGTTACGACACAAGCTGCCATCTGCGCGTGGAGTCGATCGAGCGGTTTAGCGGACCGCGGACCGAGGCGCTCACCGAGTTGGAATCGGTTGTCGGCCGCGACGAGCAGGTGTTGATCGCCTGCCACAACGAGGGCGAGCGCACGCGGCTGGCCGAGCTGTTGGCGGAACCGGGCCGCACGCTGGGTGGGCGCGTGGAGTTGTGCATCGGCCACGTGACGCACGGCTTCCGCCTGGTGTCGGAAGGTCTGATCGTCCTCAGCGATCAGGAGCTGTTTGGGCGAACGGAAGTGCGCCGCGCCGCACGTCGCCGGACCTATGAAACGCGGGCGATCGACACGTTTCTCGAGCTGAGCGAAGGCGATCTGGTCGTCCATCTGACGAACGGCATCGGCATTTATCGGGGCATCGAGCTGATCGACAAGGGCGAACAGCGCGAGGAGCACTTGATCCTGGAGTTCGCCGACGCGGTGAAGGTTTTCGTGCCGGTGTCGTTGATTTATCTGGTGCAGAAGTACATCGGGGCCAGCAAGTCGAGTCCCCAGTTGTCGAAGTTGGGCAGCGCGACTTGGGCCAAGAAGAAGGAACGCGTGGCCACTGCCGTGCTCGACATGGCCAGCGACATGATCCAGTTGCAAGCTCGTCGCGAGGCTCGGGAAGGCATCGCCTTTCCCGTCGACACCCACTGGCAACAGGAGTTTGAAGCCGCCTTCCCGTACACCGAAACCAAGGACCAGGCCTCCGCCATCATCGACGTCAAAGAGGACATGCAGCGCTTGCGGCCGATGGATCGGCTGCTGTGCGGCGACGTCGGTTACGGCAAGACCGAGGTCTCGATGCGGGCCGCGTTCAAAGCGGTCGAAGCGGGCAAGCAAGTTGCCATGTTGGTGCCGACCACGGTGCTGGCCGAGCAACATTTCCGGACGTTCAGCGAACGGTTGGCCGAATTCCCCTTCAACGTGCAGGTGCTTTCCCGGTTTTGCACCAAGGCCCAGCAGCGCGAGACGCTGGTCGGAATGGAGACAGGGGAGGTCGACATTGTCGTCGGCACGCATCGGCTCGTGCAGAAGGACATTCGCTTCAAAGATTTGGGACTGCTGATCATCGATGAGGAGCAGCGGTTCGGCGTCGACGCGAAAGAGATGCTCAAGCGTCTGCGGGGCGAGGTCGACGTCCTGACGATGAGCGCCACGCCGATCCCGCGCACGTTGCACTTGTCGCTGTTGGGCATTCGCGACATCTCGAACCTGACCACGCCGCCGCGCGACCGCCAGGCGATCGAAACGCGCATCTGCCGATTTGACGCCGAGTTGATCCGTAAGGCGATCGTCCGCGAGCTGAACCGTAACGGTCAGGTGTTTTTCGTCCACAATCGGGTCTACAACATCCGCTCGCTGGCCGATCGGTTGCAATCGATCGTGCCCGAAGCGCGGTTCGACGTGGCCCACGGCCAGATGGGCGAACATCAACTCGAAGACGCGATGTTCAAATTCGTTTCCGGCAAGACCGATGTGTTGGTCTGCACAACGATCGTCGAAAGCGGACTCGACATCCCCAACGCGAACACGATTTTCATCCATCAGGCCGGCAAATACGGCCTGGCCGACATGCATCAGCTGCGCGGGCGGGTCGGACGCTATAAGCATCGGGCCTACTGCTATTTGCTGCTGGAAGAGGGGCAGAGTCTGACCTCAACCGCGGCCCGGCGACTCAAGGCGATCGAGGAATTCAGCGAGCTGGGAGCCGGCTTCAAGATCGCCATGCGGGACTTGGAAATCCGCGGCGCGGGCAACATCCTGGGCACCGAGCAGAGCGGGCACATCACGTCGGTTGGATACGAGTTGTACTGCCGGCTGCTGGATAACGCCGTGCGGCAGCTCAAAAATGAACCGGTGCGAGAGCCGTTTCACGTCGGCGTCGATCTACCGGTCTCCGCGTTTTTGCCCGGTTCGTACGTGCCGCTGGTCAAGCAAAAGATCGAGATCTATCGCAAGCTGTCTCAGGTCGAATCGATCGAGCAATTGGGCGAATGGGAGGCCGAGCTGCGCGATCGCTTTGGCCCGCTGCCACCGGAAGTCGAGCAGCTGCGCGAGGTACGTGAACTGCAAGTGTATGCCAGGCACTGGGGAATCGACGACATCCATCTCGAAGCGCCGAAGTACGCCGTCTTCCGTTATCGAAATTCTCGCAAGATGGGGCAACTGGCGAAGCGCTGGGAAGGCAGACTGCGAATTGTGGACACGCTGAGCGCGTATCTCGTGCTGCCAGAGCACGAATTGAGCGTCCCCGAGCTGATCGCGCTGCTCAAAACGGTGTTGCAGCCCGCGTAGGCACCACCCTATAATCCCCGCCCCTTTCCTCCCTTCGTTGCCCGGCTTCCGGCCCTCCAACAGGCGCA
>DASRXU010000052.1:0-1870 GCA_035687365.1 Planctomycetaceae bacterium | reverse complement strand
CACGTGCCCGAGCGGGACGGGTCCTTCGTCACTGCTCGGCCCGCGTCACTTCAAAAGCTGTGCGATTGACGCGAAGATTTCGGCCGTCTCCGCCATGCGACCGGTGCCAACCTCACGGCAGCTCTGCCAGCCACTTCCCGGTTCGACGAAGTGAAATCCATCCTCGCGCAGCTGGGCGAGATTCCGCTGGACGGCCGCCTTGGCCCACATTTCCGCGTTCATCGACGGAGCCAACAAGATGGGCTGCGTCACCGTCAGGATTAATGTCGACAAGAGGTCGTTAGCGTGCCCCTGGGCGATCCGCGCCAGGAAGTCGGCGGTGGCCGGAGCGATCACCAGGATCTCGCACCGTCGCGCGAGGCCGATGTGCTCGCCCAAGAAATGTTCGCTCGGCGAAAACAGAGCGCCGTGCACGGGCCGTGTCGTCAACGCCTCGAAAGTCGTTTTGCCGATGAACTTCCGCGCCGCGCGGGTCAAGACGACTGAAACCGACGCGCCGGCCTGCACGAGCTTGCTCGTCAGGTCGGCGGATTTGTAGGCCGCGATGCCCCCGCTGACACCCAGGAGGATCTCGCGGCCCTTGAGGGAGCTATCGGAAGTCATAGTTCATCGGCGGGCACAGCCCGCCCTATTACTCCGTCTATGGCACTTTGTCGGGTGGCATGCCCACAGCTTTGGGTGGGCCTGTCCTGCAATGCATGCCCACCGAGCCGTGGGCATGGCACCCATTTTGACATTTAGCCGCAGACGGTCCCCTACTCGGCTCGGTCGCCAGATCATCCTAGAGATCATCGAGCGTCGGGCCGGTATCCCCTTGGCTGGGACTCTCGTCCGAAGCAACGGCCAGGTTCCCCGAAGCGTCGAGGAAGATTTTGTCCTGCATGATCTCGGCTACGACGATTTCCATCTGGTTCTTGGTCGGCAGCTCGACCAGCGGGCGCGCTCCGCGATTCAACGCCACCAAACGCTTTTGAATCAGGGCCGAGAGCTTGAATCGCCCCCCGACCTTGTTCACGATCATTTCCTCTTTAAATTCCGGCAGCATTCAGCTCATTCTCCCGTGATATGAGAATCTGCGCGATTTCCCGGACCGCGCTCTCAAGGTCGTCGTTGATCACCTGATATCGATAAAATGCAGCGGCCGCCAATTCGTCGCGAGCGATGTCCATCCGGCGCCGGATAGTCGCTTCGCTTTCCGTCCCGCGGCGGCGCAGACGTTCTTCATACTCCTGCGGCGAGGACGCGCTCAGGAAGATCGTCACCGCGTCCGGATATTGTCCGACGACGCTGCGAGCGCCCTGCACGTCGATTTCCAAGAGCGCCCAGACCCCCTTGGCGGCGGCCCGGTCCAGCTCCGCCCTTAACGTACCATACCAGTATCCCGACGCGAATACCTCCGCGTACTCGAGGAATTCTCCCGCCAGACGCCGCCGCTCGAACTCGGGGGGAGCGAGAAAGTAGTAGTCCTGTCCCTCTGTTTCGCCCGCGCGGGGTGCCCGAGTGGTGGCCGAGATTGCTTTCATCAGCCGGACCGGAGCGCGCTCGACTAGCTGATTCACGATCGTCGACTTGCCCGAACCGCTTGGGCCCGACAAGACAACGATGCGCGAATTCTTCCCTCCGACGCCACCGCGTACACCGGTCTCGTTTCCGCTCGTCACTCCGCTGGGCCCCCCAAGCGGTCGGTCATTCGAGATTCTGGACGACTTCGCGAATCCGCTCGATCGCCGACTTGATCTCAACGACGGCGTGTGCCACTTGTACATTGTTGGCCTTGGAGCCGATCGTATTCGCCTCCCGGACCATTTCTTGCGTGAGAAATTCGAGCTTTCGCCCCTGCGACTGCGGCTCGAGTACGAAGGCCTGAAAC
>DASRXU010000051.1:0-10408 GCA_035687365.1 Planctomycetaceae bacterium | reverse complement strand
GAACGATTGCAGCACGGGGTAAAGGTCGTAGATCAGGTAGCCCAGAACCAAAAATCGAATCTGCACGCGCAGGAAGAAGAACAGCAGAATCTCTTCGCGTGGATAAAAGATGGCATATAGCGCCATGATGGCCATGACCGCGCCGGAGGCGCCGATCGCGGGAGTGGGATCTCCCTGCAGGAAAGAGAGGCCGAGAAACGCCAATCCCGCGGCCAGAGCGGCCGTCAGGTAAAAGAGCACGAACTCGCGCGTTCCATACATTCGCTCGAGCGTCGTGCCCCACCAGCCGACAAACAGCATGTTGAACAGGATGTGCCAGGGAAATCCGCCGCCTGCCTCGTGGCAGAACGAGTACGTCACGAGACGCCAGATTTCGCCATGCAAGACGCGCGAGGGATCCAGTGCGAGCGCTTCGGTGACGACACTGGTTTGTCGCACGAAGACCTGGTCACCAAAGATGACTTCGGTGGGGTGAGTGATCACCAGTTGCAGCACGAAGACCACGATGTTGGCAACAATGATCCATTTGCAGCCGGGCGTCCCCCACGACGCCGCCCCCGACCAGCCACGCCGGTCGTCACGCAGATAATCGCGGCTATAGATGCCCATTCAAGGCCTTCGCAACGGCGACGAGATGGAAGAGGCAGACCGATCAGCTCGGCAGAGGATGCCCTGGAAAGATGGTACGGCTTTCCGTGGACCGGGAATAGTCTGGAAGAGCGTCGGCGCCGCAGCTCGCCCGAGACGATGCTACGTGAAATTCTTCTCCCCTCTCCCCTGGCGGGAGAGGGGCCGGGGGTGAGGGGGGCTTCCCTCGGTTTCCGCTCAACGAGAGCGCCGCGCCCCGAGGCGATTTCGCGAGCTTACTTCGATCCGGCCTCGGCGTGTTCCCGCGGCGGTTGGCCCGGAAGCGAGGCGGCCAACTCGTTGTTGGTCTGGATCAGGCTGGTGACTTGGATCTTGGCTTCGCGGATTTTGCGTCGCAGCTCGTCGACTCGCGCGAGCGAAGCGTTGCGATCATCATCAGCCCGATTGATTTCGGCGACCAGACCGGCGGCCTTGGCTTCGCCTCCGCCGAGCAATTCGGCGACGCGCGCCTCGCGCTGCTCGCGAGCGGCGGCTGACAGCTCGCCTTGCGTCAGGAGATTCTTTTCTTGCTTCTTGAGCAACTCGTCTTGGGTGACCAGCTTGGACTGCAAGTCGGCGAACTGCGAGACGAACGCCGAAGGGATCACGGTGCGGAGCCGAAAATTCTGTCCATTCCAGGTGGCCACGTCTTGAGCACGAACCGGGAACGTCGCTTTGAGGCCCGACTCGTTGGCCTGGACCTCGGCCGCGTTGAAGGAGCCGACATACGTCGTGCTGCCGTTGTCACCAATTTGAAACGCGTACAGTTCTTTGTTCGGCTGGATGCCGGCCGTTTTGCCCGCGCTCGCGATGATGGCATTCGTGGTGGCGTCAAAAGCCCCCTTCACCGGCGAGAAGTAGCGATCCCAGCGGAGCATCTCGCGTTCGAGATCGGCTCGGGATTCCTCAAAGGCCTGTCGCGCTTCAATGAGGCCTTGGGCCGACTTCTCGTCGTTGGCCTTCGCGGCCTGAACTTGCTTCATCCAGTCGCCCCGGGTGTTCACCAGCCGGGCCGCGATGATGAAGCCGAAGGCTGCCGCAATCGCCAGGAGGCCAATCAGAATCTTGCCAACGATGTGCATCGAAATCGTCCCTTCCAAAGGTCAACCTTTATCATAGGCCCGTTTTCACGGCATGGTCAATAAGCGGGCCTTTCCCGAAGGGCGAATTGATACACAGGGCAGGTGAATTGATGTCGCGGGGCCGCCGAACGGCCGACCAACGGAGGGCCGCCCCTAGAATCGGCTTATTCGATTCGCTCGCGCGGTTGGGGTCGCTACAATGGCGCCCCGGCTGGCGGTCGCCGACCTTATCGACTCGGACGGAGCTGAAACACGATGCAAAGACCCCCCAAAATCCTGCGGTCAAACCTCAAAGCCGGGGAGTGCCTGTGCAGTTATTGCACGGGGAAATGCTGCCGCTATTTTGCCCTTCCGATCGAGGAACCGACGACTTGGAAGGAATTTGACTATCTGCGTTGGTTCATGATGCACGGCCGCGTCTCACTCTTCGTCGAGGACAAGGTCTGGTACCTGATGGTCCACGCCGACTGCCAGCACCTGCTTCCCGACAACCGTTGCGGAACGTACGACACGCGTCCGCAAGTTTGCCGTGACTACTCGATCAAAAACTGCGAGTACGAAGACGACGCGGTTTACGAGAAATTCTTCGAGACGCCCGAACAGATTTGGGAATACGCCGAAGCCGTCATGCCGCCGCGCCGCAAGAAAAAACGCGCCGGCAGCCCCACCATTTCCCTGCCCATTCTCACCAGCGTCGGTTGAACCGCGCTTCACGATTTTCGCACAGGAGGCACGCGACCCAGTTATGTCCAAGCCCGTGATCAAGCCGCAAACGCTCAAGGGATTTCGGGATTATCTCCCCGGGCCGATGATGGCCCGTGAGCACCTGATCGATACGGCCCGCCGCGTCTACCGCGGGTTCGGCTTTTCGCCCATCGACACGCCTGCGCTCGAATACAGCGAGATCCTTCTCGGTAAAGGCGGCGACGAGACCGACAAGCAGTTGTTCCGCTTCACCGACGCCGGCGAGCGCGACGTCGCCATGCGGTTCGATCTCACGGTGCCGTTGGCTCGCTTCGCTGCCCAGCACCTGCAAGAGATCGGCACTCCCTTCAAGCGGTATCACATCGCCACGGTCTGGCGGGCCGAGAAACCGCAGAAGGGCCGCTTCCGCGAATTCATTCAATGTGATTTCGACACGCTCGGCACCGACTCGAACATCTCTGACGCCGAAACGCTGCTGGTCATTCACGACTTGATGGAGCGGCTCGGCTTCTCGAAATTCGTGATTCGCATCAACAATCGGCTCGTGCTGAACGGGCTGTTGGAGCACCTGGGCCTCACCGGCCAAACCGTCGGCGTGCTTCGCACCCTCGATAAGTTGCCCAAGATCGGCCGCGAGGCGGTGATTGCCGAAATGACGGAGAAGGTCGGCACCACCGCGGCGCAGGCCGATGCGGTCTTGAAGATGACCGAACTGACCGGCAGCTCGGCTGAAATTCTCTCGCAAGTCGAGACGATGATCGCGGGAAATGAACAGGGCTTGAACGGCGTGAACAAGCTGCGCGAGTTATTCACCTGGTCCGCCGCGGCGGGAGTTCCGGAAGGTCGTATTTCGCTCGACCTGTCGATCGCCCGCGGACTCGATTACTACACCGGCACAATTTACGAGACGTTCTTAACCGATCTGCCCGGCATCGGCAGCGTCTGTTCCGGCGGCCGCTACGACAACCTGGCCGGCTTGTTCACCAGCCAAAAGCTCCCGGGAGTCGGAGCCAGCCTCGGTTTGGACCGTTTGCTGGCGGCGATGGAAGAACTCGGAATGCTGGCCGCCGCATCGACGCCGGCGCCGGTGCTGATTCTGCTCTTCGACGCTGCCCACACCGGCGACTACCTGCGGATCGCCCGGCGTCTGCGTGCCGCGGGGATCGACACGGAAGTCTTCTGCGATGCCCGCAATATCGGCAAGCAACTGAGCTACGCTAGCCGGAAAGGCTTCAAAGCGGCCGTCATCGCCGGCCAGACCGAGTTCGCCCAAGGCAACTTTCAAGTCAAGGATCTGCAGGCGGGCCAGCAAACGACGGTGACCGAGGCGGATCTGATTGACGAGTTGAAACGGGTCCTCGCGCCGCGTTAGCCAAGCACCCTCCGGCTGACTCCGGAGGCTCGCCGGGACGCGCGACGACTGACGCGACTACCGCCGTCGCAGCGTTGCGTTCCGCATTTCGCGAGTGTCCTCTTTGCGTTTGAGGGCCTCGCGCTTGTCGTGCAGCTTGCGGCCCTTGGCGATGGCGACGGACACTTTCACAAATCCGCGGGAGAAGAACACCGCCAGCGGCACGAGTGTCAGGCCTTTTTGGGCGGCCGATTCGACGACCTTTTGCAGCTCCTGTTTGCGAATCAACAGCTTGCGGATGCGCTTCGGCTCGTGATTCATCACGGTCGCTTGCGGATACACGGCGATATCGGCCCCGACCAGCCACAGTTCGCCGCTACGAACGCGGGCGAAGGCTTCTTCGATCGCGATCTTGCCGTTGCGAATGCTTTTGACTTCGCTACCGGTGAGCACGATCCCGCAATTGATCTCGTCCAGAATGTCGTACTCGAAGCGCGCGCGGCGGTTGCGGCAGACAGTCTGCGAGTTTGGGTCTCCCTTTTCCTGCTTCTTGGCGGCCATGCGAGCGGTTTTCCGAGGGGTCGTCGTGAAGGCGGCGACTCAGCTAAGCAAGCTCCGCCGGAGCACTTCGGCCGACTTGTCGAAATAGGGCTGCCATTGAATTTCCGGACGGCCGAATTTGAGGCAATCGCGAACGCTGGCGAGCGTGTTGCGGGCCATGTGCGGGCAGCGGTTACACGCACACGTCTCGCCGGAGGACGTTATGATTCCCGGCACCGGAATGTATTCGTGTTGCGGGGCGGCCTTTTTGAGGGGGTGGATCATGTTGGCTTCGGTGGCGACCAGAAACTTGGTCGGGGTCGCGATCGACGCGACGTACTTCCGCATCTTTTCCGTGCCGCCGACCATGTCGCTGACTTCGAGGATGTTTTGCGGACACTCGGGATGCGCGATCACGATGCAGCCCGGGTTGTTCTTCTTGGCTCGCAGGAGATCCTGCAGACTGAAAATCTCATGAACAATACACGAGCCGGGCCACAGGATCATCTTGCGGCCGGTCACCTCTTCGAGGTAACGGCCCAAGTGTTGATCGGGGACGAACAGAATCTCTTGATCAGCGGGGATCTTTTCGACGGTTTCGCGTGCGTTGCCGCTGGTCACGATCCAATCGCACAAACTTTTCACGGCGGCCGTCGTGTTGATGTAGGCCACGGTGACAAAGTTGCGGCCCTCGCTGCGCAGCTTGCGTTGATAGGCGTCGAGCTTGTCGAACGGGCAGCTTTCCGCGAGCGAACAGCCGGCGAGCAAATCGGGGATGAGGACAGTCTTCTCGGGGTTGAGCATTTTCGCCGACTCGGCCATGAAATGGACGCCGGCAAACACGATCACCGACGAGCGCACCCCCGCCGCATCGCGGCACAGCTTAAGGCTGTCGCCCGTAAAGTCGGCCACGTCCTGAATTTCGCCGTCGACGTAATAGTGGGCCAGGATCGTGGCGTCCTTTTCCTTTTTGAGCGATTCGATCTCGTCCATCAGGTCGAGAGGATCTTCGTATCGCCCCGGCAACTTCACCGCCTGCTCAAACGCGGGCTGCTCAAACACGGGAAGTTGCATGCGTCACCTGGACTCGATTCGGACGGTGCCGGCGTTTCGTCTCGGGAGTTTTCGTCTCAAATGAATTATAGGGGTCGCTCGATCATAGGGTTGGCCAGGGCCAAGCGTGCGGCATAACTCGATTGACGCGCCCCGTCGCACCAACCGCCGTACGACCTCTATAATCGACCAACGGCCGGCCCAAGGGATTGTATAACCGCCCTGCGATTCCTCTAAGCGAGGGCGGCTTGGCCGGGCGAAAATCATCTCACCGAGCGGTTCTCGAGCGACGCATCTCCTCATGTCCGACCGACTTGACGATCTTCTTGACGCCCGCGACCCGGAATTGTTCCGCGTCGAGACACGGGCCACAGGTCCGGCCGGCCGGCTCCCGCTGACGGACGAACTGCTCTTAAACAGCCCCAGCGGCGACCTGTTCGGGATGACTCAAAGTGCCGGGATGGGTTGGAATCCCCAGCAACTGCTGCGGGATCAGGTGCTCATTCTCAGCACCCAAGGAGGGTTGCGGGCGGAAGACGGTCACCCGATCGCGCTGGGCTATCACACTGGACACTGGGAAGTCGGCTTGTTGGTGAAGGCGGCGGCCGAAGAACTGGATCGCTTGGAGCGCTTGCCGTTTGCCGCGGCCGTCAGCGATCCGTGCGACGGGCGCTCGCAGGGCACCACGGCCATGATGGACAGTCTACCGTATCGCAACGATGCGGCCGTCGTCATGAAACGGCTGATCCGATCGCTCCCGCTACGTAAGGGAGTGATCGGCGTGGCGACCTGCGACAAAGGGTTGCCCGCGGCGATGATGGCCCTGGCGGCTCAACACGATCTGCCGACGGTCATCGTGCCGGGTGGCGTGACTTTGCCGGCGGCAGACGCTGAAGATGCGGGCAAGGTGCAGTCGATCGGAGCGCGATTCGCCGAGGGAGACATCACGCTCGACTATGCGGCCGACATGGGATGCCGCGCCTGTGGCTCTCCCGGCGGGGGCTGTCAGTTCCTGGGGACGGCGGCTACGTCGCAGGTTGTCGCGGAAGCGTTGGGCCTCGCACTGCCTCACACCGCGTTGGCTCCGTCCGGCCAGCCGATCTGGCTGAACGCCGCACGACAAGCGGCTCGCGCGGTCGTCGCGCTCGCTCAGAAAAAGCTTGCGACGCGCGACATCCTGACGCTCGACGCGCTGGAAAATGCGATGACTGTGCATGCCGCGTGCGGTGGTTCGACGAACCTTTTGCTGCACGTGCCGGCGATCGCGTTCGAAGCGGGACTGCGGCGGCCGACGGTCGAGGATTGGCATCGCGTTAATTGCCGCGTTCCCCGCCTGGTCGACGTTTTGCCCAACGGGCCGGTCGGCCATCCGACCGTCCGATTTTTCCTTGCCGGCGGGGTTCCCGAGTTGATGCTGCATCTCCGAGCGCTCGGGCTGTTGCGGCTCGACGCACTCTCCACCGCCGGCGTGCGATTGGGCGACGTGCTCGAATGGTGGGAGCGCTCCGATCGCCGGGGCCGACTGCGAGAAGTGTTGCAGGAGCGCGACGGGGTCGATCCCGATGACGTGATCCTGCCGCCACCAAAGGCCAAACAGCGCGGATTGACGAGCACCGTGACCTTCCCGATCGGCAACATCGCGCCGGAGGGTTCGGTCATCAAAAGCACCTCGATCGACCCATCGGTGGTCGGGCTCGATGGTGTTTATCGCAAGATCGGGCCGGCCCGCGTTTTCACCAGCGAACGCGAGGCGACAGCCGCGATCAAGGGGCGCTCGGAGCGAAAGATTCAGCCAGGAGATGTGATCGTGCTGATGTGCCGGGGCCCGCTCGGGGCCGGAATGGAGGAGATTTATCAAATCACGTCGGCATTGCGCTATTTGAAATGGGGTAAGGAGGTCGCGGTGATCACGGACGCCCGATTCTCCGGCGTCTCGACCGGCGCTTGCATCGGCCACGTTGGCCCGGAAGCACTCGCGGGCGGGCCGATCGGTAAGGTCCGTGACGGTGATCTGATCGAGATTGTCATCGACCGCAATTCCCTGATTGGCTCGATCAACTTCGTCGGGTCTGCTGAAAAGCGCCTCACGCCCGGCGAAGGACAAAAAGTCCTGGCCACTCGCCAGCCTGCTCTGCCCCTCGTCGCCGATCCCGATCTGCCCAGCGACACCCGCCTTTGGGCCCTGCTCCAGCAGGCCAGTGGCGGCACCTGGGGCGGCTGTGTCTATGACCCAGTGGCCATCGAGGCCGCGCTGCGAGCGGGCTCCCGATTGCCAACCTGACGAGATTTCCACGGTTTGAATAATTTCGGCGGCCTGCGTCGTGGTTATTGTGGCAGCCTGACACAAAGTCAGCCTGAGGCAATTCCAACGGATGGATGGCGATGCCCGGTCGGACGTGGCTGGACGAACTCTACCGGCAATATCGGCGGCCGTTGTTTCTGACGGCCTGGAACGTCCTGCGATGCTCCAGCCTGGCCGAAGACGCGGTGCATTCCGCGTTTGCTCGCTTGGCTGAATTGCGCACAGCGCCGCGCGGTCCGAAACTTTACGTTTTTCGGGCCGTGCGGAATGCGGCAATCGATCTGTGCCGCAGCCGATCCCGCCGCCGCGAAGAACCGATTGGCGAGGAGAGGATCTCCGAGAGTTTCGGGCCGATCCCCGACGACGGGGAATTGCTGTCGAGCGTGTCGGTCGCGTTGAACCAACTCGATGAGGCATCTCGCGAGGTTGTCGAATTACATCTGCACTCGGGCCTGACATTTCGGGAGATCGCTACGGTTCTCGAGGAGCCGCTGCAAACGGTCGCCTCCCGTTATCGCCGAGCACTCGAAAAACTGCGCCAGTTGTTGGAGGTGTGTGGTGAACGATCGTGACATGGAACAACTGATTTCGCGACTGGATCGCCCGGCGCCTGGTCCGACACTCGACGCTCGGATCGCCGAAACCACGCGAAAGGTGCAGCCCGAGCACACTCGTGCACCGCTGGGCGCAGTGCTGCGGCTCGGCAGCTCGATTGCGTGTGCCCTGCTGGTCGGCTTCGTGCTCGGTCGGCAATCCGTCTCACTGCCGCCCTCGCAATCGTATGTTCCCGCCCTCGCAGCTCCGGGGACCACCGACTCCGAGCCCGAACTAGTTGCGAGCCGCGCCCTTGTGCCGGCGAACGAGGCCTTCGTCCAGTTGGTGACCAAACCGAAAACCTTGGTGAGCGTGTTCGGCAGTCAGCCGTTGGAAGCCCAGTCCCATCCCTCGCACGTCCAGTAAGCATCCAACTGATAACCGATTGGAGACCTTCTATGAAATTACGAGTCGTCGTTTGCTTGACGCTGCTTTGCGGCTTTTCGTCTGGTTATGCCGGAAGCGGCTCCACCGGCCTGCAGGACAAGACGAAGGAGGGGCTCGCGGCCCCCGTCGCTCGATCCCAGGAGGGCTCGGACAGCGTGGCGATTGATCTTGAGATTTGGGAAGTCCATGGAGACGAAGCCCGTGCTCTGCAGGAGGCCGGATTTCGCCAATTTGGCGGACTGCTGCGAGCCGGCGGCGAGGGCACAAAAGGGGGCCGTAAGCCGAAGACGGCGCAGGAACTCCTTCAATCGCTGCACGAGCACTCCCAACTTACGGGCGCTCTTGTTCCAAAACTCACGACGCGGCTAGGCCGGGCGGCAGGACTCAGAATGGGCTTGGGTGTCACCACGACCCAGTTGCATTACATGGTGCGAACCGGAGAAAAGTCTTTCGAGCTGCAATCTCTGCCTGCCGAGGCTGTCAATTCCCTCGGCCTTACGGTCGATTTGACGCCGCGGGCAGTACCGAACGATCCGGAGCTGATTACCATTTCTCCGCTCAAGGTCACATTCGGGACGGTCGACGGACACGAGCCCGTTCCAGGCGTTGAACTGGAAATCGGCAAACCCATCATCTCCACACGCGAGCTGAAAACTTCCGTCACGCTGGAAGCGGGGGACGCGTTGGGCATCGTGCTGCCCGGTCCCGAGGGGCGCCAACCGATCCTGCTGATTACCGTGCACCGTGTGGGGAAGACTCAATGACGGCCCCGGCGCCACGAGGAGCCAGAGTTTCCGTTGTCCCAGTACTGAAATCGCCCGTTGACTCCGCAATGCAGGAGCCTCGCGGTTCAGCTAAAATAAGCGGATGCCCGGCAATTCCTTCGGACAGGCCTTTCGCATCACCACCGCGGGTGAGAGCCACGGGCCGGCTTATGTGGTCATCATCGACGGCGTGCCTCCGGGCATCGAGCTGTCGGTCGACGATCTGATGGTCGACTTGAACCGCCGCCGGCCCGGCCAAAGCAAAATCGTCACCCAACGTGACGAGGCCGACACGCCTGAAATCCTGTCCGGCGTATTCGAGGGACGGACCACGGGGACAAGCCTCGCCATTCTGGTCCGCAACCAGGACCAGCGCAGCCGCGATTACGAGGAGATCAAGCACACCTATCGCCCGGGCCACGCCGACTACACCTACGACGCGAAGTATGGTTTCCGCGATTACCGCGGTGGTGGCCGCTCGAGCGCCCGCGAGACGACCGTGCGTGTCGCGGCTGGCGTCGTCGCGAAGAAGCTGATCCGCGCCGCGTTTGGCGGCGAGGTCGTCGGATACGTCAAACAAGTCGGCGATGTGATCGCCGATGTCCCGGAGCCGGCAAAGGTCACTCTCGATCAAGTCGAAAAGCTGCCAGACGGGCAGCCAAACATCGTCCGTTGCCCCGATCCGAAGGCTGCGGCCAAGATGGTCGCGCTGATCGAATCGCTGCGCGGCCAGGGCGACTCGATCGGCGGAGCAGCAGAAATCGTGGCGACCGACGTTCCGGCTGGGCTTGGCGAACCGGTCTTCGACAAAATCAAAGCCGACCTGGCAAAGGCCCTGTTCAGCCTGCCCGCGGTTTTGGGAGTCGAGTACGGCATCGGCTTCGGCTGCGTCACGATGAGAGGCAGTCAGAACAACGATCTCTTCCGCCCAGGCGACGTTTCCAGTCGATCCGGCAAACCGGCTATCACCACCGAAACCAATCGTCACGGCGGAATGCTCGGC
>DASRXU010000050.1:0-9998 GCA_035687365.1 Planctomycetaceae bacterium | reverse complement strand
CGCGACAAAGGCCCTCTGGGTCTCGGACCACGTCTGCTGGACGGGCGTCGCCAGCCGCAACACGCACGACCTGTTGCCGATTCCGTACACCGAGCAGGCGCTCGCGCACGTCAGCGAGCGGATTCGCGTCGTGCAGGACGTGCTCGAGCGACCGCTCGTGCTCGAGAATCCGAGCACGTATGTGACCTTCGCCGACTCGACGATGCCCGAGGCCGAGTTCCTGACGCGGATGACCGAGGCGACCGACTGTGGCCTGCTGCTGGACGTCAATAACGTCTACGTCTCCTGCTTCAATCACGATCAGGATCCGTTCGAGTTCCTCCGCTCGATTCCACACGAGCGCGTTGTGCAGTTTCATCTCGCGGGGCACACCAACTGCGTCACGCACCTGATTGACACGCACGACGGGCGCGTCGTAAATCCTGTTTGGGAGCTGTATCGGCTGGCCCACCAACTGACCGGCGGAGTGTCGACGCTGTTGGAATGGGACGCTCGCATTCCCCCCTTCCCCGTCGTTCACGCCGAAGTCCTCAAGGCCCGCCAATACATGGTCTCCGAGCTGCCGGGATTTGCGGCCGACGCACCCAGCACCCTCCGTGAGGCCGACAGGCCGCCCGAAGTGGAAGAAGCGTCTTACGGCGTCGCGGAACCGGGGATTCCCCAGCCGGCGACCTATGCGACTGCGGAATTTGAATGACGGGCCGAATTTGAATGACGGGCGATCGGCAAGAGTTGCGGCAGCTCGCCCAGATTCAGCGCTGGCTGCAGGCTGTCATCACGCATCCGGACGGCGTCGAAGCGGGATTGGCCTCCGATGCAGCCCGTAGCGAGATCGACGTGGGGCCCGACCGAGTCGCAGACGTCGTCGATCCGTCGAAGCGCCGGACGAGCATCGAACGGCTCGAGGTTTACGCCAACGCGTATTACGCGCGGCTCTTAGAGTGCTTGCGCGACGAGTTCCCCGCCCTGCTCCACGCCGTCGGCGAGGAAGTCTTCGACGGCTTGGCCTTTGGATATTTGCAATCGTATCCGTCGCAAAGCTATACGCTGTCAGAGTTGAGCCGCCGGTTCGCCGAGTATCTGGAAGAGACGCGGCCCGAGGAGGAAGGCGATGCGGACGGCGCCCCGTCGTGGCCCGACTTCATGATCGACCTGGCGCGGTTGGAGCGTTGCTACAGCGAAGTCTTTGACGGTCCGGGAGCCGAGCGACTCAAGTTGTTGGGTGCCGAAGAGCTGCGTGAGATCTCGCCCGACGCCTGGGTCCGCGCCCGTCTGCTCGTGGTCCCGTGCCTGAGACTGTTGTCCGTCCGCTTCCCCGTGCACGAGTATGCGACCGCCGTTCGCGAAAAGCAGGAACCTGATCTTCCCGACCCCGAGCCGACGTGGCTCGCTGTCAGCCGCATCAAATACGTCGTCCGCCGCTGGACGCTGAGCCACGTGCAATTCGAGCTGCTCTCAGCCCTGGTTGCCGGTGAAACCGTCGGCGCCGCCATCGAACGGGCCGCAGCGCTAGCCGTCGAGTCGGGTGACAGCCTCGATAGTCTGGCCGCCAACCTCCGCGACTGGTTCGCCGAATGGTCGTCCGCCGGATTTTTTCGAGGTATCGAGCTGGAAACTTAAGCTTGGCCTGGCTGATTGCCTCTCGTCGGTGAAGTTTCATTCACAACTACCCCGCGTTTGTTGCTCCGCCCAGCGTCTCGGGTGCATACTGCGGCCATCCAATCGCCGATCCACATCTCACCGGAGGGAGCGCTTCCGATGGCCAAGACCTCGCTGCTTGTCTCGATTGTTTGCCTAGTGTTGTTGATCGCCACTGACGGCGTGAACCGGTCGCGGGCTGCCGAAAAAAGCACTGGCCCCTTTGAAGTGGCCGACACCATTCATATCGGCGGCAAAGGGAACTGGGACTATGTCGCCATCGACTCGCAGCGCAAGTTGCTCTTTATTCCGCGGACGACTCACACGCAGGTTTTGGACGTCACCAGTGGCAAGCTGGTTGCCGATATCGCCGGCCAGAGCGGCAATCACGGCGTCGTGATCAACCACCGCTCCGGACGCGGATTCATTTCGGATGGGCCGGGCTTCGTCGTGATCTTCGACCTCAAGACGAACGAGGTGCTCGGGAAAGTGAAAGTCGACTCGGGTGCCGACAGCATCATCAACGACCGCGCGACGAACAAGGTCTTCGTGGCGTGCGGCGGCTCGGGGACGGTCGTTCCCGTTCCGACCGACGTCGATCCCGCGAACGGTAAAGCCGACCCGGCCATTGACCTCGGCGGCAAACCCGAGTTCATGGCCGCCGACGGCCAGGGACGAGTCTACATCAACTTGGAGGACAAGGATCAGGTCGCCGTGGTCGACTCCAAAGCCTCGAAAGTCGTCGACAAGTGGTCGATCGCGCCGGGTGGGGCTCCCGTGGGCATGCAGATCGACCCCGAGCATCACCGGCTATTCGTCGGCTGCCGCAAGCCGCAAAAGCTGATCGTGCTCAACACCGAAGACGGCCACGTGCTGGGCGACTTACCGATCGGCGCCGGCTGTGACGCGGTCAAATTTGACCAGGGCAACATCTTCGCGAGTTGTCGCGACGGCAGTCTCAACATCGGCCGCGAGACGTCGCCCGGCAAATTCGAGATCATCCAGAATCTGAAAACGCGCCCCGGTGCCAAGACCATGGCCCTCGACCACGCCACGCACACCATCTATCTGCCGACGGCGGAATTCGGCGAAGAAAAGGATCGCCGAGGACGCGCGAAAGCCAAGCCGGACAGTTTTATGGTCGTGGTCGTCAAACCTGTCCAGAAGTAACACTCGACGGGGCCAGAGAAAGACACGACGGCGCCTGAGCGAAGTAAACCGAGCCGAGGGCGTCAGCCCTCGGAGGAATCCTCATCGCTCGCTCGGAGATCCTCCGCAAGCTCACGCTTGCGGCTCAGGGAACTGCGCTCTGGGCAGCCGGCACTTGCTGTGTCAGACAGTGAAACGCGCCCAAACCCCAGATGAGATCGGTGCAATCCAGGCCGATCACTTCGCGCTGTGGAAACAGCTTCGCCAGCGTCTCTCTCGCCCGCTCGTCGTTCGGATGCTTGTAGGTCGGCAGCAGCACCACACGGTTGGCGATGTAAAAATTGGCGTAGCTGGCCGGTAGCCGTTGCCCCTCGTAGACGACCGGCGGCGGCATGGGGATCGGCACGATCTCGAATGGGCGGCCTTGTCCGTCGGTCATCGTTTCGAGCCGGCGGAGATTCTCCCGAAGCGGGGCGAAGTTAGCGTCGCCGGGGTCCTCTTCGATGGCCGTCACGATCGTCCGCGGGCCGACGAAGCGGGTCAGATCGTCGACATGACCGTCGGTGTCGTCGCCGACGATGCCGTCGCCCAACCACAGGACCTTGTCGACTCCCAGCAAGTCGAGCAGGCGAGTCTCGATTTGCACTTGAGAGAGTTCGGGGTTGCGATTCTTGTTGAGCAGTGTGCCTTCGGTGGTGAGCAATAGGCCGTCGCCGTTGCTGTCGATCGAGCCTCCCTCGAGCACCATGCCCCCTTTTCGCGACGGAATTCCGAGCGTTTGGGCCATCCGCGCCGGAATCAAATTGTCGTGATCGTGCGGCGGATACTTGTTGCCCCAGGCGTTGTAGTCCCAGTCGATCGCCAAGCGCGGAGCTGAAGCACGTTGTCCGTCGCGATGCTTGAGAATGATCGCGCCATGGTCGCGGCACCAGGCGTCGTTGGTTGGGAACCGGTGGAAGCGAATGTCGCCGGTCGCTCGAGCGGCGTCCAGAAAGCCCCGCGCTTTGGCTTCCATCTGCTCGTCGTTGACGTTGATGTGCACCGTCTCGGAGCGGGCGAGAGCCGCCACCATCTGAGCATAGATCGGAAAGATTGTTTCGATCCTACCCGGCCACGAGGCTTCCTTATGCGGCCACGAAAGCCAGGTCGCATCGTGAGGCTCCCACTCGGCGGGCAGGCGGTAACCCAGCTGCTTGGGCGTCGCTTCGAGAGTCGAGGGGCTGGTCACAGGCGGCTCAATCGATATAGCGACGGGTGATTTCGCCGTAGGCATCCACGCGACGGTCCCTCAAGAAGGGCCAATGAGTGCGAGCGAAGTCGAGCTGGGCCAGGTCGATGGGCACCACATGCGTCGCCGGCTGATCGGCAGGGCCGCGCCAGAGCACCTCGCCGCTGGTGTCGGCGACAAAACTCTGTCCCCAGAATTCGATCCCGTCGCCGTTGGGGATGGCCGGATCTTTTTCGAGACCGACGCGATTGACGCTAACCACAAAGCAGCCGTTGGCGACGGCGTGCGAACGCTGGATCAGCTCCCAACTTTGGTGTTGGCGATGGCCGTACTCCGCCTTTTCGGCCGGGTGCCAGCCGATGGCCGTCGGATAAAAGAGGATGTCGGCCCCGCGCAGCGCGGTCAGCCGGGCCGCCTCGGGATACCACTGGTCCCAGCAGATCAGCACGCCGACCTTGGCGAAACGGGTCGGAAAGACCTGAAAACCCAAGTCGCCCGGAGTGAAATAGAACTTTTCGTAGAACAGCGGATCGTCGGGGATGTGCATCTTGCGATATTTGCCGACGAAGGAGCCGTCGGCATCAATCACCGCGGCCGTGTTGTGATAGAGCCCCTCGGCCCGCTTCTCGAACAACCCAGCGACGATCGCGACGCCGAGTTCTTTGGCGACGCGCCCCAGTTCCTCGGTCGTCGGTCCTGGAATCGATTCGGCGAGCTTGAAGAACGCGTGATCTTCGCGCTGACAGAAATACGTCGAGGTAAATAGCTCCGGCAGGCAGACAATCTGGGCTCCGGCCGCGGCTGCCGCGCGAACTTGGGTAATTGCCCGCGCGACGTTGGCGGCCGGGTCGGACCCGCAGCGGAGTTGCACGAGACCGATCGAGACGGGTTTTGCGGGCATTTTTTTCTGGGACCGGTCTCTCGAGGACCTTCCTGGTCCCTGCCGCGGCGGTTCACTTCCGAGCCGCGTCCAACTCCTCGAACACCGCTTTCATCAACAGCGGTAACGCCACGGTGGCGTCGGCGTAGACTTCGGCAAAGCGGCCGCCTTCGTGCGGCGCCATGAACTTGCCCCAGCTCACGCCTTCGGAATACGTGCAGCCGGAAAGGCCGCCCCAATGCACGGGCTCGGGGCAAATACGAACGCCGTATTTGAACCGCGGAGTCGGCAAGTTCGCGCCGAGGCGGGCGTTAGTGATGTCGTAATAGGGAGCGACCTGCTGGGCCCAGTTGCGGGGCACACCGCCGCCGATCGTAAAGATCCCCAGCGTCTTGCAATCGCCGATCAGGCGGGCGTATTCCTGCAGATCAAGAAACGGGTTGAACGGAGGAATCGCCTGCATGACGACGTGATGATCGGCCGTCGCGGGATCGATCCCCTTCTTTGCGAGTGCTCGGTGCATGGCCCAGGTAGAGAAGTCCAGGCCCATCTCGCTATCGGTGAAGGCCGGGATGAAGACCGGCACGTTCTTTTCGTACGCGCTTCGCAACACGCCGGGACCTTCGGCCAGTTTGCTCAGCCGTTTGCCCAGGTGGCGGCAGATCCGCGCGGAGGACCAGACCCCCTCCTCGGGTTCGGTCTCGTCGATGACCTTCCCCACGAACTGGGCGACCTCGTTGAGGTTGGACTCCATCTCGAGGGTGTCGTAGATCCGGTTGTAACCCTTCTCGAAGAGCTCAGAGTCGCTCTGCGCAGGGTCGCACCGGTAGTGCGTCAGGCCGATCGACTCGGTGAGCCCGTGCGCCATGAGCGCGCCGGTGGCGATCACGGCGTGCACGAGGCCCCGTTCGATCAGGTCACAGAAGATGCGGCCTTGTTTGGCCACCGTCATGGCGCCGGAGATGGTAAGGACCGCGCGACACGACGGATCGCGAGCCATCTCCAGCAGCACATCAAAGGCTTCACCGAGCTGGCGGCCGGAGAATGCCGTTTTGGACATGGCGCGCAGCAGCTCACGGAAGGACGTGATCCCGTCGAGAGAAAGACTCTCTAACGGTTCAAGACCGTCCTCCCGCCCGTCGTGGAGCGAACGCGTGTCCATGGCAGCCGCCAACCCGAGAGCAGTCTGGGTTATGTCGAAGTAGCCACTGGTTCTTCTTCCAGTGCACTCTCCGTTTGCGGTTCCAGGATAAAACGAGGCATTTGGCGGATGGAAACGTCACCCAGCTCAATTTCCTCGCGGATGTAGGCCAGGACATCTCGCGGATTGGTTCTTCCGCAGGTAAAGACGTCCAGTGCGACCAGCCCCAGATCGGCATAGGTGTGGCAGGAACAGTGGCTCTCGTCGAGAACCACGACTGCCGTAAAGCCGGGGGGAGAATTGTGCCCGAATTGATACCGAACCTGAGAGATCACGTTGGCGCCGGCGCGCGTAGCGCCTCGGGCCATGGCGGCCAACATTGCTCCGTCATCTAGACAAACGTCACGAGCGACGTTACGGCAGTCCACCAGAAGATGTTTGCCCTTTTCCAATTCATAAACCCTCCCAAGACGCGTAGGCGACTTCACGCACCTCCCCACCCGACGCCATTTGGTCAAGACGACGCAGAGCGAAGAGGCCGCAGATCAGCACAGCGCCGATCCTGCCGATGGATAAAGATCGAATAATTTATGACGCAATCTCCAGATGAATCAAGACATATTTATCGCGTGCGGAAAAAAAAATTGGAGAACGGGAAACTTCGTGGCTTCGAACGTGCTCTGAGGAGCCGATGTGACTCCGCGGCGCGCTCATGAGAGGCGCGTCCGGCGCAGGCGACGAGCCGGCGCGACGCCGACTTTCTCGCGCCGCGCCGATCAGACGCTGAAGCGCACGACGATCTCGTCGCCGTCGCGCATCACGTACTCTTTGCCCTCGACGTGCTGCAGCCCGGCGGCCTTCACTTCGCGCTCTGAGCCGAGCTGCACGAGGTCGTCAACTGCCATAATTTCGGCCCGAATAAAGCCTCGGGCGAGATCTGAGTGGATTGTGCCGGCCGCGTCAAGAGCCGTTCCGCCGCGGTGCAAGAGCCACGCGTGGACCTCTTTCTCATCGCTCGTGTAGAAGGTGATTTGATCCGTCACCTGGAAGAGTGCGTGCAAAACTTTCGTCGCGCACGGCTCTCCCAACCCCATCTCGCTAGCGAACGTCTCGCGGTCTTCCGGCGGAAGCTGCTGAACTTCCAGCTCCAACCCGACCGGAGCAGAGATGCAGCGCTGCCCCAAGGCCTCGATCTGCCCGACGAGAGCCTTGTCGACCGCTCCGTCGGCCGTGTTGAGCAGCACGAGCCGGCCTTTGCGGGTCAAAAGCGAAAAAGACTTGGTCGCTTTGTCCTGCAATTCACTGAATTCGAAGCCCGCGACCGACTCGCCCGCCTCGAGCTTGGCGGCGATCGGCTCCAGAGCGGCAATTTCTGCCTGTAATTGCTCTCGGTCGGGCCGCGGCTTGGTCATGTCCTTGCGCAATCGCCCCAAACGGTTCGAAACCACCTGCAAATCGGCCAGAACCAGGTCATCGTGGAAGGCTCGGACGTCGGCCAGCGGCTCGGCGCCACCGAAGCAGCCGACGATCTGCACCAACGCCGCCGACTCGCGAATCACTCCGAGCCGCTGGCCGTTGGCGTCGTGATCCTTCCGGTCGAGGCCCGGCGTGTCGAACAGCTCGATCCGCGCCGGGGAGATTTTCTTCGGCTTGTAGAGCCCGACCAGGCGGTCGAAACGCTCGTCTTGGACGGTGGCGGTCCCCAACTGCCCGAGATGGGCCTTCGAAGGGTCCGGCTTGACCCCCGTCAGCAGCTCAAACAGCGCGCTCTTGCCCGACCCTTGATAACCGACCAATCCGAGTTTCATAGCTCCGACCTCGTGCCGGGCTCCCGTTGGGACCCTGGCTCCGTGTGTGCAAACTGCGTCCGTCAGCCGTGCATCGACTCCGGCCCCACGGCCTCGAACGCATTCACATAGTGTTCAATCTGCGGTTCCCGCGCCCCCTCGGGCCAGACGATGGCCACGACGTCAAAGCGGGTGCGGCGATTCCAGAGTTTCTTGCTTTTGAGATAAGAGAGGGCGGCCCGAGTCACCTTGGCCTGCTTTTCGACGGTCACCGATTCGGCCGGATGCCCGGCATCGAGCGACTGCCTCGTCCGGACTTCGACGAACACAATTGTCTCGCCGTCCAAGGCGATCAGGTCGATCTCGCCGCACCGGTTGGCGACCCCGGAGCCGACGATGCGGAGCCCCTTCTTCTTGAGAAAGGCTGCTGCTCGCTGCTCGCCTTTTTTGCCGAGCAGTCCCCGCAGCCAGCTTTTCATGCCAGCTCCTTCGCATCACGGCGATGGTTCGGGATCAGAACGGCGAAGCTCCAGACCGGCTGCGACCATTACGAACTTGGAAGAAACCGTTCGGACACTCGCAGCCATTGAGACTACGCAGCCACAAGATCTACTCGGCCGTCTCGTCCTGCTTCTCGCGCCGCTCGGTGAGCCGGGTCGACTTGCCGACCCGCTTTTGCAGGTAGTAGAGCTTGGCGCGACGGACCCGGCCGTGGCGCTTCACTTCGAGCTTGGCGATCTTCGGCGAGTGAATCGGAAAGCTCCGTTCGACCCCTTCGCCGGCGACGATGCGTCGGACGGTGAACATTTCGGCCGTTCCGCGGCCGCTGCGGGCCATCACTACGCCGCTATAGATCTGGATTCGCTCTTTGCCGCCTTCCAGGATCCGCGTGTGAACGTCGACCGTGTCCCCGATCTCGAACTCGAGCGGCGCCTGCCGCAGGCTGGAGGCTTCTGCAGCCAAAAGTAACTTGTGCATGACTTGATTCCTTCGAAGGCGACCGCAAGAGGAGGTACTTGAATATGCGAAAAACGACCCGGCGTCAACCTTTGCAACACCGCGGCCCATTGGCTTCTGAACTCTGAAAGAGCGACGAATTCAGCGGCTCGCCGCGGACTTCTGCGGTCCGCCGACGGCTCTGCTCCGCCTGCCACTGCGAGATCTGTTCGTGGTTGCCGCTCAACAAAACCGGCGGCACCTCCATGCCACGAAATTCGCGCGGCCGCGTGTATTGAGGATGCTCGAGCATCCCGGCTTCGGCAAACGAGTCGTATTTGCTGCTCGTCTCGTCGCCCAAAACACCCGGAATGTGGCGGATGACCGTATCGATCACCAGCATGGCCGGCACTTCGCCGCCGTTCGTGACGAAGTCGCCCACCGACACTTCGAGCGGATCGAGCCCCGTGCGGATTCGCTCGTCGAAGCCTTCGTACCGACCGCACAACAACAGCAGCCGCTCGTAGCCAGCCAGCTCGGTCACCAATTGCTGGTCGAGCCGGCGACCTTGAGGCGTGAGCATTACCAGCCGACCGGGCTGCGGACTCTCGGCCTGCACTGCCGCCACGCAGTCAAAGACCGGCTGACAGCAAATCAACATTCCCGGACCGCCGCCGAACGGCCGGTCGTCGACCTTTTGGTGCTTGTCCGCCGTGTAGTCGCGAATGTTCCACAGTCGCACATCGACGAGCCCGCGCTCGATCGCCAGCTTCAGCAGGCTCTGCTGCAGATAGCCGTCGAAGATGCCGGGAAAGAGAGTAAGGACGTCGAAACGCATGAGTGGAGTGTTGTGAATGACGAAGCACGAATGACGAATAAAGCACTAAGCTCGAAGCCCGAAGCACGGTTTTGTTCGTGCTTTGGTCATTTGGACATTCATTCGGCATTCGAGCTTCGTGCTTCTCAGGCTTAGTTACGAATTGGCGACTATTCTGCTGCAGCCTCCGCCGGAGCTTCCGCGGCCGCCTCGGCCTGCTTGGCCGGACGCGCCTTGGGCGCTGTCATCGGCGGCGGAGCAGCCGCCTCGCCAAACCGGTTCGTCCGAACCTTCTTGATCAGGGCTTTGACGTTGACGCTCGGTTGCGCGCCGACGCCGAGCCAGTAGTCGATCCGCTCCATGTCGATCTTCACGCGGTCCTTCTTGATCCGGACCATCGGATCGTAGAAGCCCAGCTCCTC
>DASRXU010000049.1:0-1827 GCA_035687365.1 Planctomycetaceae bacterium | reverse complement strand
ATCAATCTGATCACCGAAACACTGAACTCGTTCCGCGACAACGCTTGGACGTTCGCCACGGTTCTAGCGCGCGAGCCGGATGTCCTCCACCCCGGCACGATCCTGGCGCGGGATCTTCAGATAGCCCAGCAGGGCGCGCTGATGTACAACCCACCGGCCCCGATCGACGCGATCGTAAGCGCGATCGCCGCACGGGAGAGCCGGAACGTCGCGAAAAACATCCGAGTACTGGACGAGATCGCATCGACTCTAGCGCCTATCAAGACGACCATGTGAGCGCTCTGCGGACGGCTCCGCGCTCAGTTCCTGCAGCACACGCTGTCGACTGTTTACGTCAATACTGTCGCGGTGAATCCGAAACCGAGTGAGAGCGAATCCTTCTGGAGGTCATCGGGAAGCGGATCGTATTTTCCTGCCTCGTTGAGAAGGCGAACATGAGGCGCTAACAGTGACTTGATCAGCGGGTTTTGGCTCAGTTCGCAAGGGTTTATGCGCCCGTCGCCCTGAAGGCGCGGTGATAGCAACCGTCGGTGGAATTCTCGTGCTGCGTGGCGGCTTGTCGGCGAAAGCGCTCGGCTGCACCTGGCATTGGAACGCCGGCGCGTGGTCACCACTGCAAGATTTCGGTTCGCCACGCCGCAGCGCGCATGCGATAACGTACGACTCCTACCGCACCCGAATCGCGTTGTTCGGCGATGAATCAGACACAAACAACCCGCAGGACCACTCGGCGACGCGTGGGAAGCACCTGCGGGGCCGTTCGCTGAGAACCTGGTTGTCCACCCGGACAAGGTCACCCTGTCCAACCTGAACGACTTCACGACGGATGAATTCGCGATCCTCAGCCGGGGTGTGGAGACGACCTACGCGGTGTCCCTCGAGTCAAACGGAAAGCGCACCCTTGTCGAGAGCTCCAAGATCCCTGCCGACACCACCCACGTGAAATCGCAAGTGCCGTCACAGCGCCTTCGGTCGTGGCGCAGCAAATGGGCCTCGTCAACTTTCCCGCGACCGCGGCGGTCGATACGGATCTCGGCGCCGGCGTCACGGAATGCTGAATTGACCGTATTCGAAGTACATGCTGGCGCGGTGACTTCGAATCGATGAGTCACCGACAGGTACCAGCTCGAGGATGCCGATCTGTTTGATCGTGAGCGTCGCGAGGACCTCGGCGAAATCCGGCGCCATCACTTCGAGCGAGCCTTGCTTCTCTTTATCCTGGCCGTTGTTGCCCTTGACGATGAAGTCGTCCGCCCACGCGCGCCATGGGTCGACGTCACGGTCGGCGAAGGTCACCATCAGATCCGTAGGAACGATTCCGGGGTTGGTGCGGCGGAACGACAACGGAGCGATCAGACGCACCGTCGTCGTGGGTAAGCCGTCGATTTTCAATCGAAAATTGCTGGCAAGAAACGGTTTCGGCCGACTCGGCATCTGAACTGGGGCGTTGTCACCGGGGCGGAGCGTCGACTTTTTGATCGAGGCCATCAGAGTGAACGCATTTCCGCTGGTACTCGAGGTGTCGAAGCCGGGGACACCGAATTCGCCAATCGCCCCGTTGGTGAAATCGAGATACGACTTGGCACGGTTCTGATTGTCGAGCTCGATGAGCGTGCCGTTCTTTGTGACCGGGTTGCCCTTGAGCGCAGCATTCACCCAATTCAGTATCGGAGTGCCTAGCTCCAGTCCCAGTTTGAATTGAAAGTTGGTGTAACCGAACGAGGAGATCTGCCGCTGCGGCGGGCCACTCGCGCCAGGAAACGTCGTCCTCACATCGGCTTTCGCGTATCCACCGCTAGGACTCTGCACTGGTACGGTTTTGCCGTC
>DASRXU010000048.1:0-6578 GCA_035687365.1 Planctomycetaceae bacterium | reverse complement strand
TTGCCGGATTAGTGGCCGCTTCAGCCTGGGTGCCCCATATTCCTGCCTTGCAAGTCATCGAGCGAGACGGGCTCGATAGCGGACTGATTTTCGGGCTCGCTCTCTTGTGGTTGCTGGCCTCGAATGCCTTTCGCTACGAGAGTCCGGGAAAGCGGATGGAGACGCTCGGCTCGGAGCTGTTCATCGTCGCCTACGCCGGCCTGTTGCTCTGTCTCACCGTGCGGCTCCGCTGGATCGGCGCTGATCCGGTGGAGCAGGCGCGTGGTTACTACGCGTTGGGATCCTTGATTATCGCCGTGAAGTGCGGCGATACGGGGGCTTACACCTTCGGGCGCCTGTTCGGACGGCGGAAAATGTCTCCGTTACTGAGCCCTGGTAAGACTTGGGCCGGGGCGGCCGGAGCCCTAGTCGGAGGCGGGCTCGGAGCTTGGCTTTGGCTGCAATTCGGACCCAGGTTATTCGGCGCCAACTGGACTCCGGGCGCTTCGCTGCTGTGCTGTTTATACGGCGTGATCCTGGCCGTTGTCGGTTTGGTGGGCGATCTGTGCGAGTCGTTGATTAAGCGGGATCTCGGCAAAAAGGATGCGGCCGCGCTGCTACCCGCGTTCGGCGGGCTGATCGATCTGACCGACAGCGTGGTGTATGCCGGCCCGATTGCCTATCTCCTGTGGCAGACGTTGCCGCTAGTGACCTGGACAGCCAACGCCGCAGCGTCGAAATGACTGTCAGGCCTGCGATTCATTGGCTATAAGATGAACGCCGCGCGATAACCCTCCCGAGATGGACGATCAACTCGCATGAGTGCCGACCCTTCGTTGCTGACCGTCGGCGTTCCCAAAGAAACGTCCGGCCACGAGCGGCGAGTGGCCCTCGTTCCGGCCGACGTTCGCAGTCTGAAAAAAGTCGGCTTTGAAGTTTTGGTCGAAACCAACGCCGGGCTGACCGCCGGGTTTTTGGACACGCAATACACTCAGCAAGGCGCGCGGATTGCCGCCGACCGCGCCGAGCTGGCCTCCGCCGAGATCATTCTCCACGTCCGGGCCGGGGCTGCCGATCTCGGGCAACCCTTTGCGGTGGGAGAAAGCCTGCGGGAGAACCAAATCCTGGTTGCAATGTGCGATCCGCTTTCTGATCCCCAGCCGATCGCCGCGCTGGCCGATCGCCGCGTGACGACCTTCGCACTCGAGCTGTTGCCACGAATCACGCGGGCCCAATCGATGGATGTCCTTTCGTCGATGGCGACGATTGCCGGATACAAAGCGGTGGTGCTGGCGGCCGAGGCCTCGCCCCGGATGTTTCCGATGATGATGACGGCGGCCGGCACGTTGACGCCTGCCAAGGTGTTCGTCGTCGGCGCCGGGGTCGCCGGGTTGCAGGCGATTTCGACCGCCCGCCGCTTGGGTGCGATCGTGTACGCGTACGATGTGCGTCCGGCCGCGCGAGAACAAATTCAAAGCGTCGGCGGCAAGCCGGTCGATTTCGGGCTCGAATCGGCCGAAGGGCAGGGGGGCTACGCCCGCGCGATGGATCAGGACTACTACAAACGGCAGCAGGCGGCGATGGCTAAAGTCGTGGCCGAAAGCGATGTCGTGATCACGACGGCTGCCGTGCCAGGAAAACGTGCGCCGATCTTGATTACGAACGATATGCTGATGGGGATGTCGCCGGGTTCGGTCGTCGTCGATTTGGCTGCCGAGCGTGGCGGAAACTGCGAGGCCACGAAGGCGGGTGAAACGGTCGAAATGGGCGGCGCCGTCGTGATTGGACCCGTTAATCTTCCCGCAACAGTCGCCCACCACGCGAGCCAAATGTTTTCGCGAAACGTCACGGCCTTCCTCCTGCTGCTGAAGAAGAGCGGCCTTCCCGCCCTCGACACGCAGGACGAAATCGTGCGCGACACGTTGATCACCCGCGACGGGCGGGTGGTGAATCCGCAAATCCGTGAGCGGTTGGCCGCCTCCGTTTCCTGACTGGTTCTCTGTTGCCTGACTGGTGAGGACGCGTGGCACATCCCGTGCTCTGCTTGGATGTCGGAAACAGCCGGACCAAATTCGGGTTGTTTCTCTCGACGGCCGGCGGCAGCGCGGATGCATTGCCCGAAAGCTCGGCCCATTTGGCCATTCCCCATGGACAACCGGTGGAGTGGGCGACTGTTCGAGAACGCTTGTCGTTTCCGGACGGCCAAGTCGTGCGCGGATTTATTTCCGGAAGTCATCCGGACGGAATTGCGACCCTATTGTCCGGTTGGCCGAACGAGTGGCCTCGGCCCGCGGTGATCAACGACCTATCGCGAATTCCGCGGGCCATTCGCCCGCAAGCGCCAAAGAACGCGGGCTTGGACCGCATTCTCAAAGCGGTCGCTTGCAACTTGATCCGTCCGCCACATCGGCCGGCGCTCGTCATCGACACAGGCACGGCGACGTGCGTCGATGCGATTTCGGCCGACGGGGCGTTTGAGGGTGGAGCGATTCTGCCCGGCTTCGAGTTGTGTGCGCGGGCCTTGCATCAATACACGGCACTGCTGCCCTACATCACTGTGGATGAACTGGTCGAAGAAGATCACGAGCCCTTGGGGCGCGGGACGCGCGAGGCGCTGCGCAGTGGATTGGTTTGGGGACAGGTTGGTGCGATCAAAGAGCTGGCCGAACGGCTGAGTCGCCGCTGGGACGCCGCTCCCTTCATGGTGTTGACCGGGGGAGGCGCATCGCTGCTCACGGCTCACCTGCCCGACGCGATCTGGAAGCCGCAGCTCTCCTTGCAAGGTCTGGCGGTGGTGGCCGCGACGCAACAGGACCAAAGTTCGTGAGCGGGCCTGCGTGGGCCGCGCTATTGACTCCGTCGGGACGCGGTGCGATCGCGACGATTCGAGTGGCCGTCGATTGGTCGTCCTGGCCGCCGCTCGACACGCTTCCCTTTCGGGCCGCGAATGGCCGGCCGCTGAGCGCGCAAACGGTTGGACGCGTGCTGTTCGGCCGCTGGGGAACCGGTCCCGAGGAGGACGTCGTTCTGTGCCCCGTCGATCCGCAGTCGCTCGAGATTCATTGCCACGGTGGTGCTGTAGCGGCCCAACGTATCTTGCGTGATCTCGTCGCCGCCGGCTGTCACCAGGTCGGCTGGTCGGACTTATTGTGTCAGACTGAGTCCCCGCTTCGTGCCGAGCTTCTCGGAGAGTTGACCCGGGCAACCACGCTCAAAACCGCTGCCGTCGTCTGGGAGCAAGCGAGCGGGGTTTTCGAGTCGGCCGTGCGCTCACTCGTCTCAGCCGCGCCCGGAGACTTACCAGGGGCGGCCGCGCAAATCCGTGGCTGGCTCAAGTGGAGCGACTTCGGTTTGCATTTGACGCGACCGTGGCGTGTGGTCCTGGCTGGTCGGCCCAACGTTGGCAAGTCGAGCCTGATCAATGCCATCCTGGGCTATACGCGTTCTTTGGTCTTCGATCAGCCGGGAACGACGCGCGATGTGGTGAGTGCCGAGACAGCCGTCGACGGCTGGCCGATCGAACTTTCCGATACCGCCGGCCTGCGTGAGAGTCACGATTCGCTCGAAGCGGCCGGCATCGAGCGAGCCCGCGCGACGCTCGCGTCGGCCGATCTTCCGCTGATTTTGATCGATATGAGTCAGCCTGCGTCGCAATCCGATCGAGCCCTGATGACCGAACACCCTGCCGCATTGGTCGTTGCCTACAAGTGCGACCTGCCGGCCTATCGCGGAAACCTGGAATGGCCGCAACACGAATCTAGGGGCTGGTTGCCTGTCTCAGCGAAGACTGGTGCCGGAGTGGAGGCACTCGTGACAGCGATTTCGCGGAGACTCGTGCCCGCCGTGCCCCCTGCCGAGACGCTTGTTCCAACGACCGCCCGACAGGTCACTCTGCTTCAGCGTGCCTTGGAAGCCGCAGAACGATCCAACGTCGCCGGTGTCCTGCAAGCGCTGAATGAATTAATCGCCGGCCCGCCTGGTTCAGTGAGCGATCAAGCTTCGGCAGCAAAAGAAAATGGTTCGCCCGCGACTTCGTAGCCGGGTCGCAGTCCGACGTTGAGCAGCAGGCCGATCGCGACCGCCGTTGTGATCAGGCTCGAGCCGCCATGGCTGATCAACGGCAGCGTGATCCCTGTGACGGGCATGAGGCCGACGGTCATGCCCGTGTTGATAATCGTCTGCGTCGCGATCAGCGTTACGACGCCGACGGCTAGCAGACGCCCAAAGGGCTCGCGCGTTCCAGCGGCAATTCTCAGCCCGGCGGCGAAGAGCGCCAGGTAGAGCACCAAGGTCGCGCACGCACCGATCAATCCGAAGCGCTCGCCGACCAGGCAATAGACAAAATCGGTCCGGGACGCGGGCAGGTGATAAGCCTGGGGATCATCGATCGTGGTTCCGTTGAATTGGCTGCCGCGCACGCCTCCCAGCGCGATGACCTGCTTGGACTGGTGGAGATGATATCCGTCGCCCGTCGGCGCCGGGCCGCCGTCGCGCTGGACGAACAACGTCACGATGCGCGACTTTTGCTCCGCGCTCATTCCCGTCCACATCAGCGGCAGAACGGGAATCGCCAAGACCACGATCAACGCCAAATGGCGGACGCGAGCCCCCGCCGCAAAGAGCATTGCGAACAGCACGGGTAGGAACACCAGCGAGGTGCCCAAATCGGGTTCGCGCAGAATCAGCCCGACGGGAACCAAGGCGATCACGAACGGGACGAGCAAGCCCTGTAGTTTGCGATAGCTTTGCTGATGAACGAGGTAGGCTGCCAGCGCCACGATGAACGCCAGCTTGGTCAGCTCAGAAGGCTGAAAGGCCAGGGGCCCGAGCGGGATCCAGCGTTGGGCTCCGTTGCGGGGCGGCGTCAGAAAAACGGCGGCCAACAGCAGCAGGCAACCGAAAAAACACGGATAGGCGACGAGCCGCAAGAGTCGGTAATGCGGCACCGTGGCGGCGAAGAGGGCCGCGGCCGCCAGCAGATTCCATTCGAGATGCCGCGACCAGAGCCGTCCCGCGCTCTCGAGTTGATCGCCGCGGGCGATGGCCGCCATCCCCATCGCGGCCAGTGCGCACGTCCAGATCACGACAAACCAGGGCATCCGACGCACATACGACGACGCGAGCACGGCCACCTCCGCCTGGGAGGGCCGAAATGTATCTGATCTCTGCAAACGCGCGAATTCGGATCGGCCGGAGCCGACTCAGGCCCCTTGCGTTTTCCCATTGAATACGCGCTGACGTCGGACGATTCGAACGACGTAGTTTTCCTTGGTGATTCCCTACGCTTAATCGTCGGCCGTCCTGGTTTGCTCGGGTAAGACTCGAAGCTGTGTGTGGATCACATCCACCTGAATACGCCCGGC
The DNA here is from genome assembly GCA_035687365.1 of Planctomycetaceae bacterium. Classification (GTDB taxonomy): domain Bacteria; phylum Planctomycetota; class Planctomycetia; order Planctomycetales; family Planctomycetaceae; genus DASPSM01. Next base: position 1,236 of record DASRXU010000048.1, on the reverse strand, counting down.
GTCGCGGCCTACCGGCTTCGCCTATATGACGCTTAAGTCAAAAGACCTGCGATCCGTCCTCAGGAAGTAACGTCGCACCGCTCCTCTGGTGGTGGTGGCGGCGTCCTAAAGCGTCCGGGGGGCGGTTGCGCCTAGTGCCTGTCGCCGCCGAGTCACCCAGGCGGCTGGACACACGCGGAACCGGTCGACTCTTGCCTCGTCTAGGCGGCCAAACAGCCGGCCGGCGCCTGCTAGCCCCCCTCTTCGACCATCCTGGGCAGGTTTCTGCGGCCGGCGGTTTTCGAAAAATCGCGCGGCGAGAAGGGGGGCCCCGCACTTCCACGAAGCAGTGCGATTTCTTCAGGTTCAAAATCTGAACATCTGTACTCTATGCGATCACCATCTGTGGCATTTCGCCCTTGTATTTGGACAGTTGCTCAGGTTCGGCATCGGGGATTCCCCGATGCATCATTCAGGGATCCACCTAATTGCTTAACATAACCTGAAGTCGATATTGTCACGCGTACAGTGTAAATCCATTCTGTAGTGTTCAACTGTTTTCGTTGTTTCTTAGTTTCTTTGGCCCGTCTTAAGGAGTCCGACGAATGATTCGACCCGTGCCAAGGCGCTCACGACGCGCCGGCTTCACCCTAATCGAGCTGCTGGTGGTGATCGCAATTATTGCGACCCTCATCGCACTGCTGCTTCCTGCCGTCCAAGCGGCTCGCGAAGCGGCCCGTCGCAGTCAATGCCGCAACAACCTGAAGCAGTTCGGCATTGCCATGCACAACTATCACGATGTTTGCCGCATGTTCCCGATGGGAGCGTCGGTGTACGGCAACAGCCTGGCGGCACTCGGCTTCCCGGGGATCAGTTCGTATTCCCATACGATGGCCAGTGCGTTCCTGCTGATGACCCCGTACGACGAGCAGACGGCTTTCGCCCGCGCTTACCAGTGGAATCGCGCGGTGAACAGCCAGTCAGTGACAGCTTCGACCAACGGAATTGGTCTGACACGCGCCGCGATGGAGGCCGCGTCGGCTAGCGGTCTGTACCGCTGCCCGTCCGACACCTACCCCGCGAGCTTCCCGGGGCAGGGCGCCGTGGGTGGCGGAGTCTTCGACGTGCCGCTGAACTACGGTTTGTCGCACGGCGTCAGCGACGTCCTGTGCTGGCACGAAGCGAACGTTCCGGCGACGGAGCGTGGTGTGTTCGGCATCAACTCGAACACCCGCATTCGTGACATCACCGACGGCA
>DASRXU010000047.1:0-1643 GCA_035687365.1 Planctomycetaceae bacterium | reverse complement strand
CGATGGCTGTTCAAGAGTCGCTGGTGGCGGCGAAAGAGAGGGCTGTAAGCCGCCGGAACGCGGTTTCCACCGTGCTCACACGTCACGATGATGAAGTCACTCAAGACCCACGAACATCCTTCCGCCCGCGAGGCAGTCGCACAGTTGCCGATAGACAGCCGCGATCCGGTCGCGCGATGGTGCTGTCCCAACAGCAGAGAGGATGCGAGAGGCCAACGGCCCCTCCTTCAGCAAGGCTAGCACGGCCGGCCGCACACTCGCTTGCTGCGATCTTGCGTTCGGACCGACGGCCTCGGCCAGATGTTTCCAGAGATCGGCCGCCGAGACCGTCTCGCGGACTTCCAGTCCGAACAGTCGTCGATACTCGGCATCGCCGATGAGCGCCCGATCGGCGTCACGAATAGCCGACTGGAGCAAATCGTAAAGCGTTTCGGTCTCCCACGATTCGAGTCGCGCCGGATCACCCCAACGGCCGGCGGCCAGTGCCTCGAGCACGTCGGCGATCAGCGCGCAGATGGCGACGTCCGCCTGCGGGCACTCCTGCACGTCGAGCACTCGCACCTCGATCGTGTTCCGCTCGAAGCGGGCGATCGCCCCGCGCGAGTTGAGCCACTCTTCCTGCAGCACGCCCTCGGCGTCGAAGGGCGCTACGTCAGCATAAAGAGGTTCGAGAATCAGCCGATGATATTCGGACGAAGAGAAAACGGCCTCGGGGATGACGCGTCCGCTCGCAGCGGGAATGCGCCGGCAATTCTGCTGATAGACGGACAGCCGAGCGTCCAACAGGCCAGCCGGACGTCCATCCATCAGAGGCGAACTGGCGGCAAGCGCCGGCAAGATCGGCAACAGCACACGGATGGCCGCATGCAACCGGGCAAACTCAGCGTCGCCGGTGAAGGGTAGATTGAGATGGACGGCCTGAAGGTTGGCCCATCCGTGCCCGCGACAATCGAAGATGCGATTGAAGGCCTCGTAGATCGAGCTATTGTCGTGCGGCCAAAGCACCAGCTCGCGATGTGGATCCATCCAAGGGTGCATGGCCGACGGCATCAGGCGGGCGCCCATCGGTTGGAGCACCGCGTTGATTCGCGACACGCTTTCCTGAAAGGCTTGCGGCAGCGGATCCAACGTTGGCGCCGGATCGCTCGTTTTGAGTTCGATGACGTGCGCGGTCAGTTCGTTCGACCAGGTGATTGTCCCCGCATCGAAGTCGGAGGTGATTTCACCCGCCACCGCTTCGAGCACGCGATCGGTAATCGGCCGGACGTCGAGCGATTTCGCGTCGACAATCATGTATTCCAGCTCGACGCCGAACGCCTGAAACAAATGCAGGGATTCGGGGGAACTCATGTGGCGGAGATTCCCGCTTTGCTGCGTTCGATGCGATCGAGAAAGACTTCCATGACGCGATTGTAGATTTCGTCTCGCAGCACCGCGTCTTCCACGCCGACGTCGATGTTGGGATTGTCGTTCACTTCGATCACATAGAACTTCTTGTTCGATTCCTTCACGTCGACGCCGTAGAGGCCGTCGCCGATTAGGTTGGCCGCCTTGAGGGCCGCGCCAACGGCCCGTCGCGGCGCGAGTTCGACGGGGATCGTCTCCGATTTTCCGTAACGGTCGTCGCCGTTGACGTCCGGACG
>DASRXU010000046.1:0-9206 GCA_035687365.1 Planctomycetaceae bacterium | reverse complement strand
AGCAGATTGGCGGGCTTGACGTCGCGGTGGACGATTCCGGAACTGTGCGCGCAAGCCAGACCGTCAGCGGCTTGTCGGACGTAGTTCGCCGCTTCGACCGGCGGCATGCGCCCTTTGTCGGTCACGCGATCGTAAAGGTTTTCTCCATCGACGAATTCCATTACGAACAAATGGACTTCGGTGGTGCCGTCGAGGGCCTTGTCGGCGTCGTAGGCTCGGACGATATTCATGTGCTCGAGCGAAGCCAGGGTCCGCGCTTCTCGGCGAAATCGGGCCAACTGGACCTGGTCGCTCAGCTTTTTTGAGGGCATCACTTTGATCGCACAGCGACGCCGCATCAACAAATGCTCGGCAAGATAGACGGTGCTTGTTCCGCCGCGCCCCAGCAACGAGAGGAGCCGATACCTCCCCAGAATGAAGCCTTGGTGCTTTCCTCGCAGAAGCATCTCGGCTTGCCATCGAGTGAGTTTCCCATTGCGCACCAACGCAGTCGCGATGGTGCGTGGCTGACTAACGTCAACTCCTGCTTCCGCGAGTTCGGAAAGAAGAGACGGCACGCGATCTTCGCGGACGAGCCCGCTTCGCCGCAGACAGCTGAGAAAGGTTTCGAGCGTCAGCTTGAACGGCATAAAGTCTGCCGGAACGTTTTGCGTCCCCAGGCGCCGGTTAGTCAACGCAAGAGGATAACCGAGACTATCTCCCAAGACGGATGAACGAAATTGGGAAATCTACCTAGGTTCGGCGTCGGAATCGCGGCGGTTGACGATTGGCGTCACGGCGGAATGTTCGCGGATGCAAGGTCGAGAATGGCTTCTGGTTCCGCAGCTGACAGCCTGGACACGACGTAGGTGTGGCGCTTTGCAGAGAAACCTGAGTGGCAGCGGGGCCAACTCCCAAGTCCTCTGGACCAATGTTGCTCAATGGTTGCCACATTGCGGCATCGGAGTCGCCTCCACGAAGGGTTCCTTTGATGCGCTGCCGTTCAAGCCGCTTTGGAGGTCATCGTTCAGGCGAGAGCGATTTCCACAAAACGTTTGAGTTGTCGGCACGAAAATGGTGCGTCACAAAACGTACGAGAATCCGGGACGAGCCAGGCCGCGGCTCTCATCTAACGGTCGATTTTCGGTTCGTCCGCGAAAACGTATGGCAATCTGAAGTGCGGAGCCGCGTGCCGACAAACGGATCACTCTCCGGTGCCTGCCAGAGTGGCACTTATCGTCGAATTCGCCCTTCGCAGAAAAGGTACGAGTTGCTGAAAAACGGCCCCATGGGCTCCGTTACTCTCCAACGGAAATGGCCGGCGAAGCCGTGCTCGCCACAATCTGCCGGCGTTCTCGACACCGACCTTCATATGATCTGCCTAATTGGGCAAACTTGCTCGACTCCGACCAGTTTCTGGTTCAGGCCGCCGTAGAAGTAGGAGAGTTGGTTCGGATCGAGCCCCATCTGATTCAGAATCGTCGCGTGCAGGTGTTTGACGTGAAAGGGGGACTCGACCGCAACCGAGCCGAGGTCGTCGGTGGCGCCGACGCATTGTCCGCCCCGGGTGCCTCCTCCCGCCATCCACATCGTGAAACCGTAAGCGTTATGATCGCGGCCGGTCCCTTGCGCGTACTCGGCCGTGGGTTGCCGGCCGAATTCGCCGCCCCAGACGATCAATGTGCTGCCGAGCAGTCCGCGCTGCTTGAGATCTTTGATCAGCCCGGCGATCGGCTTGTCGGTGTTGCCGGCGTGGTAATTGTGATTCTTCACCAGGTCGCCGTGGGCATCCCAATTGTGGTCGTTGTGGTTGCCGCCGGAATAAAGCTGGACAAACCGGACGCCGCGCTCCACCAGCCGCCGGGCGAGCAGGCAGCGTTTTCCGAAGTCGTAGGTGCGGCTGTTGTCGAGCCCGTACAGCTTTTGAGTTGCCGCGCTCTCTTGTGCGAAATCGACCGCTTCGGGCGCGTGTTGCTGCATTTGATAGGCGAGTTCGTAACTGGAGATGCGGGCGGCCAATTCGCTGTTGTCGACTCGACGAGCCAGATGCGATGCGTTTTCTTCTTCGACCGTGTTGAGCAGCTCGCGCTCGATCGAGCGCGTCATTCGAGACGGGGGGCTCAAATCGATGATCGGTGCGCCCTTCGAGTGGAGAATCGTTCCCTGATAACTGGCCGGCATGTAACCGCTCGACCAGTTCTTGGCTCCGCTGATCGGTCCGCCTGTCGGATCGAGCATCACCACGAATCCCGGCAAGTTCTGGTTCTGGCTGCCGAGGCCGTAGTTGACCCAGGAACCGATTGCCGGGCTGCCACTCAGAATCTTGCCTGAATTCATCTGCAGCATGGCCGAGCCGTGAATGGGCGAGTCGGCCTGCATCGATTTGATAAAGGCAATCTCGTCGACACACGTCGAGAGGTGCGGAAATAGCTCCGAAACCCACTGGCCGGAGCGGCCGTATTGTTTGAAATTCCACTTCGGTCCGATCACGCGGCCTTCGTTCTTTTCCCCGCCGCGTCCCTTGGTTTTTACAACGATGGTCTGGCCGTCGAGCTTGTAGAGCTTCGGTTTGTAGTCGAACGTGTCGACATGGCTCGGCCCGCCATACATGAAGAGAAAGATGACGCTCTTCGCCTTGGCGGCAAAATGCGGCTGCTTGGGCGCGAGGGGATTCTTGTAGGGCGTATGCCCATCCGCGGCGACGGCCTGACGACCCAGAAAACCGTCGGTAGCGAGAAGTCCCGTCAGCGCCAGCGACGTGAAGCCGCCCCCGGCCTCCCACAGGAATTCGCGCCGCGTCCTGCCGCAAAACGTGCCGCGATTCGGGAGGCCGCTCGAGTTGGGTTGCATCATGATGTTTCGCAGCAGGGCGTGTTGAATCGGGGCCGCTCGATGTCCAAGTCAATCCAGGTACAGAAACTCGTTCAAATTGAGCACGGCCAAACAATAGAAGTCGAGGGCCGCTTGGGCAGAGAGGCCGTTTTTGTGTTCCAGCGTCGCGAGCAGCTTCAGCCCGCGATCGACACTTGCGGGATCGGGCGAGTGAACCAACGCGAGGCGTAGAGCCAGGCGGACTTGTGCCGTGGGATCGTTTCCCGCTTCGTGTCGCAGACGCTCCGCGAGCGCCGCTGACTGCGAATGCACGAAAGCCCCGTTGAGCATGGCCAAGGCCTGCGTCGGCTGGGTTGTCGTAAATCGAACCGCACAACTCGAGTCGTTGTCGGCAACATCGAAGTCAGCCAGGATCGGCGTCATGAGCGACCGCTTGACGTGGATGTAGATGCTTCGTCGGGATTGTTCTTGCGGGGAAGATTTCCCCCACCCCGCACCGGGCACCGATTGACCCGCCAACACCTCGGTCGAGATGTCAGGAAAAATGCTCGGCCCATACATCTTGGAATTGAGGCGACCGCTGAGCGCGTGGATCGAATCGCGAATTTCTTCCGCGGACAGTCGCCGCATGTCGAATCGCCAGAATAGATCGTTGGCGGGATCGCGAGCCAACGCCGCCGGATCGGCCTGCGACGACATGCGGTAGGCGCTCGATGTCAGGATCAAGCGGTGCAGTGACTTTAGGTGCCATCCGTTTTTGACAAATTCCGCGGCCAGCCAGTCGAGCACTTCTGGGTGTGTCGGTCGATCCCCGAGGTAGCCGAAGTTATTGGGTGAGCGGACGATCCCTCGGCCAAAATGATGCTGCCAAATGCGATTGACCATCACGCGAGCCGTCGCCGGGTTGTCGGCCGAGGCGATCCAGTTTGCCAGCGTTAGCCGTCGTCCCGTGGAATGCGTCTTCGGCTGCGGCGGCGCAAGTCGCGGCGGCCGCGGGTCGAGAATCCGCGGAAAACTCGGCTCGACCTTCTCGCCCAGCACATGTGGATTGCCCCGCTTGAGCACGAATGTGTCGGGCGCGTTCAGGCCCGATTCGGTGACGCACAAGGCGTAGCCTGCCGGAATCGGTTGCTGCTTCGCGCGGCGCAAGGAAGCCTGCAGAGCACGATAGCGTTGGAATCGTTCCTCTCCGAGGATCGTCGCCCCGTTCTGCTTGATCCACTCGGCGAGTTCCCGTTGCGATCCATTTTTCTTGGGAAACCGCGCCCGGAGTTCGCGATTGAGAGCGGAATATTCCGCCTGGTCCTTCTTCCGTTTCTCGTTGAACTCACGAGTCGAAGCGCGAAACTGTTCTCGCTCCTGGTCGTCATCAAGCAACGGCACCTCGATGTTGGGACCGGTGGTCTGGTAGGGCGTGATGTTGTGGAAAAACGCCAGGAGCCCGTAGTAGTCCTTTTGCGAAATCGGGTCGATCTTGTGGTCGTGGCAGCGGGCGCAATTCACGGTCAGGCCGAGAAAGACCTGTCCCGTGGTCGCCACCAGATCGTCGAGGGCGTCGTACTTCGCCTGCAACCTGTCAGCCGGCTCATCGTCCCACGGCCCGAGGCGGTAGTATCCCGTGGCGATCATCGACTCGCGAGTCGCGTCCGGCAATTCGTCGCCGGCCAGTTGTTCGCGGATGAATCGGTCGTACGGCTTGTCGGCATTCAAGGCTCGGATCACATAGTCCCGGTAGCGCCAGGCGTGCGGCTTCGCGCTGTCCCGCTCGAAACTGTTCGTCTCGGCGAAACGAACGATGTCGAGCCAGTGACGGGCCCAGTGCTCGCCGTAGCGGGGCGAATCCAGGAGCCGATCGACGACCGTTTCGTAGGCGGTGGGCGAAGAATCGGCAACAAAGGCGTCCGCCTCAGCCGGCGTGGGCGGCAGACCGATCAAGTCGTAATACGCCCGACGCAGCAAAGCGATTTTTTCGGCCGGCGGCGCCGGCGCGAGGCCGTTTTGTTCGAGGCGATTAAGAATGAACGCATCGACCGGGTTGCGGGCCCACGACGCATTACGGACCGCGGGCGGCACACGGGCGACCGGCGGACGAAAGGCCCAGTGGACTTCCCACGCGGCCCCCTCGCCGATCCAACGACGGATCAGATCGATTTCCGCCGTCGTCAGGGGCTTCCCCTCGGGAGGCATGCGCTCGGAGGGTTCGCTCGAGCTGACCCGCTTGAGCAATTCACTTTCCGTGATGTTGCCGGCAAGCAGCGCGTGCGATCCCGATGCGAGCTTGGCGAAGGCCCGGTCTCGAAGGTCGAGCCGCAACCCCGCTTCGGCCTTATCGGGTCCATGGCATCGGAAGCAGCGCTTGGCCAAGACGGGCTGCACTTCACGGTCGAAATCGACTTTGGCGATAGCGGGCTTTGAGACACGATCCTCTGCGGCCGCCAAGCGCTGAAGGCTTGCGACCTCCGCGATTGCGATGATCAAGCGGATCCAAATCGCGTGGCCCAACGCTCGTTGTCGCAGCATCAGCGATCTGGACCTCGGTCCTTCCGGAAACTTGATCACGTGGCGGGAACCAGTCGACGGAAGAATGTCGGGTTGAAGCAGCGCCGTCACGCGACTTCCGAGTTGGGGCAGGTCGACGGGCACGACAAGCGTCGTCACGTCGCTCTCACAATTTTGCCAGATTGCACGGGCAGCGACAATGTGCCCTTGGCGAAGCGGCCGGATCCCGAATCGCTCAGCGAAGCACTGGTCCGCCGGCGTCGAGAATCTGAGAATTCGAGACCGAGTTTCCGTACGTCTCGAATTGATCCAATGTCCACACGACCTTTTTCGTTTTCGGATCCAGCTCGATCACCAGCGGCTGGCCCGGGCCGGCGTGACAATTCCCGATGACATAATGCCCGTTCGGCAAGACTTCGAGCGTCGTGACCCAGGCGAGCGTGATCTTGGGTAAATCGCGTTGCTGAATTTTCCAGACGATCTGCTTCAGCGGCGTGACTTCGATCACGCCATGACCGTTCCCCGTGCTGATCAGCGTATTTCCATTAGGCAAGCGTACGGCTGCGAAGCACTTGTTCCCAAAGGCTTCCGGCCCGTGACCAGGTTTTTGCGATTCGCCGAAGAGCGGGACGGAATAGTCCCACGTCACGCGGCCCGCGTGATCATACTCTCGGACGGCGCCGTCCCCCTCGTGGCAAACGAGGTAGTGACCGTCGCCCAGTTGACGGGCCAGACGTGTGTCGGTGTGCGGATGGGGGTGCTTCACCTTGAGCTTGATCTCGCGCAGCAACGTGCCCGCGCGATCGATTTCGATGATGCGTGCCGGCCCGCTCTCGGCAATCATGACGCGACCGCCGGCCAATGGCTGAAACGCGTGGACCTCGACCCGCTGTCCCCGGTTTCCGTTCGCCGTGGCCGAGTCGTACGCCCAAATGATTTTTCGTTTGGCGACGTCGATCTCTACAATTTTGCTCGGGCCCTGCTGGACCATGAGCGTTCCGGCGGCCGACGCGTGAACATCATGAATCCCATCCCAAGGCATCTGCCATTCGACGTGGCCATCTCGCGCGACAATCGCCAGCTTCCCGTTACCTTGCAGCACGAGCCGATGCTGTGCCGGGGCCGCTTGGGCAAGCGACAAGAGGGCAAGAATTGCGACGGCGATTGGCAGTCGGCTTCTCACGGCGGCTTCCGAGCGGAGGAAGTTGATGCAAGGTGGCGCCACGGCTCGCAATCGTAGCTTTGGCAGAATCGCGACGCCACCACCCGATCGCGCCGCAGAGCGGGCTCTGATCGCCGATTTCGGCGGAAAAACCGAACGAGATGCGGTAGTCAGCCTTGGTTACGGTACCTGATGCGTGCGACACTTAGAGCTTCGCCAGGCGCAGTTGGCGAGGCAAGTGCGGGGCCGAGACGATTGGGTGGCAGCTGGATTTCGAACAGGTCGTGAGATGATAGCGCCGATGAGGCGGTTTCCGTTCAGTTTGTATTCCGGCCCGCTCGTTGCCCTGGGGGCTCTGGTCGCGGTCGCATGCCTGGCCGGGTCTTGGTACATCAATCGACTTCAAACCGAGTTGGCGGGAGCTGTCAGTCAGGACGCGGCCGGGATGGAGGCCGCCGTCGAGCTTCAGCTTCAACTGCGGCATCTCCGAGTTCATTCTCTGGTTCTCTTTGCCGGCAACACCGAAGTGCGCCGGGAGGTGGTGCGAGGTGATCTTGCCCGAGTGGACGCCGCACTCAAGGCGGTTCAGCAGACCGCTACGGCTCCGCAGGACGCCCAGCTGGCTGAAACAATCGTTCACGACTATGCGCGGTACCGCGATGACCTTGGGCTCGACCGACTTCCGTCTTCTAGCGGATTGAGCGGCAGCGACGTGGCTCGGTGGTCGGATGCGCACCATATGCGTGATCTTCTTGAGCCATGTGGAGAATTGGCGGATCGCCAGCGCGAGCGCATGAAGGACGGATTAGAGCGAAGCGAGACTCAGACCGCGTGGGCCGGTCGCGTGCTGTTTGGCCTTGGTTTCGTGGGCGTTCTTGCAGGATTGTTGAGCGGATACGTTACGGCTCGGACGCAGACGCGCCGGGAGGCGAGATTGTCGATCCGGGTCCAGGCCGTTCAGGCGCACCTCGATCAGGAGGTTGGGGCAATGACGGTCGAGGGACCGCCGCACTTTGGAGACCTCGACAAGCAACTCGATTATGTGGTCGAACGGGTCAGCGCCGTGTGCCGGCGGTTGCAAGAGCAGGAACGCGAGTTGCTGCGAGCCGAACAACTCGCGGCTGTCGGGCAACTTGCTGCGGGCGTCGCACATGAAGTCAGAAACCCGCTCACCGGAATCAAGTTTCTGCTTCAGGCGGCCGTTCGGACGCAGCACCCAACGCCGCTTACGGTCGATCGTCTTCAGCTTCTGCTTCAGGAGATCGCGCGGATCGAACGCACCGTGCAAGGTTTAATGGATTTCGCTCAAGCCGCTCCTCGGGATCTGCGCACTCACGACATTCAGTCCGTCGTCGAGGCAGCCGTGGATGTTGCGCAGAGTCGGGCGGAGATCAAGTCCGTGCTTCTTCGAGTCAATTCTGGGAGCGAGCCCCTGCGTGCCGCCATCGACTGCGACCAGTTTTTGTCGCTGCTCACGAATCTCTTGTTCAACGCGATCGACGCGACGCCAGCCGGGAGTGAAGTCGCCGTTTCCACCGGGGTCGCACCTGACGGTATGATTCGAGTTGAGGTGAGCGACCGCGGACCGGGAATCGATCAGGCGCTTGCGGGCAGGCTGTTTACCCCGTTCGCCACGACCAAACCCACTGGCACGGGGCTCGGTCTGACCGTCGCGCGACGAATAGCACGGGAGCACGGGGGCGAATTGAACGCCGCCGACCGCGCCGATGGAGGCGCCTGCTTTACGCTCACACTGCCCAACGCGGAAGAGGCGCATGCCGAAGCTCCTAGTCGTTGACGACGAACCGCTGATCTGTCAGTCATTCCGCTGGGTCTTTGCCACAAGCGAGGTCGAGGTATCGACCGCTGGATCCATTGCCGAGGCGTGGCGGCAGGTCGAAGCGGACCAGCCAGACGTGATCGTGTTGGACCTCAAGCTCTTGGACGGATCCGGCCTCGACCTGTTCGACCGGATTCGAGCGGCCGATCCGAAGCGACCCGTCATTTTCTTGACCGCCCACGGAACGACCGAGACGGCGATCGAAGCGATGAAGCGGGGGGCTTTCGACTATATCGGCAAGCCCTTCGACCTCGAGCAGATGAGCAGTCTCCTTGAGCGAGCGTTCGAGACTGCCCGGCTCACTTCCGAACCTACCACGACTCTAGATGACTCTCCCAAAGATCGCATTGTTGGCCCGTCTCCGCTCATGCGGGAGATTTCCAAGCAGATCGGTCGCGTCGCGCCCTTAGACGTGACGGTTCTGATCTTAGGGGAGAGCGGCACCGGGAAGGAGCTTGTCGCCCGAGCCATTTATCAGCACAGCAATCGGGCGGACAAGCCGTTCCTCGCGATCAACTGTGCGGCGATCCCCGAGGGATTGGTCGAGAGCGAACTGTTCGGTCACGAGCCGGGTGCGTTCACCGGGGCCGACCAGCGACAGATCGGCCGCTTTGAGCAGGCGGACGGCGGCACTTTGTTCTTGGACGAGATCGGGGATATGCCCGCCGCCGTTCAAGCCAAGGTCCTTCGATTTCTCCAAGACCAAACCTTCGAACGAGTGGGCGGGGCCAAGTCCATCAGTACGCGGGTCCGAGTGCTCGCCGCGACCCATTTCAATTTGGAGCAGCTCATCGCGGACGGGCGGTTCCGTGGCGATCTCTACTATCGTTTGAAGGAGATTACGATCCGGATTCCGCCACTCCGTGATCGCACCGAAGACATTGCCGAGCTGGC
>DASRXU010000045.1:0-8424 GCA_035687365.1 Planctomycetaceae bacterium | reverse complement strand
AGATTCTGGTGAACTGCGCGGGGATTGTGCACGTCAAACCGCTGCACGAATACGCCGTCGAAGAATGGGACACGCTGATGGCGGTGAATCTGCGCAGCATCTTCTTCTCAATCAAGCACGGGATCGGGCACTTGCGCCGTTATCCGCGCAGTTACATGGTGAACATCGGCTCGATTAGCAGTTATGTCGGGCAGGCGGGCACGCCCGCGTACACGGCGTCCAAGGGGGCCGTCCTGCTTTTAAGCCAATCGATCGCCCTCGACTATGCGGCGGACGGTTTACGGTGCAACTGCGTCTGCCCGGGGATCACCGACACGCCCATGCTTCGCCACCATCTGCACGCGGCCGCTGATCCCGCGGCAACGCTCGCCAAACGGCTTCACCGAGTGCCCTTGGGCCGCGCACTGACGCCGGACGACGTGGCCCGCACGGTCCTCTATTTGTCGTGCGAAGACTCGGCCGGCGTCACCGGCACTTCGGTGATCGTCGACGGCGGTTACCTCGCGGCCGCGGAATGGGAGACCCCCGACGTCACACTCCCGGACGATCTGTCATGACGTACAAACTCGCGTGTGCCGATTTCGCATTCCCACTACTGACGCACGAGCAATCGCTGAAGCTGATTGCCATGCTGGGCTTCGAGGGCGTCGACATCGGTCTGTTTGAGGAACGGTCGCATCTATGGCCCTCCCGCGAGTTCGCCAACGTAGACCGCGCAGCCGGCGCTCTGCGACAGTTTACCGACTCTCTCGGCCTGCGAATCGCTGACGTCTTCCTGCAAACGGCTCCCGACTTTCGCCCCTACGCCATCAATCACCCCGAGGCCGCTCGGCGACAATTGGCCCGCGACTGGTTTTCGCGAACACTGGAATATGCCGCCGCGTGCCGCTGCGAGCACGTGACAATTCTGCCCGGTGTCCATTTTGAGGAAGAGAGTCGCGAGACGTCCTTTGCCCGAGCTGTCGACGAACTCTCCTGGCGCGTCGCACAAGCAAAACACGCCCGCGTGACATTGGGGACCGAGGCGCATGTCGGTTCGCTCGTTCCAGATCCGGTTTCTGCCCAGGAGTTGGTGAAACAAGTGCCGGGGTTGACGCTCACACTCGACTACACGCACTTCACGCGTGCAGGCCTCTCTGACCAGACCGTGGAGCCGCTGCTCCCGTACGCTTCGCACTTTCACGTTCGCGGAGCCCGTAGCGGTCGGCTGCAGGCGCCGTTCAAAGACAACGTGATCGATTATCGGCGCGTCGTTGAACGCATGCGGCAGGTCGGCTACCGAGGCTGGCTCGGCATCGAATACGTCTGGATTGATTGGGAGCACTGCAACGAGTGCGACAATCTGTCCGAGACGATTCTCTTCCGAGATTTCCTGCGCTCACTCTCGGCGACCGCTGGGCGAGCAACAACTGGCCAGGAGCTGGCGAAATGAACCCGTTCTGGTCCGGCTTGGCCCTCGTCGTTGCGGCGGGCGCAATGGGCGGCAGCTTCACGGTGCCGCTCAAGTACGTGCGTGGCTGGGCGTGGGAAAAGACGTGGTTGTTCTATTCGATTGTCGGGATGGTGCTCGTTCCGTGGTTGATTGTCGCGTGGGCCATTCCCAACCCGGGTTCCGTTTTTTTCAGCGTCGGAACGAAGGACTTGGTGACGACGGCACTATTCGGTGCTGGATGGGGAATCGGCTCGGTCTTGTTCGGTCTCGGCGTCACGCGGGTTGGCACAGCACTGGCCTTTGCGATCGTGGTCTCGATGACGGCGACGTTGGGCTCGCTGATTCCGCTGGCCGTTCTGCAGCCGAACGATTTGCAATCGGCGCGGACTTTGTGGCTGTTGCTCGGCCTGGCGATTGTCCTTGTCGGCCTGACGCTTTGCGCTCGAGCCGGATTTCTCAAGGAAGCCGCTCAAAAGGGCCCGCACGAGAACTCGGCCGCCGGTGAGAAGGGGGGTGCCGCGGCGTCGAGCGGATTTCTGGGTGGCTTGTTGATTTGCCTTGTCGCTGGGATCACTTCGCCGATGTTCAACTTCAGTGTCGCGTTCGGTGGCAACATTCAGCGCGAGGCCGAACATCGCGGAGCCGAGGCGGCGATCGCGTCGGTGGCCGTGATCGCGGTCACCGTTTCAGCCGGCTTCCTCACAAACGCGCTGTACTGCCTGTATCTGCTGCGGCGAAACAGGACCCTGCGTTCCGAGACGGGCGCACCGGCGCTGCGTAACACGGCCCTCGTCGTCTTGATGGGACTTTTGTGGATGTTGGGAATGTTTTTCTATGGCGTCGGAGCCAGCCGCATGGGCGACCGCGGCCCTGTGCTCGGCTGGCCCCTGTTCATGACCTTGATGGTTCTGATGGGCAACTTTTGGGGCACTTTGACCGGCGAATGGAAAGGGTCAGGCCGCCGCGCCTACCTCTTGCTTCAGCTGGGGAACATCGCGATGGTGGCCGCCTTCATCGTCATCTCGGTCGGCACGCGCCCGTCATAATCACGTTCAATTGAGTCGGTTCTTGGAGAAATCGGTGCCGCTATGGAACGCGTCTGTTTTCTATTGAAGGTCCGCAAGGATCGGTTGGACGAATACAAACGGCGGCACGAGACGGTTTGGGCGGAGATGCGCCAAGCCCTGCACGACACGGGGTGGACCAACTATTCGCTCTTTCTGCGAGATGACGGCCTGCTCGTCGGCTACCTCGAAACGCCCGACTTCGACGCGGCCCTCCGCGGCATGGCCGAACAAGAAGTCAACGCCCGCTGGCAGCGCGAAATGGGCCCGTTCTTTGAAAACCTCGAAGGACGGCGACCGGACGAAGGACTGCTGCGATTGGAAGAGATCTTCCACCTCGCCTGATTGACTGAGGAATCGATGATTTCGAGCGAGCGATTCACCTGCCGAATGTTGTGTCTGGTTGCTGCGGTTCTCGTTTGTTTTTCCGGCACGACCGCATCTGGCGCGGATCCGACTAGTCATCCGAATATCGTGCTGATCCTGGCCGACGATCTCAGCCACGGCGATTTGTCCTGCTGCGGAGGGAGCGATGTTCGTACGCCGCACATCGATCGGATCTTTCGGGAAGGCCGAACGCTGACGCGGTTTCGCACGAACTCGAGCGTCTGTTCGCCAAGTCGCGCGGCACTGTTAACCGGACGCTATCCCGATTGCGTCGGCGTGCCGGGGGTCATTCGCACGCATCCGGACCAGAATTTCGGACGGTTGGCACCCGATGCCGTCCTGTTGCCCACTCTGTTGAAACCGGCCGGCTATGCGACGGCTTTGATCGGAAAGTGGCACTTAGGGCTCGCGCCGCCCGACACGCCGAACGCACGCGGCTTCGAGATCTTCCGCGGCTTTCTCGGCGACATGATGGACAGCTACGAGACCCACCGGCGTCACGGGATCAACTACCTGCGCAACAACTCGGAGGCGATCGATCCACAGGGGCATGCGACTGATTTATTCACCCAGTGGGCGATCGACTTCCTCAAAGAGCGCCGGTCCGACGCTCGGCCTTTCTTTCTCCTCCTGGCGTACAACGCGCCGCACGCACCGATTCAGCCGCCGGCCGATTGGTTGAAGCGCGTGCGCGATCGGGCCCCTGACCTGCCCGATATGCGATCCCGACGTATCGCGCTGGTTGAGCACATGGATGACGGAGTCGGCCGAGTGCTAACGGCACTAGCTGAAGCACAACTCGACAAAAACTGCTTCGTGATTTTCACATCCGATAATGGCGGCCCGCTCGATTTCGGGGCTCTCAACGACAAACTGCGCGACGGCAAAGGAAGTATGTACGAGGGCGGACTGCGTGTTCCGTGCGGCGCCTGCTGGCCCGGGCGTATTGCTCCGGGCTCCTCATCGGATGCGGCCGCCGTCACAATGGATCTCTTCCCAACGGCGCTGGAAGCAGCGGCCATCGAGCGGCCCCGAAACATCGACGGAGTCAGCATCTTGCCGACCCTTTTGGGACAGCCACAGAAGTTAGCCAGACCCCTGTTCTTTATGCGCCGAGAAGGAGGTCGCGGTTTCTGGGGCGAAGAAAATGCGGCCGTGATCGACGGCGATTGGAAGCTGGTCCATAACAGCCCGTTTCGCGCGCTCGAACTGTTCAATCTTGCCGACGATCCCTCCGAGTCGCACGACTTGGCGGCTCGCGAACCAAAGGTTCGTGATCGGCTCGCGCGAGAATTGCAGCTGCATCTGCAAACGGCTGGAATGACACCGTGGCAGTCGCCGGCAAATCGGCAGGAGAAGAATTAGAAGAAGAGGCGCGCTGATCCGCCGCAGCGGACCGCTCGCCGTAGGAAACTGCCGCGGTCGTCGCTAACTCATCTGCTGCGATTGGAGCCCGGGGCCGAACGACTGGACGCTGTCAGTGCGAGCGATGGAGATCGACGTACTCAGTGTCGCCGTGGCCGGCACTCCTCGATACGAACCGACGATCGCCGCGGCTTGTTCCGGTCGGGCGGAAGCCGCCAGAGCGATATGCTGATCGGCAACCGCGAGGCCTTGACTCGGGTCATAACCACGCCAGCCGGCCCAAGGCAGATAGACTTCGGCCCAAGCGTGCAGATCATACTCGCCCCCGGCGGATTGTTGCTGGTAGCCGCTGACGAACCGCGCGGCCAAGCCCACGCTGCGGCAGGCGTCCATGAAGAGCACGACGAGGTCGCGGCAGGCACCCGTGCGTCGGGAAAATGTCTCGAGGGCCGACCAGGGCGCGCCGCTTTCGCGTCGTGTGACCCGCCAGGTTGACGACAGCCGCTCGGACAAACGGCCCAGAAAGGGGACGATCTGTTGATTCACTTCGGCGGCCACATCCGCGGCGAATCGGCCGACCGGATCGTCGCCTGAGATCTCGCCCACCCGCTTGCGCGCCGGCGACACCAACGGCTCTTCCACCGGCGAGTAGGACATCGGCAGCGTCAGCCGATTCGGCGGCAGGATGAACTCGAACGGATTGTTGCGCGTGGTGGTGACCACCGACTCGGCCCGAATTGTCAGCTCCGACGAAAGACCGTTGAACCAAGCCAGTGAGACGACGTTCCCTTCCGCATCAAGCGACGTCGACAGCCCAGCCGGCTGCGGCTTGACGATCAGACGAAACGAGTCGAGCGACTGCCCGCCGTCGACCCGTGGCCGCACGCGGAGTAAGTGCGGGTCGAGAAAAACCGGCTGGTTATAGACGTAGCGGGCGAGATGCGTAATTTCGAAGGTCACAGTCAGCCGATCTTGTTTTTCGCCCGTCGTTCGTGGACGCCTCGCGGGGATCACCCCGAGGCGTCGCGCTCGGGCATCCTCAGAGGCACAACCTGCGGCTCACGGAGTTTAGCCAGGACAGGTTCCATCCAGCCGGTCGGCAACTCGCGAACCGAATCGCGAAGCCGCTCCTGCCACCAATTTGAATTTTCGGCCAAGTCGCTCTTTTCGAACCGGTGTTCGATGATTTGAAACGTGTTGCGTGCGTAGAGCACGATGTCGACCGGAAAGTCGACGTCCGCCGCGCTGATTCTTGTCGAGTCGAACGCCAGGCAGCCCACCTTAAGCGCGAAACGCATCGGGTCTTCGTATTTCAGCGTGCGATCGAGCACCGGTTTTCCGTAGCCCGACGCGCCGATGATGTGATACGGAGTGCCGCGGCTGATCTCGACCCAATTTCCTTCGGGATAGATCAGAAACAGCTTGTGCTCGCGGTCTTTGTGCAATTGGCCGCCGACCAACGCGTGAATATTGAACCGGAAGCCTGATTCCTCGAGCGACTGCCGGTCCTCGAGAGCCACGCGACGGATCTGGTCGGCAAACAGATTGGCCACGCGGAAGAGTCGGCCGGAGAAGGGCTGCTCCGCATCTTCGACGATCTCCTCGAAATAGGTGATCGCCTTGTCACGTACGGCCCTTAGTCCCGAGGACATGACGAAGAATGCCGACTCTTCGTCCTGATAGACCGAGACCTTCTTCGCCGTGATGCACTCGCTGCCCGAGATCACGCGGGTGTCGGCAATGCCGACCAATCCATCCTGAACTCGCATCGCCAAGCAAAATGTCATTCGGAAGCCCTCACGCTGGAAACGCTCGCGGCGGCCATCGGTCGGACGGCGAAAAATGTATCACACACCGCTCCGCCGACCAAGTTGAGTCGCTTCTGCAAGTCGTCCACGAACTCGTGCAGTCCGCCGCCAATGATTTCGTCGGCCCGCGTGTAGGCCAACTCGGCCCGCAACTGTCCCAAAAGTTGTTCGGGTCGGTTGCTGAAGCTGCCCGTCTTCGAGGCCGAGATGGAATGCAGCGCCTCGTTGGCTTCGGTGAGGCAATACAGCACAGCTCGCGGAAACTCGCGATCCAGGACCAAAAACTCGACGACGCGGGTCGGCGTGATTCGTCCGTGCCGCTGCCGATACATCTCGAAGGCGCTAGCCGAACGCAAGAGGGCGGACCATTGAATGTCATCGTAGGGCGTGCCGACGTCGCGCGGCGTCGGCAGGAGGATGAAGTATTTGACGTCGAGAATTCGCGAGGTCTTGTCGGCCGTCTCGATCGCGCGCCCCAGACGGCAAAAGTGCCAGGCCTCGCCATGCGTCATCGTGGCGTCCGTGATGCCCTGAAACTGCTGTCCGGTGAGCCGCACCTGCTCGTAAAACTCGTAGGGGTTGTCGAGGGCCGCGCGGAAGCCGGTCGTGTCCTTCAGCATCAAATAGAAGCGGTTGATGTGCTCCCACATTTCCGATGAGATAATTTCGCGGACGCTCCGGGCATTTTCGCGGGCCGTTGTGAGGCAAGAGAGCACCGAGTTAGGGTTCTGGCGATCAAACGTCAAGAAGCGAATGACGTTTTCCTTGGTCCCCGATTCGTAATCGGTGGCGAACAGCGCTTCATCACCCGTGGTCACCACGAGCGGTCGCCACTGTTGCACGGCCTGACCGGGCAAGTCGAGGCTGAGATTGAGATTCACCGAAATGAACCGCGCGACGTTCTCGGCACGCTCGACGTAGCGGCACATCCAATAGATCGAATCGGCAACGCGCGAGAGCATGCTCTACGCGTCCCCCGCGACGATCCAGGTGTCCTTGCTGCCGCCGCCTTGCGAAGAGTTCACCACCAAGGAGCCCTTCTTGAGAGCAACACGAGTCAAACCACCGGGCAGCACAAAGATTTCCTTGCCGTAAACGATGAACGGGCGGAGGTCGACGTGCCGACCTTCCATGCCGTCGTCCACGATCACCGGGCTTCGGGACAGATTAAGCGTCGGCTGCGCGATGTAGTTGCGCGGCTTGGCTTCGATGTGCCGAGCGATCTCTTCCTGCTCGGCCCGCGTGGAGCGTGGGCCGATGTGCATGCCGTAGCCACCCGACTCGTTAGCTGGCTTCACTACCAGCTTGTCGAGGTTGGCCAGCACGTGCGACCGCTGAATCTCGTCGAAGCACAAATACGTCGGCACGTTCGGGATGATCTGTTCTTGCGATAAGTAGTATTTGATCATCTGCGGAACGTAAGCGTAGATGACTTTGTCGTCGGCGACGCCGGTGCCCGGGGCGTTGGCGAGCGCGACGCGTCCGGCGCGATACACGTCCATCAACCCGGCGACTCCCAGCATCGAATCGGAGCGGAACGTGGTCGGGTCCAAGAAATCGTCGTCGATCCGCCGGTAGAGGACGTCGATCCGCTCGAGGCCTTTCGTCGTCCGCATGTGCAGGAAGCCGTCGGAGACGACCAGGTCGCGGCCTTCCACCAGATCGATGCCCATCTGCTGGGCGAGGAACGAGTGCTCGAAGTAAGCCGAGTTGTACGCCCCGGGCGTTAGGAGCGCGACGCTGGGCGACAGGATTTGGCTGTCCATCAGCGACTGCAGCGCGTCGAGCAGTCGGCTGCAATAGTCGTCGACCGGCCGCACGCGAGCACGCTCGAACAGGGCTGGGAATGTCTGCTTCATCAACTGGCGGTTTTGCAGCAAGTACGAGACGCCCGACGGACACCGCAGGTTGTCCTCGAGCACGTAGAAACAGCCGTCGTGATCGCGAACCAAGTCGGTGCCGGTGATGTGGCACCAGACGCCCTTGGGCGGATTGAGGCCGATACATTGCCGGCGAAACGACGCGGCGGTCTGAATCACGTGCTCGGGAATGATCCCGTCTTTGATGATTTTTTGCTCGTGATAGATGTCGTCCAGGAACAGGTTGAGGGCCGCAATCCGCTGGTTCAACCCGCGCTCGAGGCGATCCCATTCATTGGTTCCCAACACCCGCGGCACGATGTCGAACGGAATGATCCGCTCGGTCCCCTCCCCGTCGCCGTAGACGTTGAAGGTGATCCCCAACCGCAGCATCGAGCGATCGGCGGCCAGTTGACGACGTTTGAGGTCGTGGCCGGCCATCCGCTGGAGGTAGGAGAAAACGGTTTCGGATTCGCGCCGCGGACGACCGCACGGCTCAAACAGCTCGT
>DASRXU010000044.1:0-19068 GCA_035687365.1 Planctomycetaceae bacterium | reverse complement strand
GTCCGAGGCGGGCACCCGTGCCGTGGGGCGAATTCCGCAGGACCGGCTCGAAATCGATCGGTCGTTTCACCCATCGCTGGCGAAATCAGCAGGCCAACGCTATCAAGAAACCATGAATCAAATACGTCGCTGGCTCGCTATCGGGTCTGGAATTTTCCTGGCATTGGTCGTCTCCCGCCCCGGCTTGGCCGGCGATCCCCTCGTGGATGTCACGCGCAAAATTGCCGCGGAGGCCACCACTAACGGCAAGGCCTATGCCAACCTGCGGGAGCTGACCACCGTCGGGCCGCGTCTCAGCGGCTCCGAAGGCGCCGCGAAAGGGATCGAGTGGGCTAAACGCAAGCTGGAATCGTACGGCTTCGATCACGTGGCCTTACAGCCCGTGATGGTTCCGCATTGGACCCGCGGCGACGTCGAGCAGGCTTCCGTGACCTCAACGCCCCATCCGATCGATCTCAAAGTGACTGCGCTGGGACCCAGTGTCGGCACTCCCAAAGAGGGTGTGGAGGCGGGCGTGGTGGAGGTTCAAGGTCTCAATGAGGTCGAAAAACTCGGGGAGGCGGTCCGCGGCAAGATCGTGTTTTACAACCGTCCGATGACCTACGGGGGCAAGAGCGCCTATGGTTCTTACGGTCGAACAGTCGACCAGCGCTACCGGGGGGCCTCAGTCGCTGCCAAGCACGGGGCGGTCGCAGTGCTAGTACGCTCGATGACCGCGCTGCCGGACGACAACCATCCACATACCGGCATGTTGAAGTACGAAGACGGGATCGCCAAGATTCCAGCCACTGCCGTGAGTACCCACAGCGCGAACGAACTTTCCGCTCTGCTTAAATCCAATCCCAAGCTGACGGTGAATCTCAAGTTGAGCGCGGCCCAACACCCGGATGCCCCGTCATTCAATGTCATGGGCGAGCTGACCGGCCGCGACCTTCCGCAAGAGTACGTCGTCGTGGGGGGACATCTCGATTCGTGGGATTTGGGAACGGGCGCTCACGACGATGGCACCGGGGTCGTGCAATCGATCGAAGTCCTGCGCGCCCTGAAAGCGCTCGGCTTGCGCCCGCGCCGCACCGTTCGCGTCGTGCTGTTTATGGCCGAGGAGTTCGGCGGGATCGGTGCGACCCAGTACGCGAACCAGGTCAAAGCGAAAGGCGAGAAGCACTATGCCGCGATCGAGTCAGATAGCGGCGGCTTTGCCCCGGTCGGCTTTGGAATCGATGGGGGCGACGCGAAGGTTGAGGCCTTGAAGCGTTTTGCCCCCTATCTCGGACTCGTTCACGCCGACACGATCAAGAAAGGGGGAGGCGGAACCGATATCGAGCCGCTCGCACCGTTCGGGACGATCACAATCGGCTACATCCCCGACGCCACGCACTACTTCGACTTCCACCACTCGTCTCTGGATCGTCTTGAAGCCGTCAATGCGGACGAGTTGAACGGCGGAGCCGCGGCGATGGCGACTCTGACGTATCTGATCGCCGAGAAGGGTCTCTAGCGACGGAAACGACCTCAGCCAGCCAGCACGTGGACGGCCGCCGCAAAGCCGGCTAACTGAGTGTCGGGTGGCGGAGGGTTATCGTCGAGTGTTCCGCCGCTCGACGCTGGAGTCGCCGCAAAGGTGACCGGGCCGCCGCCGGCTGGCCCCACCGTAGCCGTGGGGCCGAGCTTAAGTGGCGACTTGATAAGGGTGATGTTCGTCGTCGACGTAGCCGATAGTCCGGTGGCGACGTCGGTGTAAGCGAGAACAACCGTCGCGCTCGTAGCTACTGCAGGCTTGAAGATCAGGCCACTCAGCGCGTTGTTGAGATTGGCGAGCGTACCGCTGATTGTCATGTACGCCGAACTGTTGGAGCCGGAAGTCACCGTAATTCCCGACGTGCTTCCCAAGGTGAGCATCCCGTTCGTGGCCCGTAGCGTGAGTGGCTCGACGGCGGCGCCGGCGCTGACATCGGCGATGCTGATGGCATTTTTGTTGGCCGTCGAAAAGGTCAGAGAGGCAGTGACCAGCACTGACGCCGTCGCGGGGGCCGTGATCGCCGGCGGGTTGTTGATCGTTAAGGCCACGCTCCCCGCAGTCGACAGGCCATCGACCGAATCCCCAACGGACATCGCCAAGGCATCGAACCCCGAGTAACCGATCATCGGCTTGTAGATCAGTCCGTTGAGCGCCGTATTGAGATTGGCGATTGATCCCGTCACGGTGATCGAAGACGAGCCGTTGGCACCGGCGGTGACCGTCAATCCGGAAGTAGTCGGCAGCGTGACCGTTCCATCGGCAACCGTGAGCGTCAATGAGTCGGCGTTGGCTCCGGGGCCTGCGTCGGCGACTGTGATTGCGTCGTTATTTCCCGACGAAAAGACCAATGACGTGTTTTGATTGAGCGTCTCGCTCGCCGGAGCGGAAATCGTCGGTGGCGGGACAATGATGATCGTAAGAGCCACGCCGGTGGAACCCGACAAATTGTCTCCAGTGTCTGTTACGGAAATCGACAGCGTGTCCGAGCCGGAGTAGCCTGTCGCCGGCCTATAGAGCAGGCCGTTAAGAGCCGCGTTCACGCTGGCCAGTGTCCCCGTCACGGTCATCGAAGCCGAGCCGTTCGAGCCGGAGCTGAAGGTCAGTCCGGTCGTCGACGCAAGTGTCAGCGTTCCATGAGACACTTGAATCGCAAGCGACTCAGAGGGGCCTGAGGCCGATGCGTCCACGACGGCGATTGAGCTGGAGAATGTGTAGGAACCATTCTCATAGAGGCTCGCCGTGGTCGGTGTGTTGATAATCGGAGGTCCGTTCACCCTTAAGGCCACGCTTGCCAATCCCGTCAGGCCGTCGGCCAGATCGGTATCCGAGAGCGACAGCACATCCGGACCGGCATATCCCGACGCCGGAGTGTACACCAGACTTGAAACGGTGCTGTTGACGCTTGCGATCTGCCCGGTGATCACAACCAGGCCGTTGCCGTTGCCGCTCACCGTGACCCCGGATGTCTCGCTCAGGTTCAAGGTCCCGTGATTCGTGGTCAGGGTCAATTGCTCGGCAATGCCGCTGGCGTCGCTGACGCTGATCGCATTTCTGCCGGCGAACGCTAGTGACCTGTTCACGTTCACGGCAGCCGTGGCGGGAGCGGTCACAACCGGAGCCGGCAAGGTCACCACGGTCACAGTTCCACCCACGATTGTCCCAGCGACTTGCTCGCTGCCGACGTAGAGGTGCAGGCCCTTCAAGTTGAGCGTGGCGCCCGGCTCAACGACGAGGTCATAGGCATAGACAGCCTCCGGCTGCGTGCTGCCGGAGTTTCGCGATTGGTCGACAAGCTCGTGGTAACCGCCCGTCGCAATTTCCAGTGTGCCGTCGGCGAAGTTGTTGATGAAGCCGGCGGGCGTGGCGCCCAGGTCGTTCGACATGGCTTCGAAGAGCGTGGGTGTCGTCGCGGTGCCCCCCGCGACCGTTAATGTGCCCACCATTTGATACTGACTGGCGTTTTGGGTGTTGCCCAGCATGCTGCCATTGATCGAGACGTATGCCCCCTTGGGGGTCGACAGAGATCCTGGGTCGTTCAAATACAGGGTCGTCGTCGTCGAATTGGTATTTCCGAGCGGCGGGAGCCCGAACCCGTTGCTACTGGATCCGCCCACGTCGATTGCCAGCAGTTGCGTGTTTCCGGAATACAGTTCGATCCCGTTCACAGTGGCGGCCGGGTACGAGACTCTGCTGATGCCGTTGAAGTTGATGACGATCTGGCCCTGCGCACTTGCCGTGGCCGCAAACGTCTCGGCAACCGCCTTATTCTTCGCTCCCGCCGTCGCGAAGATGTCGAAACTGGTGAGCACCTGTGTGCCGTTGATGATGACGTTCATCAGCCGCTGACCGGCGGCGGTCGCGTCGAATTCGGCGAAGTCAAGCCGCACCGTGTAGGCGCCGCCGGGCGTGAGGTTGGGGAGCGTGTAGGTGAAGGTCCCTTCGCGGCTAGTTTGATAGACGGCCTGCGGCGCCGGATTGGTGACACCGCTTGTGTCGATCGGCGCGGTGGTGGCCTCGAGGCCCCAGTTGCCGGAGTAGAGCCGGTCGTAGACGAAGGAACCGAGCGCGGCTGATGATCCGTCGTCATCGACAACGATCGTCCCTTGATCGGTGAACGGGCCGACTGAGTTCGGGCCGTCAATCGTTCCGGCGTTGCCGTGGATGGTAATTCCGGGCCCGATCGTCACCGTTCCCGGGCGATCAGGAAAGTTCAAATTGCCGGAGCCCAAGGCACCGTGCTTGCCGAAGACAATCGTCCCGGTTCCGGAAAGGGTTTGGTTAGTGGGGACGAATCCCGCGGTGCCGAAGTCGAGTGTGCCGTAGAACGATCCCGCTGCATCCCCGAGATAGGCGGTTCCGTTGAGCACTAAAGCGTCCAGCACCAGGGCTGAGATCTCGGTGCGGGCCTGCTTTGCTATCAAGTTCCCCGTCAGGTCGAGAATGCCATCGACCGTGACACCGTCGAGGGTTCCCTGATTGAAGATGAGCTCTGCGCCGTCGGTTTCCGTGAGCGTGCCGTTCCTGATGACACCGTTCAAGAAGTACCAGGAACCGGTTGTCGCATTCAGGGCGAGCGTGGTGCCGGTGTTGTCCAAAATGCCGGTGAGATTGACGGTGTCCCGCGTCTGGTTGATCGTTCCCATCGCGGCCAGAGTAAAGAGGCCGCCCAGATTCAACGTGCTGTCCGTCACGTTGATCGTGCCGGCATTCGACCAGTTGTTGAGCGACCCGCTGCCCTGATCGCCCAACATCACGTTGCAGCCATTTGTGGCCGTGATCAAACCGCCGGCCTCGTTCGTGAACAGGCGCCACAGGTCCAACCACGCGTCGGTGGCGGTGATTGTCGCTCCGGCCGTGTTGGTGCAACTGTTGAAGTTGAGTACCTCGCCGCTCGTCACCTCGATCGTTCCCTCATTGATGACGTCGTCGAGGTAGAACGTGTCGGAGCCATAGGAGCTGGTGACTTCGGCAATGATTGTGCCCTGGTTGATGAGAGGGGTTGCGCCAAAAGTCCCGGCGCTGCCGCGAATCGTGATCCCCGACCCGATCGTGACCGTCGACGAACCTCCGTAAATCGCATTTCCGGAGCTACCGCCAAAGATTACGGTCCCGTTTCCGGAGAGTGTCTCGGTGTTATTGAAGTAGAGGATGCCGCCCGTCGACCCCACTAAATTTCCCAGAAAAGCCGTCCCTTTGAGCACCAGTCCGTCCAGCACGCTTGCGGTGCCCGAAGTCAGGTCGAGATTGCCGTTGACGGTCAGGCCATCGATCGTGCCGCCGGAGGGCGTGAAGACCAACTCCGCGCCGCCGGTCTCCGCTAACGTGCCGTTCTTGATCGCCCCGCCGAAGAGATTCCATGACCCGGTCGCCGCAGTGAGGGCGAGCGTCGCGCTCGTGTTGTCGAACTTGCCGATGAGGTTGATGGTGTTCGCCGATTCGTTGAGCGTCCCGAGCCCGGCCGAGGTGAACGAACCGCCGAGATTCAACGTGGAGCCGTTGACGTTGATCGTGCCGGCGTTCGACCAGGCGTCGTAGTAGCCGGCCGGATCGCCGAGGTTGAGCGTGGCGCCGCTGGAGTTGATCGTTGCGCCCGCCGCGTTGGTCCATGGGCCGTTGATCGCGAGAGTTTCGCCATTGGCGGCTGCCAGCGTACCGTCGTTAATGAACACCGGCGGCAGATTGTCCTGGACGACGCCGAACGTGATTCCGCCCAGTTCCGCTCCGGCCGCGACCGTTTGCACCTGGGTGCTGCCGGACAGGACTTCGATCCCGTTAATTTGGGCTTCGTATTTGGTCGACGCGAAGTTCAGCAGGATCTGACCGTTGGCATTGGCGACCGCCGTGAACTGTTGCACGGTGGCTTTGTTGAGTCCGCCCGCCGCCGCCAAGACGTCGAAATTCGTCAACACCTGCGAGCCGTTGATGCTCACATTGAATGCTTGAGTCCCCACACCGATGTTGAAGAGCGAAGCAAAGTGCAAGCGGACCGTGTAGCTGGCTCCGGCCGTCAACCCGCTCAACGTGTAGCCGAACCCCGGGCCATAGCGCAACGACTGATAGACCTGTTGGGGCGCGGGGTTAGTCACGGCGCTGGTGTCGATCGGCGTCGCCTGGGTCCCCGTCGAGCCGCCGTTGTAACCGGTGTCGTAAGCGAAATTTCCGGGGGCGACGGAGGCGTCGGCGGCGATCGTCCCCTGGTTGATGAAGGAGCCGGGGTTTTGGAACGAGCCGTTGTTGTAGGCCTCAAAGGTCGCGGAGTTGCCGCGAATGGTAATGCCCGCGCCGATCGTCACCGTCAAGGACGGATTGACCAAACCGAACGTGTTGGTTTGGTTGGAAGTGAAGGGGGGCGATTGATTGCCCACGATGATCGTGCCCGTGCCGCCGAGCGTCTCGGTGTTGGTGAACCATAAGTCGCCAAAGGTGGTTCCGTTCGTGTCTCCCAGCAGCATGGTGGCGTTGTTGAGGGTCAGTCCGTCGGTGATTCCGAGGCGGGCATTCGACATGTCCAAGAGGCCGCTCGCGGTGACGCCGTCGAGCGTGCCGCCGGGATATGAGCCGAGCAGGGCCGAACCCGGGGCCATGTTGATTATCGTGTTGGCGATGGTCCCACCTTGCAGCAAGACATTGGCGGACGCGTTGAGCGTGCCCGCCGCCAGCTTGGCGGTGCTGTTGACGCTGAGCTGCGCGTTCGTCGTGATGCTGTTGACCGAGACGTTCGCGGACGAAATCTGAATTGTTGTGTTGGTGGCCACATTAATGACAACGTCATCCCCGCTGCCTGGCACCGCGTTAGTGCTCCAGTTTGCGGCGGTGGCCCAGTTCGTCGTGCCCGCGCCGCCAGTCCACGTGACGACTCCCGACAAGAGCGTACGGTCTTCAAGAGTTTCGGCCGCGCACCCCCAGTTGCTGGGTCGTACGGTCGCGTGACCCCCGATTCGCCGACGCGCTCGCCGAAGTTTGTGACGCCGCTTGGGACGATCGTTCAAGCGATTCAAAAACGACTCAAACGGACGCGACAACATGCGGGCATCTCCTTGGCGCCAGGAAATGTAAGCGGACCGCAATCACTCGTCGGCGAATCACGACGGACAAGATGAAGAATCTGATAGCTACTTAGGACGCCACTATCACCGATTCATACGTCCACCACAATCGAAATCTGCGAAATAGCCGTCCTGAATTCGCTCGCAGTCAGTGGGTCCCCGCGAGACTACGATTCGCAACCAATAGCCAGCCGCCGACGTCGGCTGGCGGGCCGCGCAGATCTCACGCTGCCGGCGGCAGCGGGCCTGTCTGAAAGTCAAGTTCAGCGCTGAAGTGGGTCAGGACCACGCAGCCCGCGACGGTTGAGTGAGGTCCGTGCAGGGTGCCAGCTTTACCACTGAAGTAACACCCCGGTGGGTAGCTCACCCCGTCCTCCACGAAGTCACCCGCGACGACGTAGACCGTTTCATCGGCCGCTGAGTGCCAATGGGCGGGGATCGTAGCCCCGGCCTCCATTCGAGTCAGGACAACCATGAACCCGGTGGCGGCCTCCTTGTGCAGCACCTTCATGCTCACACCAGGCATTCCCAGGTCAGTCCACGACAGATCGGTTGTCCGCACCTTGATCTGGTACATCGATCACACCTCAGAAAACTGGCTGGCTAGCCGTTGTTCCAACCGGGCAGGGCCATCACGACGCTCACCTCTTCGTGGACCGAAAGCCTCGGTGAATTCTGCAAGCAGCTAATTCGCGCGTCGGTTTTGTGCAGCGTGGCCATCGGTAATGTTCGGACGAAAAGCTCCAAACGATAGAGCGCTAACCACAGCAGCGCGACGCCGCAAATAGCGACGGTTCCATGTCCCAGCACCAGCAAGATGGGGAGTCGTTTCTGACGGCGATGGAAGGCTACATACATCCAGACTCCTCCGGCAGTAGCGATCACGAGCAGACCGAGCGACACGAATCCAGCTGGTGGAACTGGCTTCGTCGCGGCGGCAAAGATCAAAATGAGGAGCCCCAACGTTGCAATGAGGCCGTGCGTGAGCGCGATCCACGTCGATAGCCGACGCAGGCCGCAGACTCGAACCAGAGTCGTGATGAGCCCACCCAATGTTGCCAACGACAAACACGCGCAGGCAAATCCCATCAGGTTTCCCGTCAAATCGTAAAGAGGGCGTGATGGTTTCGGCGCAGGGATCTTGCGAGGTATGTCCAGCACGATATCGTCGCCGGGCGGCTGGGCATCGGAAGTTCGGCCCCCATCATCCACCGCGTTGTCGCCCACGCTATACAGGAGGTATCCATCAGCTCGAGGCACGTAGCGCAGAGGTTTCGCCGTGAAACGGTCCAGCGGCACTTCGGAGCAGTATTTGGGAATCAACGCATCGAGCGTGGCAGGATAGCTTCCGACGTCCGCTCGATAAGCCGTGAGGGCCAAGCCGAGTTGCACCAAATCGGCTCGCATACGTGCGCGATCTTCGATAAGGACGTCAGGTTTCAAACGGGGCAGCATGCGCGCGGCTGTCACCCGACCCATCCACTGGCCTTTTTCTTCCAAAGGATCGTCGCTGTGCGCCTCCGGCTTGTCCTTGAGGAGTGGACGTGCTTTGCTCTCGAGAAGATCGAGCTGTTTCTGGCGGCCGGAGGTGATCGGCGTACGGACCGCGGCAACCCATCGGTCCCAGTCTTGGTTTGCAACCCGCAGGCCCTCGTCCCAGATGACGGTCATTTGATCTGTCAGAAGTTGCATTAAGTAATCCGGGCTCACAAGGGGCGCAAGAGACACAACCATCTCTTCCAACTCGGGTTGTTGCTTTTGGGCGAGTTCCGTAAAGAACCCGAGGAACAGGAGCCGCTCACCTTGATCTAGTTGCTGCGCGACGGTGGCGAGCGGCGGAAGCTTGCGCAGTTCGGCCCGATAGGCCAGCGCGTCGGCACCACTCAGTTGGCCAGGATCCAGCAGGGCCATGTCGGCGATGGACGTTTTGATTTCGATGGCTCGGCCAAGTGCTCCGTGGATCAAAAACGGTCCGTTTCCCACCAATCTTGCAAGACGGTGACACGCGAGAAGATCCTGCCGCGCTTCTAGGGGTTTGCCTTCGTGGATTCGTAGCAGTGCCCGAGCCGTCAGTGCCTTGGCAATCTCGTTGGACGCCTGGAGGCCAGGCAACGGCACCTCGAATAGCATCTTCGCGTCGGCCGGCCGCACCAGCGGAAAGTAGCAATGCGACCGCCGCGTCGCCTCGACCGCCAATTCCAGCGCCTGTTCATGATTTCGCAACCATCTCGCGCGTGGCGCGAACTCCTCCGGCGACCAGGGGACCATCGAAGCGAGCGTGTCGGCAAAACGGTCGCCTTGGTTCGTGAGGAATGCGGAATTCTCTGGAAAGAGCGATTCAACCTGTCGAGGAGGATCGACTCCGAGCATCTTGTAAAAGTGTTGTCGGTCCGGCTCCTCCGATGAGAGGTCCATCGCCCGCACCAGCAACACGGCCGCATTGTTGTCAGGCGTCGCCCCCTCGCTGGCCATGGCGTTCAACGCGGCCAGATAGTCGATGTAGCCATCCTCTTTGACCGGTTGCGTGACGCGGGTCCGTTCCTTGGAAATGGTGATCCACGGCGTCGGTTGACGCGCTTCCTTGATGCTTGGTGGAGGCAGGGCCGGGCGGATGCGGGAAGGAACTCGAGCAGTGCCGGAATTGCCGAGCACGACGAAATAGACAACCGCCCACGCTGCGCAACCGAACGTTGAAACGCGAACAGCGCGCGAAACGGACTTGGGGATCTGTTGGGTGTCAGGCATTGGACCCAATGCCCGTCGAGTCCGACGGGCCTTCATCAGTGTATTCCCAGTTTCGATGATACTCAGGCCCCCACGGGGATCTAAATCGTTCCGCCGCGCAGGACTATCGACACGCCGGGCGCTGCTCCGGTTGAATGGTCATTTAATTGAACAGTACATCGACGTTTTCCCGACGATCGGTCGGACGAGCGTAGGGTTTCCCGAGCCGTCGATCCAATGGGCTCCAGCAGCCGTGGATGCGGGCTGTCTGCCGCCGAAATCCCGGAATCGATTTGTGGCCCACCGATTCGACGCGGTAGATTGATTCCCAAGTGACCCAGTTCCGGCAAGTCAATCAACGTGAAATCATGATGGTGCTCTCGATCGGCTTGGCGATCATCCTTGGCTTCGTGGCCGGCCTCCACGTTTTCTGGGCGTTCGGCGGTTCGTGGGCGAAGGGGGCGGCCATTCCCGAGCTAAATGGCAAGCGTGTCTTCACACCGTCGCGAGCTGTAACGCTACTCGTGGCGGCCGCGCTCCTCATCGCTGCGGCGTGCGCCCTTGTGCGTGGCGAAGTGATGTCAGCCTCCGAAGTCCGCTCATTAGCACAAGTGGGATGCTGGGTCCTGGCAGCGGTTTTTGGTGTTCGTGCGATCGGCGAAGGGAAGTACGTCGGCTTCACGAAGCGTGTCCGAAATACGAGCTTCGCGCGTAACGACACCCGGTTCTATTCGCCACTTTGTGCGCTCTTGGCGGTGGGGTTCCTGGCATTGGCGCTGGCTCGCTGACAGGAAACTTTTCGCGTTCAACGCGTTTTTCAAACTGTAGTGCGTAACATCTCCGTGCGTTTGCTCTGCGAGGTATCGTGTTGTTCAATATTGGTCCGATTCAGGCGAGCAGGAGCGTCCATGCCCACTACGGTCACATCGACTCCCATCGCTGACGGTGATGATCTCTGGTTCACTGGCCCGGTTGAGCAGCGCCGGATGCAAACCTCGAAAGGCCCCGTCGAATATGCCGACGTTGGGCAAGGCATTCCCGTGCTCTATTTTCACGGCAACGGCGTCGGCAACGATGCCGTGGTGATGATGGAAAAGACAATGCTTGACGAGGGCTGTCGGCTCATCGTTCCCAATCGCCCCGGCTACTTCGGCACGCCGCTGGAATGCGGCCGGTCGTTCGACGCCTGTGCCGATTTGGCGGCCGAGCTCCTCGATCAACTCGACGTCGAGCGAGCGATCGTGATCGGCACGTCGGGGGGCGGACCGCCGTCGGCTTGCTTCGTCGCTCGCCATCCCCAAAAAACCATCGCGCTGGTGCTGCAATGCGCCTTGTCGCATCCCTTCGATTCGGGTCGATGGATGCCGGGCGGAAATGGGATGTTGCTGCCGATCTTTCGCCACCTCTCGCTATTTCTACCACTCTTGCGGTTCGCGAATCGTCGCCAAGCTCGCAAACCCAATTTCCTGGCAGCTTCTATGAGCAAGGAACGATTCAAAGAGTTACGCGACTCTGCTGCGCTAAAGTCGCTGGCACCGCGTCTGACTGATTGTATGGTCCGCTGCTGCGAGCAGCCGGCCGGAACTGAGAACGACTGGTTTAATTGGACGGGCGAGCCATGGATCACACCCGGTTCCATCCAACGTCCGACGCTAATTCTCCACGATCGGGCCGACGCAGCCGCGTCAATCGCTCACGCCGAGTGGGCCAAGCAGTGCATCCCGAATTCCGAGTTGTGCGAATTGCACGTCGGCGGACACATGATCTGGGTCGGCAAAGACCAGAACAAGATGCGCAGCGAACGGGCTGCCTTTATCAGACGGCACTTCGATCATTCCGTGTGAAGCGTGAGATAGGGAACCAGCAGAGGAGGGATTTGTCATGGGCATCTGTAGTTTCAAAGCGTTGATCTCGGCTCCTCTCCCGGAGGTGTGGGACTTTGTCAGCCGGCCTGAGAACTTGCATGTGTGGGGGCCGGCTTTAGAACCCGTGAAGGGTATCGACCGACCGTTCCAGTCCGGAGATCGCTTGACGTTTTGGCGCCGAGACTTTGGCCGACGCTACGAACAGAAACTGCTCGTGGAAGAGGTAATTCCCCAGCGTCTGTTGCGCTTTCGCGTCCTTTCGGCGTCCGGCCAAAAACAGATGGATGCGTTCGCGACGCTTTCGGTCGCAGCATCCGACAGTCCTGAGTCGACCTGGGTCCAGGAAGAGATTTCCTACTCGTTTGGAAAAAGCGCCATCGTCCTGTGGCTCGATCGCTGGCTCGCCAATCCCCTGATGCAATTCGCCGTCAGCCGGAAGTCGAAGAAGGTTTTGGGCCGCCTAGAGGCCCTGTTCGCTAAGAACGCCCGAAAAGAGCGCGCCGACCACGTTTGACCGCGACGACGCGGCGGGGATCGGCCATTTTTCGAGAATTCGAACAAAACGCCTCGATTCTTGTCCCCGTTAGGCTTGTTCATTCGCCATGACACAGATGTCAAACCTCGAAGGACGTGCGTTCCGACGGGGAAGAAATGAACACGGCCTCTCTCCAACAGGACGAACGAACCCATGAAAAGAACAGCGATCGGCGTCGCTATTGCCTGCGTGGTCCTTTATGTCTGGGGGTTTTTGTATTGGGGGTTCGGACCCTATAAGACGCACATTTGGAAACACACCCGTGATGACGCGGCTGCCGGCGTGGCGCTTCGTGAACATTTTCCGGAGAACGGGACTTACCTCGTCCCAGGATTCGCGAACGACGACGCGACCATGGAAGCGCTTAGCAAGAAAGGGCCCGTGGCGTTGGTGCACATGATTGCCGTCGGCGGCGGGCCGTCATTCGACCCGATGATGCTAGCTAAAGGATTTGTCCTGAACTTGATCGTGATCGTGCTGATCGCGCTCTTACTGCGACAAGTGGCGACGTCATTGCCGACTTACTGGGACCGCGTCAGATTTGTGACGTTAGCCGGACTGACGGCAGCCGTGTTGATCGACGGCGGCGACATCGCCTGGTGGCACATCTCGTGGGAGTGGAAACTGTATCAAGCGTTCTACTCTGTCTCGTTCTGGGTCATCGCCGGTCTGATCCTGGCTCGGTTCGTGAATTCAAAAGCTGCCTGAACCGGCCGCGCGAATCCAACCCAGTCGGACGGGGCGATTGATCGGACGGTGCCGGAACGGCGACAATGCCGGAATGATTGACCGCTTCGAGATCATCGGTCACGATTCGCCGCGTCCCGACGCAGAGCACATTATCTTCTGCGACGGAACGGGCGGCGGAATCTTCCGTCCGAAGACCGATCTGGAACTGAGCCACTGGCGACCAAATTGCACACCGACGGAATACCGGGCCGGCACATCGACCGAGATTTGTTACCGATTCCTCGATGCGCCGCGACCCGCCTCCTGGACGGTTGCGGTCAACAATCACGTCGACGTGGACGGCATTCTGTCTGTCTACGTGCTCGTCCACAGTGACCACGCTCTGCAGCATCGCCGCGCAATTGTCGAGGCGGCCGACATGGGCGACTTTTGGGGCTGGGGTGAGCCTGTCGCACAGCGGCTGTTTCAAGGAATCACGCTGCTGATGCGAAAGGGGGGTGGCGCGAATGCTGTTTACGACGAGGCCTTCCGCCGCATTCCAGGTCTGATCGACGGCAGCGATCCGCAGATCGCAGAGATCGACGAATCGTTGACTCCCCTGCGGGAGCAAGTCGAGCTGGTCGAGGAGGAGACGGTCACGCGCCGACAGAGAGACCCACGCTTCGCTCAGTACATCATCCCGCTGGCGGTCGCCGGCGCAAGCGATGAGCGAGCCGCTTACGCGCCAGACTTTAACGAGGCAATTTCGCCCAAGGCGGCTCTTTGGCCACAGGTCCGGGCTCGCTGGGATGGCGAGCGAGTCTGCCTGGTCTCAGCGGAGCGTGCGAACGGGTGGTTTCACGATCTCTGCTTTCCCGGCTATCTCTGGGCCGATACCGAGGGGAAATGGCGCGTTCCCGGCCTCACCTATCACGACGGAATGAGCAGCTATGACATCAGCAATACCCGGCTGATTGCGGCCTTTGCCCATTTGCAGGAACGCGAGACGGCACCGGGACGCTGGTCGCTTGGCGGCAAGGGGCTCGTCTTCGGCGAAGAGCTGCAAACCCGTTTTCCAGTGGTGGGACGGTTCGTCGACGATCGGGGACTTCCCGCGATTAGCCAGTTGAGGCCGGACGACGTGGCCGCGGAATTCGACGACGTTTTCGGTTGAGCCAGTGAGATATCTGGCGAGTTCGCCCCGTTGGCTCGGTTCGTCGGCGTCAGATACTATGGCGCGAGAGCCACTAAATCCAATTCGAGAGGTTCGATGAATCGCGTTGTCGTAGTCGCTGCTTGCTGCGTTGGACTCCTGCTTGCTCAACCGAAGCGGACGTGTGCCGACGAAAATGACTATCCACGCGCAGACCTGCTCATCGAGGCTAACCAGCTAGCGCAACCGGATGCCGCCGCGAACTTCGTCGTTCTCGATGCCCGTTCAAAAACGAAATACGAGCGCGCCCACGTCCCGCAGGCGCGGTGGGTCGACCACAATGCGTGGGCCACCGCCTTCGGCCACGGTGCGGACGCCGTCGAATGGAGTCGCCGAGTTGCGGGGCTCGGCGTCGGTGCGAAGACGAAAGTGATCGTTTACGACGACATGCTGAGTCGGGATGCCGCCCGCATTTGGTGGATCCTGCGGTATTGGGGTGTCGACGATGTGCGACTGCTCAACGGGGGTTGGAAGGCCTGGATCGACGGCGACTATCGCACCGAGACGGGCGCCGTGTCCGTTGACCCCGCGGAGTTTGTTGCGAAGGCCCGTCCCGAGCGGCTGGCGACCAAAGAACAACTCCTCAAATCCCTGGGCGGCGGCAAGCTGCAGATCGTCGATGCCCGCTCCGAGCGAGAGTTTTGTGGATTCGACAAAATGAAGAACAAACGAGCGGGCGCCATTCCGGGTGCCAAACAACTCGAGTGGGTCGACCTCATCGACAAAAGAACACAGCGATTTAAATCAGCGGCCGAGCTGCGCCAGCTTTTCGCCTCGGCCGGCATCGCCCTCGATCGACCGGCGGCCACTCATTGCCAGTCGGGAGGCCGCTCCTCCGTCATGGCGTTCGGCTTGGAACTGATGGGCTCCACGAATGTCAGCAATTACTACCCGAGTTGGGCGGAATGGAGTAGCGCTGTGGACACGCCTGTCGTGACGGGGAAGCCGAGGCCGAAGCACGAGTGATCGGATTGGGGCTGGCGGTTGCGGGCCGAGGCTTTATCATCGTCCAATGCGAGTCCGGCCGGACGCTGTTTGATACCGTCGTTCGATTCGGCCCATTTCTCAACGCTCCCAACCTTCTTGGCTGAGGTCCGTCATGTCGCGCAGCTTGCGTTTTGCGGCGGCTGGAACCGGGTTTTTGCTGGCGTTCGTCGGCTCCTTGGGCACGAATCTCCTCGCCGCAGACGCGAATGTGCCCCGTTTTCTCACGGGACGGCAGACCTCGCCGGGTGATCCGTCGCATCCGCCGGGTCACTGGTCGGCGACCGAAAACGTCGCCTGGAAAGTCGATCTTCCCGGATTGGGCTGGTCGTCTCCCATCGTCTGGAACAGTCGGATCTATTTGACGACGTGCATCAACACGGCCCCTGATCGCAAGCCGCGCAAGGGGCTCTATCTCGAGGACGTCGATGCCACCAAGTATCCGCGGGAGAAGAGCCCGCACACCTGGAAGACACTTTGCCTCGATCTGGCAACCGGCAAGGTCGTTTGGGAGCAGGTCGCGTCCGAGGCGATCCCCGCCAAGCCACACCACATCAAAAACACGCTCGCCTCCGAGACGCCGACGACTGATGGTGAGCGCCTGTACGTATTGTTCGGTAACCTGGGCTTGTTTTGCTACAGCCTCGACGGCCGGCCCTTGTGGAACGTTCCGATTACGGCGCGCAACACGCGCTACGGCTGGGGGACCTCGATGTCGCCGGTTGTGTTTGGCGAGCGGGTCTATTACGCCGACGACAACGAAGAGAAGTCGTCGCTGGTGGCTCTCGATAAGCGAACGGGCAAAGAGGTTTGGCGGGTGTCGCGTCCCGAGAAAACAAACTATTCGACACCCTACATCTGGGAAACTCCCAACCGCACCGAGTTGGTGATCTCCGGCATCAACTGGGTGACGTCGTACGACCTTTCGGGCAAGGAACTGTGGAAGATCAAAGGCAAGTCGATCCTCGCCATCCCGACTCCTCTCACGCACGACGGCTTGCTGTATGTGACCTCGGGACATGTAATCTGGGGCAAACACCGCATCTACGCGATCCGTCCGGGTGCCAAGGGCGACCTCTCGCCGCCTGACGACGAGAAGGACGAAAAGACGGCCACGACGCCGGAGAGCCCGATCGAGGCGAAAGGGCTCGATCCGCACATCGTCTGGTACCGCAAGATCGGGCCTTACCATCCGACCCCGCTGATCGTCGGCGACATTCTTTATGTGCTGTTCGACCGGGGCCTTCTGATCTGCTTCGACGCGAAGACCGGCAAACTGGTCTTCGATAAGCAGCGGCTGGCGAAAGGGACCGCCTTCACGAGTTCACCTTGGAGTTATGGGGACAAACTCTTCTGCCTGAACGAAGACGGCGTGACCTCCGTCGTCCAAGTCGGTCCGAAGTTCAAGAGCCTCGGCATCAACGCGCTGGCCGAAGATGACATGTGCATGGCGACGCCGGTCGTTGTGGGCGACCGGCTGCTGATTCGTACCGCCAAGCGAATCTATTGCATGCGGCAAACGGCGAAGGGCGAGAGCACGGCGAAGAACTGAGGCCAATCTTTGCGTGGGACGCTGTGCAGGTTGTCGATTGATATCGGCAGGTTATGGGCCGATCTTTCTCGACCTGTTTACGACACGCGTTTGCAACACGGCGATGGGGACCGCGTTTTCGCGCTCGGTGGATTCGGACGCTGCCGGAACTCGCGGCGCGCAGATCCTTGCGGCTAAAGTTGTGCGGCCCGAACCGTGCTTTTCGCCGGCGCTGGGCAACCGCTACGGCTCGAGCACCTTTTTTCGCCCGTCCTTGTTCACGAACGTGACGGCTGTCTGCCCCAGATCGGCGCTGAGGCGGGCATAGGTCGGATCCGATTCGCCTCCAACCATCAGCCCTGCACCCTGGTCAGAGCAGGAGAGTTTAACCGACGGACGACCGTTTTGATCGATCAACCGCAGGAGCACCATTTCGGGCTGCGTCTTTCCATTCGGCATCGTCAGGTTGGGATTGGCGGGATGCAGTTTTATCGATGCGCGAACGCGCCCGTGATCATCCACAATCTGGAGCGTTCGACAACGCAGGACGTCCGGAATCTGCTCGTTCGGACTGCCTTGAACCAATGGGACTCCTGTTCCGCGCAAGAGTTGCATGCCCAACAACGCGACCACGGCCGCCAGCAATGCTTGAGTTGTTCGTTCTTTCATGACCGCCTACTCCTGGTTTCCTCGAAATGGTTTGCCTTGTGACTCACAATCCTGTTTTGCCGATGAGACGCTGCCTGCTGCGGAGTCCGCAAAAGGCCTCCGGCATCTCACTCGGCGCCCGCTTCGCACTCGTCATCGTCTAGTCGCGCAGTTGCTACGGGTCGATCATCTTTTGTCGACCGTCCTTGTTGATCAGGGTCAGGGAACTGTGCTGCAGATCCGAGACGATTCGGGCGTACGTCGGATCCGATTCGCCGCCGAGGCCCAGTCCGGCCCCCTGAACTGAGCAGCCAAGTTTGACGGAGGGACGGCCGTTCTGGTCGATCAATCGCAACATCACTGTTTCGGGCAACGTCTTTCCGTTGGGAAGCGTGACTTTGGGATTGGGCGGATGCAGCTTGATCGAGGCTCGCACGCGCCCGTGCTCGTCCACCACCTCGAGCATCCGGCAGCGCAGCACGTCGGGAACCTGCGCATCAGTCCCAGCTTGAGCCGGCGGAAGATCTGTTCCGCGAAAGAGATGAATGACCAATAGGACGACGACAGCGCCTAGCAACGCTTGAGTGGTGCGCTCTTTCATGGCCGCGTGCTCCCAAATTCCTCGAATCTTCGACGTTTGACACTAAGGTGCCAGAGCGACATCTGCCTTCGAGAGGTTCGCAGAAAAGGTCTTTAGCGCCTGATTCTACAGCGAATACTTGTGTTAGAATAAATTGTGTTTTGTGATATTCATCATCGGTTTTGTTGTCCTTGCCAGGCGAAACCGCTGTGCTGCCCTCTTTATCCACAGATCAAGTCGCGGCGTTCGTCGAGTTCGCTCGTTGCGGTAGTCTGAGGCAGGCTGCGAAGGGGCTGCATGTCACCGAACAGGGTGTTCGCAATCGGCTGATTGCATTGGAGCAGCGCCTTGGTGTGGAGCTCTATCAGAAGAGTCGCGGACGTCGGACCGCTGATCCCCTGACCTCGGCAGGGCACGAATTACTGCCGCGAGCCAGGAACTACCTCGAAGCCACACGGGGGCTGTCCGAGCATTTGACAGAGCCGCGCGGCTCAGATGAGATTCACGTTGCGGCAAGCCAGTATTTGATTCTGTACGTGCTGATCGATGCCGTGCGGCGCTTCCATCGGGCTTATCCCCACGTACGCGTGCGAATGAGCAGTCACACCGAGCAGGAAATTGAAGGCCGATTGCTGCAAGACTCCCAGATTGCGTTTGGGATCGCCGCTCCTTACGAGACGCCGCCCGAGCTCGAGTACCGCAACTTGTTTGCGCTGGAATGGAGTTTGATTACTCCGCGCCGCCATCCGCTGACCCGATTGGCGAAGGTCTCGCTACGGGATATTGCCGACACTCCGTTGATCCTTCTCGAACGCGGATCGACCGGAAGGCAACATGTGATCGACGCATTTCATGCGGCGGGACTGTCGCCCCATGTCGAAATGGAAACGACGAATACCGAGATCATCGTCCGCATGGTTGAGGCAGGACTTGGTGCGTCGATCGTGCCTTTGCTTCCGAATGGAATCGTCACGAAGGACCGAAAAGTAACCGTCCGGCGACTGGGCAGGCAAGTTCGTCCCATTCAATCGGGTCTCTTGAAGCGGCGAGGGCAGAGCATTTCGCCGGCCAGCGCCGAGTTCATGCAGTTCATTCTGGCCGCAGTGAACTCGTGAATTGGCGGGCACGCTGGTTCCAGCCGACCTAGAAATCGCGCTCGGGCGAGTTCTTGAGCAGCCGATCGACAAGCAGTAGGGCCTGCGCTTCGGTGGTTATCTCCTCGTCGAGTTGGGCTTCGCGGACCGCGTCGAGGAT
>DASRXU010000043.1:0-2403 GCA_035687365.1 Planctomycetaceae bacterium | reverse complement strand
TGAGATCTGTTTAATTTGACTTGGTTTGCCGGGGCAAGCAAACCGCGCATGTGAGCAGAAGACGAGGGACAGTTACGAGGCGGCTCTCGATTCCGCCGCGAAAGGTTCGCCGGCTCGAAATCTCAAGAAGCGATCGAGCCGTCCTTCGCTTTGAAGCTGCTGAATGCGATTGATTCGAAAATAACGAGTGCCCGACAGGTCGTCGGCCGTCAGCCCCTGTGCGCGGTACGCGGCGTACACCTGCGCGACGCCTCGCGCGACCGTCCAGCGGAGCTGAAACTGCGGAAAGGCGCGCGCAAATCTCCCGCAGTCGACGCGATAGCAACGCAAGTCGGGACCGCCCCCTTCGGCATAGGTCACGCGGCTTTGGGGAACCGCCCGGCGAACCATTTCGGCAACGTCCCGAATACGATAGTTCTCGCTGCTGGCCCCCACGTTGAACGCCTCGTTGTGAATTCGCTCTCGCGGGGACTCGAGCACGAGCAGAAACGCCTGGCAAATATCCTCGACGTGTACGAGCGGCCGCCAGGGTGTGCCGTCGCTTTGAATCAGGACTTGTCCCGTTGTATGCGCGAAGGCGACCAGATTATTCACGACCACATCCAACCGCAGGGACGGCGAGATGCCGTAGGCGGTGGCGTTGCGCATGTAAGTGGGGCTGAAGTCGTCGTCCGCCAGTTCGACGAGATCGCGTTCCACCCGCACCTTCGAGTCGCCATACGGCGTGACCGGATTGAATGCACCGTCTTCGGTGATAGGCTCGTCGCCGGCCGCTCCGTATAGACTGCACGACGACGAAAAGATGAATCGCGGCACTCCCGCAGACTTCGCCAAGCAGGCCAATCGCACCGACGCCCGGTGATTAATGTCGAACGTGCACTTCGGGTTGACGTTCCCTAAAGGGTCGTTGGACAGAGCGGCCAGGTGAACCACCGCGTCGTATCCCGCGAGGTCGGACTCCTCGACATCGCGCAGGTCTTTACGTAGCGACGGAATCTCGGCGGCTTGCGGTCCGAAGGTGCACCCTTCGAACAGGCCACTGTCGAGCCCGACCACCGTGTGGCCGGCCGCCTGCAAGAACGGCGTCATCACCGCACCGATGTAACCGCGATGACCCGTTAGCAACACTCGCATAAACTACTCTCCACCGGCTGGCAGCATCACGATAACCCAGAACTGTCGCCGGTGCACTCCGAATCGCTGGGGACTGCCATCGCGGGCTGCTCCGCAGAGGTCGCGACACTGCGGCCGCGGACATTGGTCGATCAAGCTGGGGAAAAGATGAGCTCGCCATCGACGGGCGGTTGAACGTCATAGAGCGAGGCAACTTCATCGGACAATCGCTCCAGGTCGCTTCCGCGAAGGAAGTCGCGTAGCGTTGTCCCCGTGCATGCGGAGTCGACGTTGGGCGCACCGCGTCGAGCCACAATGTCGTCGAGATGCACGGTCCGAAAATCGATACTGAATCGCGTGCGGCCCGAAGTGTTGGGGAATGTCGAGTGCATGTAAGCCCCCGAAAACACGATGATTCCGCCCGCCTTACAAACGAGCCTGATGTGAGAATCGGTTTCGATTGGCGTCAGGGCTTGGGGCTGCTTGCGGGTGTCGGTCTTCACCTGCTTGGCAGCTTCTCGCCGGCTCTCCTGGTTCCATTTGTAGTAGTTGTAGTCCCGAGAGCTGTTCGGTACTCCCTCGCTCCAATAGCGCGGATGGAAGGCGATCGTGTTTTCGGCCTCGATTTCGTAAACCGGAAACCACCAGTTCAGTTGGCTGGCCGGCGCCGAAAACCACGTGTCACGATGCGGATGAAACGCGTACGCCAGGCCCGCAGTCAGATAGTCACCATGCGTCATCGTACGCAACCGCGGAACGTCGAAATACGTCTTGTGCAGATCGCAATCAAAGTCTTTGAGAATTCCCCGGATCAATTCCTTGCAGGTTGGGTGGTGGATGAATTTCGGCTTCAGGAGGGCGAGAATTTCGACGTACTTCTCGACGGGCAGCGCGAACTGCGCCTCCTCGGGATCGTGGGGCGCGAAAGCCTCTCGAGCGAGGTCTCGGGCGAATTTGCAAAGCTCCAAGGAGCTGGGCGTCGGAGAGTAGACGAGCAAGGCCCCGTGATAGAGCTGCTGTCGCCTTCCTTCGTCGGTCAAAGCCGCGTCGAACAGAATCGCACTCATCGTTTGGTATCTCCGGCCTAGACAGCAAGCAGTCGTGCACGCCTCTATCGACGCACGGGCCCGGTGCGCCGATTTAGCGCCCTCAGCCCAGCATGGCCTTTCGGCAGTAGAAAGCCTCGGCGTAGCGCGTGCGCGAGTTGGCCTCCATCCCCCGCAGCCGCAGCATGGCTCGAAATGTCTCTTCGTCGAACCACGATCTCGGTCGCTGAGAAGGAAAACTCTC
>DASRXU010000042.1:0-18204 GCA_035687365.1 Planctomycetaceae bacterium | reverse complement strand
CCGACCGCCATTCGCAGGCCGATCTCGCGCGTTCGCTCAGTCACCGAGACCAGCATGATATTCATAATTCCGACGCCGCCGACCACCAGCGAGATCAGGGCCACCGTTAACAGCAGGCTGCCCATCAGGTCGGAGGTCGACGAAAGGGTCTTCGTCATTTCGGTCATATCCCGGATGTTGAAGTCTTCCGGCTGGTCGGGCTTGAGGCGATGTCGCTCTTTCAAGAGGGCTGTCATTTCCGCGATGCCTGCGGGAATCTCTTCCGTCGATCCGGCCTTGGCCATGATTTGGTCCACATTGGCAAAGCGGACCGGCTTCGGCGTATCGGCCGTCTGAGCCGCGGAGGCGGCCGGGTACAAGGCCGTGGCCTGCGGATAGAGGTTGCTGAGCGTGTTGACCGTCGAGGCGGACGCCGTCGGGTCGGTCGAGGCGGCGGAGCCTGCGCTCTGATTGACGTTGCTCAGCGTGCTGTTGCTCACGCGGTATTTGATAGTGGTCCAAGGGGCCAGCACGATGTCGTCCTGGTCCATGCCCATCATGTTCGCGCCCTTGCGCGAGAGGACACCCACGATCTTGAACCCGACGTTCTGGATGCGAATCTCTTTACCCAGCGCGGGCTCACCGTTGAACACCTCACGCACAATCGTTTGGCCGACCACGCAAACTTTGCTCGCCGCGCGGACGTCCTGATCGAGGAACATGTTTCCCTCGTCCATCTCGTGCCAGTCTCGGACGTCCAAATAGGAGGGCGTCGTGCCATAGATGTAGAAAGGGACCCAGTTCTTGTTGCCGTAGACGACTTGCGAGCGGGCTCGAACGATCGGTGCGACGTCGGTCACGGCCGGACACTGTCTGAGGATTTCGGTCGAGTCGTCCGGCGTCAGAGTGGTGATGCTGCCCATTCCAAATGACACGCCGCCCATCGAAGACGCGCCGGGCTGAACCAGCAAAATATTCGCCCCCATGCTGGCGATCGTTTGCTGCAGGGCGTTCTTAGAGCCTTGTCCAATCTCCATCATGGCGATGACGGCGGCCACGCCAATCAAGATGCCCAACGTCGTGAGGGCCGAGCGTGTCTTATTACGCCGCAGCGCCTTGAAGGCGACGCTCAGAGTCCGTGGCAAGATGTGGACGGTTGCCAGTCGCATACTCTTCGAGCGACGAATCGCCTGTGGAGTCGCGGATTTTTTGTCGGCCGTTTTGGGGACGACGGCGGCGTCTGGATTCAAGGCGTGGACCGCGTCGATTTGGTGAGCCGCAATTGGAGCAGTCGTTTCCGAGCCGACCCCGGCTCCGACCAACGCGGGCTCCAAGACGGTGGCGACCGGCGCCGTCGCGCGTGGGGACTGTCCCCCATTCGAATTGCCGCCGTTCGACGTACCGTCCTGCAGATGACCGTTTCCCGAACCGGGACGACGCGGAACAATTCCGTCGTCGCCTTCGATCTTGCCGTCCCGCATGTGGATGATTCGCTGAGCGTGAGCGGCGACGGTCGCGTCGTGGGTGACGATAATGATCGTCAGTCCGGCCGCATTCAGCTCCTGAAACATCCGCAGAATTTCTTCGCTGGTGTGGGAGTCGAGATTTCCGGTCGGCTCGTCAGCCAGCAAGAGCTGTGGACGATTGACCAGCGCGCGGGCGATGGCCACGCGTTGCTGCTGGCCGCCGGACATCTGGCTCGGCTCGTGATGCATTCGATCGGCGAGGCCCACGCTCTCGAGCAAGGCGGTGCCGCGCTCGATCTCTTCCCGATCGTGGACTTTGTGCACGGCATAGGTCAGCGGCATGACCACATTGTCGAGCGCGTTTGTGCGAGGCAGCAGATTGAAGCTCTGAAAAACGAAACCGATCCGGCGATTGCGCAAGTTGGCCCGTTGGTCGGCGCCGTAGCGTGAGACTTCCTCATCCGCGAACCAATAGCGGCCTGACGAAGGATGGTCGAGGCAACCTAACAGGTTCATCAGGGTCGTCTTGCCCGAGCCCGAGGCGCCCATCAGGGCCACCATCTCACCCTGCTTGATTTCCAGCGACACGCCCCGCAACACGGGAACGTCGATCTCGCCCAGATGATAGGTCTTAGTAATGTCTTCGAGGCGGATCAGGGACATGGATGATTCCCAGCTTTGTAGCCGGTCGTGCGGCGGCGGATCCTCGGGCAGATGCCGCGAGTCGACGGGCGATCGTGAGGCATCCGAGGCGGACCGAGAGCGGACTATTTGTCTTTCTCTTTATCCTTAGGTCGGTTCCCTCCCCGGAACATGGCCGGGACAAAGGGATTCTTGGTTTGGACGGCTTCTTCGTGGCGAATCTCTCCCACGATGACTTGCGTCCCTTCCTTCAAATCGCCACCCACGACTTCGA
The DNA here is from genome assembly GCA_035687365.1 of Planctomycetaceae bacterium. Taxonomy (GTDB): domain Bacteria; phylum Planctomycetota; class Planctomycetia; order Planctomycetales; family Planctomycetaceae; genus DASPSM01. Next base: position 15,843 of record DASRXU010000042.1, on the reverse strand, counting down.
CTTGCGTTCCGTCGGTCAGTCCGGTCTCGATCTGAATGGGGCGTGCGAAACCGTCCTCGTCGACCCAAACGGTGGGCCTCTCGCGACGCGGCCCGTTGTGCTTCCTGGCGGCGTGGATGTCGCCGGTCTTGCCTGTTCCGCGTTCGCCGCGTTTTGAGCGACTGCGGCCCGCTTTCTTGCTTTCAGAAGGCTGGCCCTCTTTGGATTCGCCGTCCTTCGGCTCCGAAGCGGACTCGTCGCCCGGAGATGCCTCCTCTTTTGGCGCGGAATCCTCTTTCGCGGCCAACTGGTCTTCGCCCTTGGGTGACTCGGACTTTCCACTGGCTTCGGATTTCGATCCGCCTTCAGGTTTGGATCCCCCCTCGGACTTCGACGGCCGCCCCGGACGACCTTCGCGGCGTGCCGCTTTCGCAAAGGCCTCTCGGGCGTCGGCGACGACCTGATTCGGTTGCGGCTTCCAACGCAGCGCGGCACTCGGCACGAGCAGGACCTTGTTGCGCTTCGCGACCTCGAACTTCACGTTCGCCGTCATGTAAGGAAGCAGCCTGCCGCTCGTGTTGTCCGTGGTGACCACGACCGTATACGTCACGACGTTCTGTGTCATGTTGGCGTTGAGGCGAATCTGCGACACCTCGCCACGGAAGGTGGTGTTGGGAAAAGCGTCGACGGTGAACTGCACTGATTGACCCGGATGAATCTGGCCGATGTCGGCTTCATTCACCGAAGCCCAAAGCTGCATGCGGGTGAGATCGCGGGCGATCAAGAACAAGCTCGGGGCGCTCAAACTGGAAACAACCGTCTGACCCATGTTGACGCGGCGATCGACGATCACGCCTTTGACGGGTGACGAAATCGTGCAGTAGTCGACATTGGTCTGCGCCGTTTCCAAACTGGCCTTGGCCATTTCAACGGCCGCATTGGCCGCGGCGAGGGCGGGCTTCTTGGTTTCGAGATCGGCCTGCGACGAGTCGTAGTCGGCCTGCGACATGACCTTGCGATCATGCAGGGTTTGGGCGCGATCCCAATTGAGCTGACTCAATTTGAGATTTGTCTTTGCCTGCTCGAGCATCGCCAGCGAATTGTCGAGATTGGCTTGCGCCTGATGCAGGGTGGCTTTGTAAAGACGCGGGTCGATTTGGGCCAGGACCGTGCCCACCTCCACCTGCGAACCGTAGTCGATGGCCTTTTGGGGATCCTTCACGTCGTGACCAAACGCCTGAACCATCCCGGCGATTTGGGCACCGACGTCGACAACTTCCTCGGCTTCGATCACCGCCGTCGCGTTGATCGTCGCCAGCAAGTTGCCGTGCTCAGCCGCAACCGTACGAAACGTACTGGGCTGATCGGCGGTCTCGTGGATATACCAGGCAGCGCCGGCTCCGACGATGCCTGCCAGAACGATGAGGAAAAAGAGTGATTTGATCATAGACCTGTAATTCTCTACAGCGGGGGCTCTCCAAACAAGTCCTACGCTGGTTGGTCTGCTCGCGTTGGAACCCCCGACGTCAGAAACCTTTACGCTACCTTAAGAGCCGGAATTGTCTCCCAAGCTGGTTTCACCGATCCGGGCTGAGAGACAGTGCGCCGGACCGACGCGCGCCAAACGACGTCTCGGACATCGGTAAGCCGGATCGACGCACGAAAAGCTGCCTGAGTGCCCACGTACCGCCGACGCGCCGCGACGGTATAGTCAATCTCCGCGGCCAAGGAACTCAAGTGATTTTTCGGGTCCCATCATGGCAATGTCCGTCAAGTGGGTTGCGGAACTCTCACACGTGCGGGAAGTCACGCTGCTGGGAACAGCAGACCTGGCCTACTGGAAAGATCGGCTACGGGAGGAAAAGCTAGACCCCGCTCCACGGGACGGCCAGGCCCAAGTCATGATCAGCGCCGCTGATTTGAAGTATTGGGGAGTGCGGTTTCGCGAGGTGAGTTTTTCGGTCCAGGTCCGCCCTGTCGAAGGTTTGACCCGGCCAAACGCGGCCTATCTGCTTGGAGCGTACAACTCCCTCCGGATGTTCGCCTTTGTCGAGCGAGTATTCTTCTTGACGCCCTACCGTTATGGAGACGTGCGAATCTCGGCGTCGTTGCCCGCCTTCATTCACGTCTTTAAGAACGACGAGGTTGTCTTCCGGGCGGAAATGGCTGACGGCGTCGGGCCGGGACGAGAGCCGTCTCAAGTCGGTGAAGACGGCTGGGACGGCCCCGTGTTCTTGCCTGAAAAGCATCGCAGAAAGGGTCGTCCCGGAAAGCTGTTCTTCGCCCGCGTGCGTGGCGATACGCGCGCGTATCCGTTGCTGCCTTCTCAAGATGTGGTGGCGATCAAACCCTCGAGCGGATGCGAAGTGCTCCAAGCCTTGAGCGATTCACACTTCGTCGCCAAACAGTGGAACATTCGTGAGGATGCCGCGCACGCGAAATCGAAGACCTACAAACGAACCGATCTGGCAAGCCTTGCTGAATCGCAATGCGTCTAGAGCGTCAAGAGTGTCAGGGACCTTCTTTTGGCGCCTCACGAAGTCGGGTGGCAGGCGCGGCTATGATTCCGCTCAAAAGTCGGCCGGACCGAAATATCCCGCGAGAGGAGCCTTCATGACCGAAACCGCTGCCAATCGGAAGCGCCCCAACTACGGCATCGACGCGCCTACGGCGGTCCGCAACCTCATCCTCGGGGGTGCCGCCGCCCTTGTGCTGGCCGTGGTCTCGCACCTCCTTGACTGGGGACTGACAAGGATGGCGACCGGCATCGGCATCGGATGGCTGGCGATGGCCGGCTGGATGGTCTGGGACAGCAAGGTCGGCAAGCTGTGGTCGCGCGACCGCGTACTCGACGGCCTCCACCTGCGGGGCGACGAGACGGTGCTCGACGTCGGCTGCGGCCGCGGCCTGCTCCTGATCGGTGCCGCCAAGCGCCTGACCACGGGGAAGGCGGTCGGCGTGGACATCTGGAATACCGAGGACCTGTCCGGTAATCGGCCGGAGGCCACGCTGGAGAACGCGCGGCTGGAGGGGGTGGCCGAGCGCGTCGAGGTCAAGGACGGCGACGCCCGCCGGCTCCCGTTCGCCGACGGCGCCTTCGACGTGATCGTCACGAAGGACGCGCTGCACAACATCTATAACGCGGCGGAGCGACGCACGGCCGTGCGCGAGATCGTGCGCGCGCTCAGGCCGGGCGGCCGGCTGTTCATCGGGGATGTCCGGCACACGGGCCAGTACATGCAGGTGCTGCGGGAGTGCGGCGTGCAGGACCTCCGACGCTCGGCAGAGTCGATCTCCTCCCTGCTCCTAGGCGCCCTCTCGCTCGGCTTCGTCTACCCGGCCCACGTGACGGCGCGAAAGCCGGCGCCGGTCGGCGGACAGGGGGTCGGGCATTCGGCAACGACGTGACGCGGCTGCCGTTTAGCCCATGTCAAGTATTCTTCCTCAACCGTCGAGTTCGCTCCGACATCTGAATGCCTCTAGTCGGGCGTATTGCCAAAGCGCCTCTGTACGTCGGACTGGCTGAGAACAGGCGCTCAAAGGGCGCAGCCCCGCGACCCTCACTAAGGCGCTCACCGAACGAGAGCCGCGAGCGATTCCGATCGCGTCAATCTCGGGCGATGTAGACCCCGTAGACGCTGCGCACGGTTTCAAGCTCGCTCCGGACCTGCTGGCTGCGATCGGCATCCCAACCGTCGGCGCTAGAGAGCACGCTGCAGATCACTTGCCTCGCGGAGTTTCGGACCAGGAAGCCGTTCCAGGTCGGACGGTCGCACAGCGTATCGGCCCACGCCAACGCGCGTTCGGGGGAGTCGAGTGCCAGCGACCGAATCGTCCAATAGTACGGCGCGATTCCGCCGAACGTGCGCGAGCGCGTCCGTGAAACGACGGGCTCTAGCAGAAACGCGCCGAGCGGTCGGTCATACAACCGGACAAGGTTGGCGAGCAGGCAAGTGTCGATATCGAGCATCTGTCGTTCGTGACTTTCGCCGGACATCGCGATTCGCAAGGAGAGGGCGCGCCAAAAGATCTCGCGGGCAAGCGCCGGATCGAGGCGCTCGGCCGTGGGGACCAGCAAGGCCATCGGCACGGCCGGGCTATGGTAGAACTCGGTCATGGGATAAACGAAGCCTGCCCGCAGCGGCTCGAGCAGATCGATGCTTTCGGCCAGAGCGTGCCGCGCGGCGGCCGGGTCGTGAGCCGCGCTCCCCTCGGCGATCAGCCCGTAACAGACGGCCTTGAGCTTGGTCACCTGAAACTCGATGAACTCCTTCGACAAGTTGAGTCCGAACGTTCCGCCGATTCCGAACAGCTTTTCGGCGTCGGTCTTTGGCGCGGGAACTCGCGCGTACTTGAGGAGCAGCCGTTCGGCGGCGGCGGGATCGTGACGTGCGACGCGCAGGCACAGAGGGGGAAGATTGTTGGCGACTCCTCGCAGCTGAAGTAGGGACAGGTCGCCGGGCACCTCCGCCAGGAAGTTTTCCACATCCTGCGGATGGTGACGGGCGATGTCGGCCGCAGCACGAATCAATTCGTCCGGCTCGGCGTCCGCGGCCAGCTTCTTCGCTCGCTCGACATCGTCCCGTGCCACGGCAATCGCCAATTGGACCCGCAGTCCGTCGCGGGATTGATCATCGGCCGGCATTTTTCCGAGCAGCGCCTCGCATTCCTGGAACACCTTCCGGGCGCCCGGCTGATCTCCCACGTCGTACAGTTGAGCACCCAGTTCGCAGAGTTGATAAGGGTGTCCCGCCGGCTCAATCCCGCTGTCCAAAATCTCCCGGGCTTTTTTTAGCGCAGAGCGGCGCGCGTTCGGATATTTGGTTTTCGCGGGCTCCGTGGAAAACCAATAGAGGTACGCCTGCAAGCGCATCTGCGCGGTCTTGAACTTGCCGATCGCTTCGAGTGCGGCGTCAGGCTTGCCATGATTCAGCAACGCCGCCCCGATCGAGTAACGGACACTGTACGCGATGTTGGGGGCCGCGAATTTCAGACCATCGAGTCGGGCTAGAACTCGCTCCGGATCGCGGCGCGCCGCGGCCAGCAGAACGCTTTGATCGTTCTCGCTGATGGTCGACTGTGTCAAAACTCGCGCAATCTGGGGATCGAGGATCTTGCTCACGGCGGCCGCTCGCTGCTCCGCCGACCATTGCCGGACAGAGGCAGTGGCAGGCTGGAGCACGCGTGGGTTTGGGTCGCCGACCCGCTCCAGCTCGATTCGCGCGCCGTCGGACGGCGATGTCAGAACCAGTCCATGAAAGCGAAAGCCGGGCGCGTCGAAGCAGACGATCGCGCGGCCTTCGGGTATTTCGCCGAGACGAAACTGCCCGCGGTCATCCGTCACTGCCTCGAGCCGCTTGGTTCCGTCACCGGCTTGGATCACGGTGACGCGCGGAACGATTTGTCCTTGGCGGTCGACAACGGTCCCGGTAATCGTTCCCCAACGCTTCAGCCGGACGGGCGGTAACTCGACCGTGTCCGATTGCTGAGGATGAGTCCATTGCGTCAGTTCGGGGGCGAATTCGTCGGCTTGAATCTCGAGCACGTAAGCCGTTTTCGCGGGGAGCGGCTGCGTTTCGACATAACCGTCACTGCTCGAAGCCGACGTCACCTCGCCCGATGTGATGGCGGGTTCGGAATCTCTGGCGCGCTTGGGATCCTGCGGCGGCGTCATCTTGAACAGGAAACCCTTGGCATCCGCCAACGGCTTGCCGCTGAGATCTTCCGCGCGGACGCGCACGCGAACGGTCGAAGACGCCTGACTTTGTGTCGAGCCGGCCTTGTCGTCTCCGTTGGCGAAGCTTGCCCCCTGGGCGTGGCAGAGGACGCCAGGCGTCAAGGCCATCGTTGCCGCGAGGGAAAGTAGTGCGCGTCTCATCGTTCGACACCTCGGCGGGATTCGGAGGGGTGCGCTGCTTAGACGCCGTTCGCGTGCCGATTTGTCTAAGTGGCGACCTCAAAGCCCGGAATGCTGTCGGGCAGTCGATCGCGGTCCGGTGGCGAACCTCTGAGCGGAGCATTACGATCGAGCGAACCGATCGCTTCGACGGCGCTTTCCAACGAAGGTCGATCGCGGAGTTTGGCTAGAACGAGGCAGCCGAGAACCATGCACGACCATCAATCTGCAAGCCGTGGCACGAGTCGACGTCAGTTTCTGGGAACCGCAGCCGGCACTTTGGCGGCGGGCGCTCTGGGTGGCCCGTTGTTGGTTTCGCGTGGGGCCCGAGCCGCCGGTGGGACCGGGACGAGCGATCGCATTCGGGTCGCAGCGATCGGCGTCGGCGGCCGCGCGAGCCTGTTGTTGCAGCAATTGCCCGAGTCGGCCGAAATCGTCGGGCTGTGCGATTGCAACGTGCCGCGAGCCGAAGCGTTCAAAGCCAAACAGAAAGCGGCCTGGCCCGTCGTGCAGGACTATCGCCGGCTGCTCGATCGCAAAGATGTCGACGCCGTAATTGTCGCGACCGGCGAGTTCCAGCGCGTCGTGCCCTGCATCCATGCCTGCCAGGCGGGGAAGGACGTTTACGCCGAGAAGCCGCTCACGCTCTACATCCACGAGGGCCGTGCGCTCGTCAACGCGGTGCGGCATTACAACCGCGTCTTGCAAGTCGGCTCTCAGCAGCGCTCGATGGCGATGAACCGTGTGGCGTGTGAGCTCGTGCGGAGTGGCGGCCTGGGCAAAGTGCACGAAGTTCGCGCGATCAACTACACGGGTCCCGAATCGTCACCCGCGCAGCCGTTTCCCGCGCAGCCGGTGCCGAAGGGACTCGATTGGAACGTCTGGCTGAATCAGGCCGCGTGGCGCGAGTTCAACCCGACTTGGATGGGCTGGATGCGGTGGCGCGATTTCTCCGGCGGCGAGATGACCAACTGGGGCGCCCACGGCGTCGACCAAATTCAATGGGGCCTCGGCATGGATGGGACCGGTCCGACCGAGATTCGGCCGCTGACGTCGGGCACCAACGGCCAGGTCGCCATGCGCTACGCCAATGGCGTGGAAGTGAATTTTGTCCTCGAGCAAGGTCACGGCCCGATGGGCGGCGCGGTCTTCATCTGCGAGAAAGGGAAGCTCGAGATCAACCGCAACAAGTTCGCCTCCAATCCGCCGGAAATCGCCGAGGAGCTGCGCAAGCATCTCGACGTCGCGGAAGAAGAACGAAAGTGGAGCGACAACCTGGCCCTGTGGCAGGCGCGTTGGCACATGCAGAACTGGCTCGACTGCATCCGCAGCCGCAACCAGCCGGTCGCCGACGTGGAGATCGGCCACCGCTCGATCAGCGTTTGCCACTTAGCCAACATCGCCCGCACGATCGGTCGACCGCTCCGCTGGGACCCAACCCGCGAGCAATTCCTCGACGACGACGCAGCCAACCAGCTCCTGGATCGCCCGCGACGCAAGGGCTTCGAGCTGCCGACTGTGTAACAGGATGATCGGGTGGCACTGGCGGCTTATCCGCCAGTGGGCCTTTTCGCGCCTGTTGGAAAAACACTGGCGGACAAGCCGCCAGTGCCACCCAGGATCCCTATTGAATTACTTCGCGCTTTTGAGAAACGTGCCTTCCTGCAGCTCTTCGTACGCTTGCTGCAGTTGCTGCTGCGTGTTCATCACGATCGGCCCGTACCAGGCGACCGGCTCTTTGAGCGGCTTGCCGGAGACGAGCAGGAAGCGGATCCCTTCGTCACCTGCTTGCACGACAACTTCGTCGCCGCGGTCGAACAGCACTAGGCAACGGTTTTCCGCGCTTTGCGGAGGCGACACGTCCAGCCAGCCGATACCTTCGGTTGGCACGGCCAGCGGGGCCGAGGCGTTGCAAAACTTTCCTCCGCCGGCAAAGACGTAGGCGAAGGCGTGGCGATCGGTTTCGACGGGCAGGCTTTTGCGCTTTCCGGGCGGTACCGAGACGTCGATATAGATCGGGTCGGCGGCGATGCCGTCAATCGGACCCTTTTTGCCCCAAAAGGTGCCACACACAATGCGGGCTCGTGTCCCGTCGTCTTCGACCGCTTCGGGAATCTCGACCGCCTTGACCTCTTGATAGCGCGGCGCGGTCATCTTGAGCGAAGCGGGCAAGTTGGCCCACAGTTGGAAGCCGTGCATGCGGCCCGACTGGTCGCCTTTGGGCATCTCTTGATGGATGATGCCGCGGCCGGCCGTCATCCACTGAATGTCGCCGGCGCCGAGCGAGCCCTTGTTGCCGAGGCTGTCGCCGTGCTCGACGCTTCCGGCCAGCACATACGTGATCGTTTCGATCCCCCGATGGGGGTGCCACGGGAAACCGCACAGATAATCTTCCGGCACGTCGTTGCGAAAATCGTCCAACAGCAGAAACGGATCGAAGTCGGACGTGTTGCCGAAGCCGAACGCACGACGCAGACGCACCCCGGCGCCTTCGACCGTCGGCTTGGCTTTCACCAGACGTTGAATGGGACGAATGGACATGTCGGCCTCAGTGACTTGTTGGCGGGCTCAGTCGGCGCCCGGTTCCCTCACACGAACTTGTGCAGGGCCGCGATGATTTGTTCGAGATCGTTTTCGACGACGATCGGCCGGTTGGCAAATCGCCCAGCCGCCGTCCCCTTCGCTTCGCCCGAGTGATAGGTAACCGTGGAGTTCGGATCCTTGAGTTCGTGACCCGTCAGAATGCAGACGACGCGGTCGTCGGCGGCGATGATACCTTCCTCGCGTAGCCGTTTGGCGCCGGCAATCGAGGCGCCGCTGGCCGGTTCGCAGCCGAAACCGCCGGCTCCCACTTGCGCCTTCCCCTCGAGAATCTCCTGGTCTGAAACTTCGCGGACCACGCCGTCGCAGACTTCCAGGGCGCGGAGACATTTGACGAGGTTGACCGGCCGATTGATTTCGATCGCAGTGGCGAGCGTCGCGGCCCGCCGACCTTCCGCGTCCATCTGGGCATAAAACTCATCGATCGCCGAGCCGTCGGTGCGTCCCTCGTTCCAATGAATCTTTTGCTGCTCGTGCACGCGGTAGAGCGTGTTGGAGCCTTCCGCGTTGATCACGGCCAATCGCGGTATGCGATCGATCAGCCCGAGCTGTTCGAGTTCGTAAAACGCCTTGCCGAAGGCGCTCGAGTTCCCGAGGTTTCCGCCGGGGACAACGATCCAATCGGGCGGCTCCCAGTTGAGGGATTCCAACACCCGGTACATGATCGTCTTCTGCCCTTCTAGCCGTAGTGGGTTGACGCTGTTGCACAGATAGATCTTGAGCCGCTCGCAGACTTCGCGGACGCGGGCCAGCGTGTCATCGAAATCACCCTGAATTTGCAGCGTGAGTGCGCCGTAGTCGAGGGCCTGCGCCAACTTGCCGAAGGCGATTTTGCCGCTGCCGACGAAGACGACGACGCGAAACAGTCCGGTCGTGCTCGCGAAAATTGCGAGGGAGGCGCTCGTGTTGCCCGTCGACGCACAGGCTGCCGTTTTCGCGCCCACCATGCGTGCGTGGGTGGCTGCCGCAGTCATACCGTTGTCTTTGAAGCTGCCCGAGGGGTTCAGCCCCTCATACTGCAAAAGCAGCCGGCCGGGCTGCATGCCGACGTAGCGACCGACGCTGTCGCTGGCTTGCAGGACCGTTTGCCCTTCGCCGATGGTCACGATGGCCTCGGGCGGAGCGAACGGAAGCAGCTCGCGGAACCGCCAAACGCCGCTGAAGTCGAGCGGATTGCGGCGAGTTTGCCAGCGGGCCTCGAAGTCGCGGAGCGAGGCCGGAACGGGGATGCGGTCCCAGTCATATCGGACGTCGAGCAGCCCGCCGCACGCTTCGCAGGCGACCCGCACTTCGTCGATCCCATACTGTCGGCCGCAGTCCGGGGCGATGCAGACCTGGCAGGCGAATTGCGAGAGATCGGTTTTCGTGGCGATTGTCAGGGTCCTTCCGGGCGAGCGTCGGGTGGCCTCAGCATAACGCTTTCTGGAGAATCGTCCTAGAATGGGGAGATGTCGAGCACCGTCGTTGACCACGCGCTGTTAGCGTCACTTCTCGAAGCCTCTGCACGCAAACCGGGGAACGTGCATCCCGAGGCGCAATTTGAAGATCTGAAGTACGAAGACTTCGTGCAGTCGGCCGCCGCGGCCGCGCCGGCCTTCGAGAACGCCGCCGACCGACCCGTGGGCGACACGATTCTCGACGCCATCCAAAAAACGCACAGCACCGTTGGGCGGAACACGAACCTGGGAATTGTGCTGCTGGTCGCGCCTTTAGCCGCCGTCCCCACGGGCACGCCGTTAAGCGACGGAATCGCCGCGATCCTCGCGCGTCTCGACGTGCGCGACGCAGAACAAGTCTATGAGGCGATTCGTTTGGCGAGTCCGGGCGGATTGGGCCAGGTCGACAGCCAAGACGTGAACGAGCCCCCCAGCGTATCGCTGCTCGAGGCGATGCGTCTGGCGGCCGATCACGATCGCATTGCCGCGGAATACGCCTCCGATTTTTCGATCGTCTTGGCCGGAGCCAAACGGCTCAGCCGGTTCGAGCCGTTTGCCGAGCGCTGGGAAGAGGCCGTCATCGATTTGCATGTCTGGCTGATGGCGGAGTTTCCCGACACGTTGATCGCCCGCAAGTGCGGTCCCGAGGTTGCCATCGAGGCCGCGCGACACGCAAGTTCCGTCCTGTCGGCCGGCGGACCGCAAAGCCCCATCGGCCGCTCGCGGATGCGCTACCTCGACAATTGGCTGCGAGCGCATGGCAATCTTCGCAATCCGGGAACGACGGCAGACCTGGTTGCCGGTTGCCTGTTTGCTGCGCTGCGCGACGGACTCGTCGAACGTCCATCGATCCCCGAAAGTGCCCTGCCCTATTTGCAACTCGGAGCCGACGGTGTCAGCTCCAGCCAGTGATCGCCTCGGGCAATCTTCGAATCGCCCCGAGCACTCCTCCAGCGAGCGCGGCCGGTTTTCCGTGCGGGTCACAAAGGACCATCTGGTCTTCAGCGCGGCCCATTTCATTACGTTTGCCGGCGGCGTGTGCGAACGACTCCACGGCCACAATTGGCGGACGTCGGTCGAATTGGTGGGAGAGCTCGACGAGAACCGGTACGTGTTCGACTTCATCGCGCTTCGCGACGCGCTACAGAAAATCGTCGATGGGCTCGATCACCGGGTCTTGTTGCCGACCGAGCACCCGAAGATCCGCGTGCACGTCGGCCCGACCGAGGTCGAGGTAACCTTTGAAAACCGGCGGTGGCTTTTCCCGCGGGAAGACTGCGTTCTGTTGCCGATCGAGAACACGACGGCCGAGCTGATCGCCTTTTGGATCGCCAGCCAACTACGGGATCAACTCATTGCGACGCCGAGCCACGCGCTCGAGTCGTTGCGGGTAGAGGTCGAAGAGAATTTCGGCCAGTCGGCGTTTTGCGAGTTGCCGCTCTGATGCCGATGGCTTTGAGTCATCGTCTGCGACTCGGCACAATCCGCCTTGCAAATAAAAAAGCAGGGATGGATTGCTCCATCCCCGCAGCATCAGTCGACAATTTGGGTGATCACGCCGGAACCGACCGTCCGACCGCCTTCGCGGATCGCGAAGTGGCTTCCGACATCCAGCGCCACCGCCTTGTCCAGTCCGACAAAGACGACGGCGTTGTCGCCCGGCATGACCATTTCCTGGTCTTCCGTCAGGCCAATTTCGCCGGTGACATTTGTGGTCCTGAAGAAGAACTGCGGCTTATAGCCTCCGAAGAACGGAGTGTGCCGGCCGCCTTCTTCTTTGCTCAGGACATAAACTTCTCCCTTGAATTTCGACCTTGGGCGAATCGTTCTGGGAGCAGCGATCACCTGGCCTCGTTGGATTTGGTGGCTCTTGATGCCTCGCAGCAGCAAGCCCACGTTTTGCCCCGCTTCGCCTTGGTCCAAAGGCCGATTGAACTCCTCAATCGCCGTGCAGACGCTTTCGAGGACTTCGCCCAGCCCAAGGATTTCGACGCGTTGGCCGACGGTCACAATCCCCTGCTCAATCTTCCCAGTCGCAACCGTTCCGCGACCCTCGATGGAATGAACTCCCTCGATCGGCATGAGGAACGGCTTATCAACAGCCCGCTTTGGCGCGGGGATATAGCGATCCATTGCGGACAGCAACTCATCAATACACCGTGAATAATCCGGGTCGGTGGGCTGATCGAGCGCGGCTTTGGCGTTTCCGCGCACGACGGGGACGTTCTCCCCATCGAACCCGTACTTCGTCAACAGCTCGCGCGTTTCCAGTTCCACCAACTGGATCAATTCCGGATCATCGACGAGATCGCATTTATTGAGAAACACGACCAGTTCCGGAACGCCGACCTGGCGAGCGAGCAGGATATGCTCTCTTGTCTGCGGCATCGGGCCATCCGCCGCTGAAAGCAAGAGAATGGCGCCATCCATCTGCGCCGCGCCGGTGATCATGTTCTTGATGTAGTCGGCGTGCCCCGGACAGTCGATGTGGGCGTAGTGTCTTTCCGCCGACTCGTACTGAACGTGACTTGCGACAATCGTGACTGTTTTATTCTCATCCCGCACGGTGCCGCCCTTGGCGATCTCCCGGTAGGTCTTGAGCTTTGCCAGACCTTTTGCGGCCTGTACCGCCACAATGGCGGCAGTCAGAGTCGTCTTGCCATGATCGATGTGACCGATGGTGCCGACGTTGACGTGAATCTTCTTCATGGTCCCAAACTCCCCCGTTGCCACGAGCAACGATGTGGGTTTGTGGCCCCTTCGCTCAATTGCTATTTGCGATTTTTTCTCCACGACAAGCGAAACCAGAGCGTCAGGAACCACGAATTGCCGAAAGGCGGCAATAAAGACACGAGAATGACGCGTCGGGTTCGGCGTTTTTCTGGACAAATGCGCTTCGGAAATCGAGCAGTCCGTGCTTCAGACGTCCTAACGGCGACGCCACGGGAGGTAACAGCACTACCACCCCGGATCGGCAGCGCAGCTGCAGAGTCTGTGGAGCTCAGGCGCGCCGTGCCTCGATGAGGGCGCGGCTCAAGAAGCCAATTGCAGCTTCACCTCGTCGGCTTTGAGCGAGACGATGGCGATACCCAGGCGGTCGGCCAGTTCGATGACTTCGGGCTGGTCGAGCATGATGGTCATTTCGCTTTCGACCGCCAGCACGCGGGCGCCTGATTCCCGCATGTTCTGGATCGTTTCGACTCCGATGGTTGGCACGTCGAAACGCATGTCCTGCTGCGGCTTGGCAACTTTGACGATGGTGAATCCGCCGCGGCGGCAGAGGGTTCCCGCGCGGCGAATGGCAGCATCGGTCCCTTCGATGGCCTCCAGGGCGATGACGGCCATGTCGTTCACGATGGCGGTCTGGCCGATGTCGAGGCGGCCGAGTTCTTTGGCGATCTCCCAGCCGAATTGAATGTCGCGCCACTGCGCCGGCGTCGGTTTGCGGCGCGTGAGAAATCCGTGTCTCACGAGAAGCTCCGGACAATAATTGAGGGCCGAATCGAAATGAATGTCGTCGCGCTCGAACTCTCGGATGAGGGCCAAGAGCAACGTGTCGTCTTTGCGGTTCTCACGGGCGTACCGCCAGAACATGTGAATCGTCCGCCAGTCGGGCAGGTGCCGAATCCAGCGGAAGGATTGAAACAGGAAGGTTTTCTCGACTTTGCCTGCCATCACCGCGTGATGGACTCCGGTCTTCTTAAAAATCCGAATCGCGCGGCCCAGGCGAGCGACGGAGGCGGTCGCGTAGTAGTCACAGAGGTCGCGCAGGCTTTCGGAGGCCATGCCCGGCACGCCGACTCCGACTACGGACAGCCCCTGATTCCGCGCGGCTTCTGCGAAGGCGATCGGAAATCGCCCCGCCCCAGCCAGCAATCCAATCCGCCCCCCGGGTTCAATCCGCATGTCTCAACCTGATCTTTGAATCTGCCTCATCTCTGAAACTGGCTGTCAGGCAGCGTCGCGCAATGGGCGCGATACCGCTTCTTTGACGGAAAGGCGGCTCTCCGCGACTTCCGCTTCGCCAATCTGTTTCCGCAACTGGTCGGCAAGCACGGCCAACTCGGCGACCTGGCGTTCCAGTTTGCGGAATTGCTGCCGCATTTCCGGCAGCTTCTGGAGTGCCAGCACCGATCGATAGCACTCGACTTCCGGCACCGCGGGAACGCCGACGTAGCGCTGCCCCTCGGGGATGTCGCCGTGCACGCCGGCCTTCGGTCCCAACACCGAACGGCTGCCCAGATGAGCGTGATCGGCGATGCCAACTTGCCCAGCGCACACGACATAGTCGCCAGTCGTGACCGAGCCGGCGAAACCGACCTGCGAAGCAAACAGGTTGTGCCGTCCGATCTCGCAGTTGTGTCCGATCATCACCTGGTTATCGAGCTTGGTCCCCTGCCCGATCACCGTCTCGTCGACCATGGCTCGGTCGATCGTCGTATTCGCGCCGACTTCGACGTCGTCCTCGATGCGGACGGTGCCGAAGTGGGGAATGTGTTCGTGTCGGCCGCCCACCGTGCGGTACCCGAATCCGTCCGCCCCGATCACAGCACCCGCGTGTAGGATGACCCGATTGCCAACAATCATGTCGTCGTACAGCACGACGTTGGGATAGACGACCACGTCGTCACCCAGGCGGCAGTTGCGTCCGATCACGGCGCCGGGATGGATGTCGCAACGATCACCCACAATTACGCCGGCACCGACTTGCGCACCCGGATGAATATTGGTCTCTTTGCCGACGCGGGCGGTGGCGCTCACGTACGCGTGACACGAGATTCCGATCTCCGGCCGAGCCCGGCGCGGCGTAAATCGGCCCGCGACGCGAATCAACGCCTCTTTGGGATGCTTGACGACGATGAACGCGCACCGTTCGTTCGCGAGGGGAGCGGCGAGCCCGCTGAGTTCCTGGGCAATCAGAATCGCAGCGCCTTCCACGGGCTTGAGTCCGGCCACTTTGGTCCCGGCAAAGAAGGCGATCGACCCGGAGCCGGCTTTCGACAGCGACTGAGCGCGATCGATCAACAGCGTTTCGTTGCCGAGTACCTGGCCGTCCAGCCACTCGGCCAGCGCTGCGACCGTGATCGCCATCGCGGAATCCTTTCCGGATCGATCCGAAAAAATATTGTGGGGGCAGCAGGGCCACGCGTTTCGCGGCCGCCCTTTGAGGTTTATCGTCGGCGTTTTATCGTAAGTCCCCCGCTTCCGACAAGCCCGGTTTTGCTCAAAGGACGGTCAGATTTGCTCCGATAAGACGAATCCCTGTCAGCAATTGGAGCGATCGCCCCGCTGTGATGACGGGTCCGGATGGCGTCACAGAACCTCAAGCAGCGACCCGCGCGGCGAGTTGACCCTGCAACCCCGTCTTGCTACAAGAAACGCTCGCTGTCCGCGGGAGATTCCGTCCCGACGGGCAAGCGGGAACAAGGGACGACTGACGCATGGGACGAGTTGAACGCGATCGCGAGATTGCCCGCCGCCGCGCGCGGCGATCGAAGCTCAAGAAGTTGAAGCTCCGTTACGCCAAAGCGACCGACCAAGCGTCGAAGAGTGCGATTGTGGCCAAGGTTCGCCGCATCAGCCCATTCGCGACGCTGGACGAGCCCGCGAAATAGTCCGCGAGGCTCCTGCTCCGGGCTCGCTCTTTCCGACAGCGCTACCTGCGACGCGCTCTTGATGCGCGCGTTTGACGTGCTCTTCTGCGGTGGCTGCTCGCACTCGATCGAGTGGTTGAGGTCGGATACAAGCTGGTCTTGGCCCGTGTGGTCGATTCCATTATCTTCCCGACCCTCCTTGTCATACCTAAACCACGACTCGATTATTCTTCCGCGAGACCCTCTGATGCTGCGCTCTCGTTTTCGTAGTGCCGTCGGACAACGCCTCTCGTGCCGGCTGGCGGCCGCCCCCTGCGTCGCGATCGCGGTGGTGGTG
>DASRXU010000041.1:0-29314 GCA_035687365.1 Planctomycetaceae bacterium | reverse complement strand
GAAGTTGCTCCTTCGCGATCGGCAGGCTCGCCACGATCCTCATTGTGGAACGTCGGAGCGGTGCGGTTGCCCCAAAAGTTCCGCGGTAATCCGGGGCGACGAGCGGGCCGCTTCGGTAGGCTCTTCGGTGATTTGTTGGTTTTGTCAGCCGCCGGCTTGTCAGGCTTCTGTTTGTCTGACGTTTCCGGCGGAGGAGGGGCGTCGTTCGGGCGGGCTGTTGGCCGGCGGGGACGGCTCTCGGTCTGGCCGGGCAGTGGGTTGCAGACAGACAGCCCCAGCAGGGCGGCAAATCCTGCAACTCGCAAAAGAAAGCGATGTTTACGCATCCGGCGACTCATCCGTTTCAACAGGGCTTCCCTAAATGACCGGGCTTGACTGCCCGCTATCAATCGGCCCAGGAATGGGTTGCGTCCGGCACAGGCGCTCCCCCTAAGTATATCGCCGAGTCCCTATGTCTGCTGCGGGTTGGACCTAAAATCGACAGGTCACAATCGATCCAGAACCCATCCGGTCACTGGCTTCCCCTAGTATCGGGAAAAATGGGCTCAAGAGGGGCCCCGAACACCGAATTCGGGCGGGAGCGGCGAATTTGCGGCGATTGGCGGACGTCGTTTGCCGCTTGTAAGCCCGCGCAACACCACCGAGCCGCCGCCCTTCCGCACGCAACGATTCAACGGGGAGAACGTCTCTGAAGCGGTTCGCCAAGAGAGAGGGAAGCAGAACCGGCCTCGCGATTAGTGATCGAGTGCGCACCGCGGACGGCCTGCGTCGCAGCAGGCGCACATGCATCACGTTGCAAACTCGCGCCCACTCCCTAAAATTACGGGCAAACCAGTTACTTTTTTGCCGCCGCAAACCGGAGCCAATCGATCCGTGAATGCCGCCTCCTCACCGAACCAGAAACTCGACTCGCTCGTCTCCCAAGCCAAAGCACGGCTCAATAACCACGTCCGCGAGACCGTGGAGTGGCACTTCAGTCCCGAAACGGGCAGCCCGTTCTGGCTGGAGAAGGCTAAAACGCTGGGCTTTGATCCGCGCAAAGAGGTGCGCGTCTTCGCAGACCTAAAAAAATTCCCGCTGTTCGAGGACGAATGGCTTCGCGGCGGACCCGTCCGTCGTTGGATCCCCAAAGGCTTGGCCGACAAGCCCGCGTACGTCTTCGAAACGGGCGGCACCACGGGAATCCCCAAGAGTCGTGTCGTGATCGAGGATCATTGGATCGACTACGAACTCTTCAGCGACACGCTGCCCGACGAATACTTTCCCAAGGGATCGAACTGGATGATGCTCGGGCCTTCTGGCCCAAGGCGCCTGCGGCTGGCGGTCGAGCACTTGGCTCATCACCGGGGCGGAATTTGCTTCTGCGTCGATCTCGATCCGCGCTGGGTCGTCAAACTGCTCAAGAATGGCGACATCCAGGGTGTCAAAGCGTACGCCGACCACGTGATCGACCAGGCGATGACGATCCTCTCGGCTGGCCACGACATCAAATGCATGTTCGCGACGCCGAAGCTGCTCGAAGCGCTCGCCTTGCGGCTGATGAACGAAGGTTCGAGCGTCGAAGAAGCGGGCATCACGGGAATCTTCGCCGGCGGCACCGAATTCACGCCGCAGTGGTACCGCTTCTGCCGCGAAGAACTGCTCGGCCCGAACGTTTACATCACGCCCACCTACGGCAACACGCTGATGGGCCTCGCCTGCGGCAAGCCGTTTGACCCAGCCGACGACTACAAGATCACTTATTACGCGCCCGAGCCGCGGGCCGTGATTGAAGTCGTCGACTTCAAAGACTCAAACCAGGTTGTCCCGTATGGCGAGTCGGGACGCGTGAAACTCTACACGCTGACCAAAGAAGTCTTCATCCCCGGCTTCCTCGAACGCGATGAGGGCGAGCGCGAGAAGCCACACGAAAAATATCCGTGGGACGGTGTCAGCGGTGTGAAGCCGTACCGCGAATTCGCCAAAACCACGACTGTTGGCGTGTACTAAAGCTCTAATGACGAATCACGAAAGTATTTCCGAATGACCTAAGCACGAAGTTCCATGTCTTTCATTGGTGCTTCGTGCTTCTTTCGTCTTTCGTGTCTCGTGCTAGTCGGAAACCTCACTAAGGTGCTCCATGCTCGAAATCCCCGTGATCCGTTGGGGAAAGCCTTACGAAAGCCTGCAGAAAGATCCGGTCGTCCATTTTGAGACGGGCGAAACGCTCTGCACGGTGCATCAGGCCAACGGCGGTCTGATCCAGATGGATGTCCGCAAGTCCCAGCGGGCGCGGGACGTCTTGCGCGAGATTCCGATCACCACGCTGGTTGAATACTGCAAGAAAGCGGCCGACCTTTACTTGACCGCAAAATTGCCGCTGGGCAACGGCACGCAGACACCCGAGGAATTCTGTACGATCCAGGCAGCGACAACCGGTCTGCCCGAGCACATGTGCGCCTCGAACATGAAGAAGAACCACTTCGTGTTGTCGCACATGGGAGACATTATCGAAGCGCTAACCCGCGGCCTGCCTTACGACGTGCTCACTCGGGGTTTCGGTGTAGAAGACCGGGGCATCACCGTCAGCTATCAGGCCAACGCGCCGGTGTTGGGGGCCGTGCTGCCGTCGAACTCGCCCGGCGTCCACACGCTGTGGCTGCCCGTCATGCCGATGCAGGTCGGCCTCGTGCTGAAGCCCGGTCCGCAAGAGCCGTGGACCCCCTACCGCATGTGCGAAGCCTTCGCGCAGGCTGGTTTCCCGCGCGAAGCGTTTTCGATTTACCCCGGCGGCGGCGAGGTCGGAGCGGCGGTGCTACAAGGTTGCGAGCGGGCCATGATTTTCGGCGGCACAGCCACCGTGAAGCAGTATCACGGTAACCCCCGCGTGCAACCACACGGTCCCGGCTTCAGCAAGATCCTCTTGGGCGACGACGTCGCCGACAAGTGGGAAGATTATCTCGACCTGATGGTCGACAGCGTGCTCATCAATAGCGGACGCAGCTGCATTAGTTGCTCGGGCATCTGGGCTTCGCGTCACGGACGCGAGATCGCCGATGCGATGGCCAAACGCATGGGCCCCGTCGCCCCGCTTCCAACCAACGATCCCAAGGCGGCACTAGCCTCGTTCACGCTGCCCGGAGCTGCCGACGCCATCAACGGGCAGATCGATGCGGCCCTCAAACAGCCGGGCGCCACCGAAGTCACCGAGAAATACCGCGGCGGCCCGCGGTTGGTGAAAAAAGAACGCTGCGACTACTTGCGGCCTACCGTGATCCACTGCACCAGCCCGGAACACGAGCTGGCCAACACCGAGTACATGTTCCCCTTCGTGTCGGTGGTCGATTGTCCGCAGGAAAAAATGCTCAGCTCGATCAAGACGACGCTCGTCTGCACGGGCATCACCGAGAACGCCAAGTTCTCGCAGCAGCTGCTCGACGCAACCCACATCGACCGCCTCAACATCGGCCCCATCAAGACAATCGCCCTCAACTGGCTGCAACCGCACGAAGGCAATATCGTCGACTTCCTCTTCCGCGCCCGCGCCTTCCAAAACAGCCCGCCCCCGGCGCATTGATCGGATGAGTCCAAGGTCCAACGTCCGAAGTCCAAAGCCAAACAGACCGGGAGTGGTGGCCTTGCATGTGCGTGACCTTGGACATTGGACTTTGGACCTTGGACTAAAACGATGCTCGACGGATTGAGCGGCACGTTTTCGACGATCCTAGTTGACCCGCCTTGGCGGTTTCAGAATCGCACCGGGAAGATGGCGCCCGAGCATCGGCGGCTGCGGCGGTACCGTACGATGGACGTCGAGGAGATCCGGGCCCTTCCGGTGGCACTCCACGCGCGAGAGAAAAGTCACCTTTATTTGTGGTGTCCGAACGCCCTGCTCGAAGACGGCCTCTCGATCCTCAAGGCTTGGGGCTTCACCTATAAGACGAATCTTGTGTGGCTGAAGATTCGCAAGGATGGCGGACCCGACGGACGCGGCGTCGGATTTTATTTCCGCAACGTGACCGAGTTATTGCTCTTTGGAGTGCGGGGCAAGTTGCGGACGTTGGCTCCCGGTCGGCGACAGGTGAATGTCATCGCCCGACGCAAACGCGAGCATTCCCGCAAGCCCGATGAACAATACGCACTGATCGAGCAGTGCAGCCCCGGGCCGTATCTGGAACTCTTCGCACGCGAGCGGGCCGCCGGCTGGACGAGTTGGGGGGATGAAGTCGATTCGTACGCCGACACCCGTCGGGTCTCCCCGCAATATGCTGGCGAATCGGCCCATTGAGTCTCCGAGTTGTCAGTCGGTATGTTGGGACAGAGCCCGCTCCGACCTCTAAACCACGCAGCTTTATGGCGAAAGCAATTCGAATTGTGTTGGGCATCCTCATCGCATCGACGCTGGCCGGGGGGCTGCTGGTTGCCGTTGAGTTGTTCAGTGCCGTCGTCTACCCGATGCCGCCAGACTCTACAAACACTAAAGAGGAAGTGTGCGCGCACGTGGCAGCGTACCCGCATTGGATTCTGGCTGTCGTCGTGCCAGCGTGGAGTGGGACGGCCCTCGCGAGCACCTGGGTGGCAACCCGATTAGGAGGCCGCGTTGCCGGAATCGTGGTCGCGCTGCTCTTCCTGGCGGCTATCGTGATGAACCTGTCGATGCTGCCCTACACGCTCTGGTTCAAAGTGACGATGCTTATCTGCGCACCGCTCGCCTGCCTGCTCGGGGTGGGCCTGCCGCGACGTCCACCGGTCGCACCGGGAATGGCTGAGGCCTTTCCCGCGCAATGAACGGTCCGACGTACAATCGGCCGCGGCGCCAAGGAGACGCTCAAGAAGCCGCGCGCCGCGGACGCCGGACACGAGCGGCGGGAGTGATTGACCTGATCGGCGGCACGACGCGATACAGCCATGAATTGCCCCGCTTGCCGAGCGCTTCGACCGCGCCCATCTTCCGCAGGCAATAGGCCATCTTCTGTGCAAGCCACCGAGGCATCGGCGTGAGGCGGGCGATTTCTTCTGTCGTGAACTGCTCGCCCAGCCCTTCGGGCAACAACCGCAACAGATCGGCCGTGTCGCGAAGAGTCACGCGGCCTTCGATGCCGACTAAGAGCCGGTCGGTCACGCGAAAGTCGGGCCCCCGCCACCATTTCTTCCGCGACGTGACCCGATGTTCCTCTTGATGTGTGAAAACCACCTCCAGCGTCAAACGCGGATTGGGAAACACATCGACGAAATAGACGAGGTCGGCGAACAGATCGGCGATGGTCTCGCGCTTGGGACTCTGTCGCGTCGAGACGACTTTCCCCCCGGCGCGCTTGCGACGGATCAAGATCTTTCGCGCCACCAGCGGCTTGACGACCAGCACATCGTGTTGTTCGAGCAGTCGGCGGATCTTCGGCCGGATAGCCCCCAGCGATCCTTGCTGGATCTCGATCAGCAGGCCTTCGTGCACGGCATCGATGCGAAACGTATCGAGACGCACTTCCTGGGCGCTCGGCTCCGCCGAATACAACGACTTCAACTGACGGTGCAGGCTCGTTTCCATACTCGCCGCTTTCCACAAGGCGGCGATTCTAATGAAGAGCGGGTCAAAGGGGACAGGCGGAATTCCCCCCGATATCGCGGGCCTGCCGATTCGGTTATTCTGACCGAAATCTGCTTATGCGCATGTTCTACGGCGAATTCAGCGGCGGTCTCCGCAATCCTCTGTGGGCTCCTCTCGCGCTGCTATCGATCGGTCTTTCGCTATCGATCGGCTGGGGAATCCGCGGAAACTACGGCCACGAGACGGGGGCAATGCTTCCGGGCGCACTGGCCGCAATCGCCATTTGTCTCCTTTCCAACCGGGAAGACTGGCGCGAACGAGTCGCGTACTTCGCTCTCTTCGGAGCGCTGGGATGGGGCTTGGGTGGCTCGATGACCTACATGCAGGTCATCGCTTACGCACACTCTGGGCACGCCCCGTCGCAGTATTACGGATTCTTTGCACTCTTCGTCATCGGCTTCCTCTGGGCCGCACTCGGCGCAGCGGGGACCGCTCTGCCGGCAGTCCTTGATCGACGCAGGCTGTGCGATTTCTTCCGCCCACTCACCGTGGTGCTCTCGCTCCTGGCGCTGTTGTATTTGGTCGAAGACCCGGCCGCTCGCGCAATTCAATCGCAGTTTGACGCGCACCTTGTCGGCATGTCGGGCGGGCAACGCCACGAGTCGGCCTTTTATTGGTTCGACAGCAACTGGCTCGACGTGCTTGTTGTCGTGATCGGGCTGCTCGCGTTCGATCTCGTCGATCGCCAATTTGGCAAGAGCCTCTGGCTGCCCGTCTTCGCAGTCGTGGGGGGTGGTCTTGGAAAAGTAGCGCAGGCCGTCATTGAGCACTACAAATGGTCGGGTGCCGTTCGCGATGCTCTGGTTCACACCCAAGGAGACGACCTGCTCTTCGAGCACTCGCGTCTCATCACAAACTGGCCGGACCTGTTTCTCCGGGAGAGCGAGTACGCCGGCTTGGCCATTGGGTTGATTGTGGGGATCGGTTGTTATTTCGCCTGGTTCGGAAAATTTCGACGCGGTTCGTCGTTGCTATTGCATCTGGCCCTGGGATGGTTCGCCGGCTTCTTGCTGTTGCCCGTCTTGCTGGACGTGCGGATGACGCCCCCCCGCGGCGACAACTGGGCCGGGATGGTCGGACTCTTTGTCGGGCTGATGATCTATTGCGTGCGACGTCGCCAGTGGCCGCTGATGGAGGCCGCCCTGTTGGCGGGAGTTATTGGGGGAATCGGATTCTGTGGAGCCGCCTGCGTCGAAGGACTCCTCGAATCGTTTGGCAGCCCCAACCTGGCTCCGGGATTGGCGTCGGTTTGGACGACCTGGCAGAGCAGCCCGGCGCATCTCGCCTTTCCCCCGCAGATACTTGCCGCACAACCGGTTCATCAGTGGGAATTCTGGCTGTCGGCCAATTGGCACAGTTTCTTGGAACAAAGTTATGGCTTCATGAATGGGCTGGCGGTGGTCGCCGCGATGGCCGTTCTGTCGCGCCGCCTCGGCCGCTGTGACGACAGCGCCCCGCGCGAGTATTGGACGGAAGTGTTGGCCGTCGTGATCGTCATTCCGGTCTTGATGTGGGTGAACCTCGAAAAAAATGTCGTCGATTGGACGAGCGGCCACCCACCCGCGATGCCCACTGCCATGCGGATGCCTCTCCTCGGCTTTTCCCTGTCGGCTTGGGGCTGGTTCAACGTGGTGTTCGGGATCGCGGCGATGGCTTTTGTGATGCTGCTCAACATTCATACGCGCCGCAGGCTGCCGCTCCTCGAACAGAGCTGGCTAGGTCGCGGGCAATGGCTGTATCTGATGCTGCTGTGGGTATTCGTAATCGGAAACTTCGGCAAGGCGCTCGTCCATTTCACTGAGGCGCGGTTGCTCACCGAGGGGTGGATCACTCTCAGCGCGGTGTTGGCGACGATGCTGCTATTGCTCGTGCCGCGGAGCGTTCCTCCGCGGACAAACCCGATCTCGCCCGACTACGGCCGATTGATCGCAATCAGCGCGCTCGGCACGGTGCTCTGCGCGGCGCTGGTCCCGGTCGTCGCAACGCTCAGCACTCGGGCCGTCTACGGAGATGCGCCTGTCATGCAGCCGGTGAACGCGGCCCAATATCCAACCACCCGGTTTGGACCTCACGCGGCCTGGAAGCATCGGCCGCTACTACGCGGAGCGAAACACGGCTGAGTGCGATGGATTTACGTCCACACCGCGCCATCATCCCCTGTCGGTCGCCGCAAAACGGCGACAGGGAGTCAGGCCGTTTCTCCCGACTCCCTGCCGACCGCTGCGCGCTCGAAGTGCAGAGCACGACGAGCACCACTTACGAGTTCGTTGCGCTCACCGCTCTGTCGCGGTTGCAAATCAACGACAGCCTCCTTCCCCCCCGGGCACGTCCGGATGAGTGACTCGCCTTGTCCGTAATAAGGCCGGTGCGACGGTCTGAGGCGCGACGGCCACGCGCGATTGGCGAGTGAGCGTATCGGCAACGGATCGAGGCGCAGTCTCAGACGGCCGGTCCGAGCGGGATTGCAACTCGCATGCCTGTCGCCCGATGGCGGAGCCACTGAGCCGTTTGACGCTACTTTTCAGGCCTTTACGCGAGAGGGTCGACTGCAGCGGTGGCAAGCCACTGATCTGCAAAGATGGGTAGATTGCCGATTGTCCGGGCATCGCTGCCTGAAGATTGCTTCATCTCCAACGCGTTGCAATACGCAACGACATGCGGTGGCCCATCGAGCAGGTCGCCCGGCTCGGATTTGACCAATCGCACCGAGTCCCGGCGTAAGCCGTTTGCTGATCACAACTTCTAGATATCTAAGCAATGGGCACATCAGTTGCGGCCACTCAGTCCGCACGCCTCTGATCCCCGGTTGGCTTGCCGGCCGAAGGGCCGCCCCTCTCCTCCCCGAGTTCAACAAAGCATGGCGGCTTCTAACATCTTTTTCGTAATCCCCACGCACCGGCTGCGCGACGTCGGTGAAACGGTCGCCAGCTATGACGAACATTTTTGGCGCAACGGGCACTCAGTGCGGATCATCGTCTTCGACGACTCCAGCCCCGTAAACCAGGAGAAATACTTCCCGCTCCTGGAGCAGACCAAGACCCACAACGAGCTGTTTTATGTGGGCCCGCGCGAGAAGGAGCAGCTCCTCGCTTACTTGAACGGCCGACTGCGCGACAAACGCCTCGAAGGCCTCGTCAAGAATCTTTTCCGACCCAGTTACGGCGGGAATCGCAACTGCACGCTAATGTACACCCTGGGTGGCCTGATGGTGTCGGCCGACGACGACATGCGGCCCTACACGCTGATGGAACACAGCCCCGAGTCGCTGGGCCCCGAAGAAGTCTGTCGCGGCAAACTCGTGCGATCGGGCGAAAACGGCTACAGCCGCAAATCTTTCGACGTGCTGGGCTCGTTCCTCGACGTGCTCGGCAAGCCAGTCAACGAAGCACCGGAGAATTACGAACGCGGCGAACTCTTGATCGACACGGCCATGGATCTCGAAACCAATACGACGACGGGCCTCGCGCGGCAGAATTCTTTGCTGTTGCAACGAGGTGCCCTGTCGGACGACGCGCGGATCAAAATGGCTCAGACCTTTCGCTCGGGGACGAACGATCTCGACGCGATCGACTACGTCGAGATGTTCTTGGATGACGACGAACAAACCGACCCGGACGCGCTGTGCGATTTTTACGTGCTCGTCAATTTCCGACCGGTCGTCACCAAGAAGAATTGGCGGATGGACTGCGGCGTGGCCGCCTACGACAACTCGTTCGGCCTGCCCCCGTTTTTCCCCACGCGGCTGCGATTTGAAGATTACATCTACCGGCTCTGGGTGCAGCAGGACGGCATCGCCGCCGCGCATGTCGACGCGGCTCAAAATCACATCAAAAGCAACTACATGCGCAACCCCCCGGCGGCAGAGGTGTTCAACGAGGAGGTCTCCAATCTCCTTAAGCGCAAGATCAAATCAACCGTGTCGCGGTTGGACGAGCTTTCGATCTCCTTCGACTACGAGGGAGAAGTCACGGCCGAGGACGCGCAGCAGATTCTCGAAAAAATCTCCCGGCTTTACGGTCGGGCCCTCGCGGCCGCCGAGACCACAGAGCGTCCGGAGCGAGCCGAGGCGCTGCGGTTGTTCGCTGCCACGCTGCAAAAGGCCTTTTACGGATTCGAGCCCGATTTCTTCCAGCAGAACTTGCTGCGGATCGTCGACGACGTCATCAGCGTGATCAAAGGTTCGATCGAACTCTGGCCGACGCTGATCGAAATCGCCTATTTCCAAAAAAACCGCAACGGCCTGCCACAGGTTCGCGTTCGGAACGAAAGAATTTGATCTACTGACTCATCGAACTATCGGGGTACTGATTCGTCCTCAGGACGAGCTTCACGAAAATCACAAGGAAGAAATGAGGAGCCATGCGCATCGCACAAGTCGCGCCGCTTTGCGAAAGCGTGCCGCCCAAACGTTACGGAGGAACCGAGCGGGTCGTTTCCTACTTGACCGAAGAGTTGGTTCGCCTGGGCCACGAGGTGACTCTGTTCGCCAGCGGCGATTCGGTGACCAGCGCCAAGCTGATCCCCGGCTGCCCGCGGGCGCTGTGGCATGAGCCGACCTGCCGCGAAGAGCTGCCCCATCATATTCGCCAGCTGGAAACGGTGTTTGCGGACGTGTCGCGGTTCGACCTGATTCACTTTCATTGCGACTCGTTGCAGTTTCCGTTGCTGCGCCGTGTGAGATGCGCGAGCGTCACAACGCTGCACGGGCGGCTCGATCTGCCTGACCTCAAGCCGCTGTACGAAGAGTTTCAGGAGATCCCCGTCGTCTCGATCTCCGACAACCAGCGGCTGCCGATCCCTTTTGCCAACTGGCAGGGGACCGTTTATCACGGCTTGCCGCGCGATCTGCATCCGTTTCAAGAGCGTCCGGACGGCTACCTCGCCTTTCTGGGCCGCATCTCCCCCGAGAAGCGGCTCGATCGCGCGATTGAAATCGCGCGCTTGGCGGGACGCAAGCTGAAAGTGGCCGCTCGCATCTACAAGGGCGAGCGCGATTACGTGAAGGAGACGATCGAGCCCCTGCTGCGCGAGCACGCTTCGTTCGTCGAATTCATCGGCGAAGTCGGGGGGCGCGAAAAGGATGAGTTCTTGGGCAACGCGGAGGCCCTGCTTTTCCCCATCGACTGGCCGGAACCGTTCGGACTGGTGATGATCGAGGCCATGGCCTGCGGGACTCCCGTCATCGCTTGGCGCTGCGGCTCGGTGCCGGAGGTTGTCGAGGAGGGCGTCTCCGGATACATCATCGACAGCATTGAAGAAGGAGTCGAAGCCGTCCGTCGCGTGCAATGGCTCGACCGCCGCGCTTGTCGTCAGGCGTTCGAGTCGCGGTTCGATGCGACTCGCATGGCGAACGACTACCTCAACATTTATCGCAGTCAGGTGCATGCAGGAACGCACCACGCGGCCCATTCGCCACGGCATTCGAAGTCGTCCCACAAGAGCGGACACGCTCAGGAACAACCACGATCGTTGTGGCCGCGCTCTCAACTGTTAAGCGCGATTCCGACAGGCGCAATTCCGGCCGGCGCGAGTCCGACGCCGCCGCGGAAGATCGAGCCGAATGAACTCGAAGCCGTCTGAGGTGGCTGCTAGCAAATTCTGACGCAGGGAGGAATGCCACGATGGGCGGTTTCGAGCGAACGCCGAGCCCACGGGAGGTCTCAGCCGGATCCGGCAAGAACGGATCTGGAGGGGATCAAGCGATCCCTGCCGCCCAAGCCGACGGCAGCGCGTTTCGCATTTTGGCTGCATCGAGTCTGGCCGATGAAAGGACCCGGGTCCTCAAGCAGGGCGATACGTTCGGCGTCTTTGATCACTACGGTGACATCAAGCCGGGAGGTCTCGGGGAGGAAGGCCTGTTTCACGACGGCACGCGGTTTCTCTCCGGCCTGCTTCTCGATTTGGAAGGGGGGCGTCCCTTCTTTCTGAGCTCGACCGTGCGTGACGAAAACGACCAGCTGCGCGTCTCGCTGACGAACCCCGACTTTCTCGACGAGCGCTTGGTGCGGCTCCCCCTGGGAACGCTCGAGGTTTCGCTGACGCGGTTTTTGTGGAATGGCGTCTGTTATCAGCAGGTGCAGATCCGCAACTACGGATTGCAGGCGATCGAGACGTCCCTCGGCCTGCACTTCACGGCCGATTTCGCCGACATCTTCGAGATTCGCGGCATGCGGCGCCAAGCGCGGGGCGAGGATCTCCCCCCAATCGTCGATCGTGACAGCGTCGTGCTTTCTTATCGCGGACTAGACGACGTCGTTCGCAGGAGCCGCGTGCAGTTCGACTCGGCGCCGACTCGACTGACCCCGACGTCGGCCCAAATCGAACTGGCACTCAAGCCGCAAGAAGAGCGAACGATCGCGCTGTCGGTCGCCTGCGAAATCAACGGCCAGCCGCCGCGCGTGTTGCGGTTTGAAGAGGCCCGCTCGGAGGTAGAAGCTGACCTCGAGCGGTTTTCGGCCTGGTCGTGTCACTTGGGGACCTCAAACAGCCAGGTCAACGCGTGGATCAATCGCGCGGGGGCCGACCTCCACATGCTCACGACGGAGTTGCCGAGCGGTCCCTATCCGTATGCAGGCATTCCCTGGTTCAACACGCCCTTCGGACGCGACGGCATCATCACGGCCCTGGAATGCCTCTGGATGCGGCCCGAGCTAACCAAAGGCGTGCTCGCGTACCTCGCTTCCACCCAGGCCACCGAGGTGATCCCCGAGCAGGATGCCGAGCCCGGAAAAATCCTGCACGAAACACGGCGCGGCGAAATGGCCGCCCTCAGGGAGATGCCCTTCGGCAGGTATTACGGCAGTGTCGATTCGACTCCGCTGTTCGTGCTGTTGGCGGGCGCGTACTACGAGCGGACGGCCGACCGAGCGTTCATCGAATCGCTTTGGCCCAACATTGAGGCAGCCCTCGCGTGGATCGAGAAATACGGCGATCCCGACGG
This sequence comes from Planctomycetaceae bacterium, assembly GCA_035687365.1. Taxonomy (GTDB): domain Bacteria; phylum Planctomycetota; class Planctomycetia; order Planctomycetales; family Planctomycetaceae; genus DASPSM01. Next base: position 16,790 of record DASRXU010000041.1, on the reverse strand, counting down.
CGACGGATTCATCGAATACCACCGGCAATCGTCCGATGGCCTCGTGCATCAGGGTTGGAAGGATTCAGACGACTCGGTCTTCCACGCGGACGGCACGCTCGCCGAAGGCCCCATCGCACTGTGCGAAGTTCAGGGCTACGTCTACGCGGCCTGGCGCGCGGGCGCCACGCTCGCGAACCTGTTGGGGCATCCCGAGCGCGCCGCAAAACTCGCGCGGCGCGCCGAAACGCTGCGCCAGCAGTTCGACCGGGCCTTTTGGTGCGACGAGTTGTCGACGTATGCCATCGCACTCGACGGCCGCAAACGTCCCTGCAACGTTCGCACATCGAATGCGGGCCAATGCCTGTTCACCGGAATCGCGGAGCCCGCGCGGGCCGAGCCGCTGGCGCGGACGCTGCTCTCGCCAGAATCGTTCTCGGGTTGGGGAATCCGCACAGTCGCCTCGACGGAGGGGCGCTACAATCCGATGAGCTATCACAACGGTTCGATCTGGCCGCACGACAACGCGCTCATCGCGTACGGACTGGCGCGCTACGGACATCCCGACCGGGCCCTGCGAATCCTCACCGGGCTCTTCCAAAGCGGCCTCTATTTCGAATTGCAGCGCATGCCCGAGCTGTTTTGCGGCTTTGTGAAAGATCCCGGCGCCGGACCCGTGCTCTACCCCGTGGCCTGTTCGCCACAGGCCTGGTCCGCGGCGTCGGTCTTTTTGTTGCTGCAATCGGCACTCGGATTGGAAATCAACGGCCCCGAGGCGCAGCTCAGTCTCACGCGGCCGACGCTTCCCAACTTCTTGGACGAGCTGCGGATCCATAATCTGCAAGTCGCCGGCGGCAGCGTCGACCTGCTGGTCGTCCGCCACGATCAAGACGTGAGCGTCAATGTGCTCCGCCGCGAAGGCAACGTCCAGATCCTGGTGGTGAAATAACGCGAGCACCGATCCTGAGTCCTCCGGCTACGAGAAACGTGGATTCGGGTGGCACTGGCGGCTTGTCCGCCAGTGTCTTGGGCGCGCGTCTCAAAGGCCCACTGGCGGACAAGCCGCCAGTGCCACCCACCATTTAGACTCTACTACAAGCCATAACGCTTTCGCTTGCGATACAGCGTGCTGGGGTCGATGCCCAGCACGGTCGCCGCCTCTTCCATCGTTGGGGTCTGAGCGAGCATGCGACGAATGTGCTCGGCCTCGAGTTGCTCGAGCGTCACGGCGCTACCGATTTCCAGCGTGCTCTGCGGACTCGCGGCACCAATCTGCGCGGGCAGATCCGATAGCCCGACTTCGCGATCGCTGGTGAGGATCACGCCACGCTCGACGGCATTGCGCAACTCGCGCACGTTGCCCGGCCACGGATGCTTGAGCAGCGCTTGCCGCGCTTCTTCGGTGAAATCGGCCGTCTGCTTGCCCGATTGCCGAGCGAAAAACTGCAATAGGTGCGTCGCCAGCGGCAGAATATCTTCGGGGCGCTGGCGCAGTGGCGGTATGGAGACGTCGATCACGTTGAGGCGATAGAACAAGTCCTCGCGAAATGTTCCCTTGGCGACCGCTTCTTCGAGCTTGTGATTGGTGGCCGCCAGGATTCGCACGTCGCTGGAGCGGGTCGAAGGCTCACCGACACGCTCGTAGCGTTTTTCCTGCAAGAGTCGCAGCAGCTTGGGCTGCAAGGTCAGTGGCAGGTCGCCGATTTCGTCGAGAAACAGCGTACCCCCCTCGGCCGCCGAGACTTTTCCTACGGCGTCTTGAACGGCACCCGTGAAGGCGCCGCGCACGTGTCCGAAGAGTTCGGTTTCCAACAGTTCGGCGGACAGGCTCGGACAATGCACGGTGACAAATGCGGCAGCCGACCGTGAACTGCGGGCGTGAATAGCCCGGGCGACAACCCCTTTGCCGGTTCCGCTTTCTCCGCGCAAGAGGATGGTGGCTTCGGTGGCTGCCGCTCGGAAGGCGATTGCCAGGCATTGCTGCATGGCGGGCTGACGCGTCTGGAGGTCGGCCTCCGGCACCACCGAGCGAACCTGCTCCTCCAGTTCTTCGACGTGTGACTGCAAACGGTTGAGCCGTTGCACGCGATCGAGCATCACGCGGACCTGGCCGGGAGTAAACGGCTTCGGCAGGTAGTCGGCCGCTCCGTGGCGCATGGCCTCGACGGCCGTCTCAATCGTGGCGTAGGCCGTCATCATGATCACCGCCAAGCCGGGGGCCAATTGCAGTAAGGATGGCAGCACATCCAATCCCTGCTCGCGACCCAGCCTCAGATCCAAGAAGGCGATTTCAAACTGATGATGAGCCAGCAGGTCCCGACCCTGGCTGCCCGACCCGGCCTCTTGGACCCGATGGCCCATCGTCTCCAAGGCCAGCCGCAGTGATTTGCGCAGGCTCTGCTCGTCGTCGATCAAAAGAATGTTCACGAATCGCGGCTCCCAGCCTGCAGCCTCAGCGCAGCCATCATAAAGCGCAAGGTCTTACAGGTGGCATTCTTTGTGCCCGGTCGTGAGAGCGTGTTCCGCAATGAGCGGAAGTAATGCACTGTCAAGGAGATCGAACGTGACTCGCCGCATCGCGTGCGTATGCCTTCGTCGTGCACTTCGCCCGCTCCCATTGCGAAATGCAAGACCAAATCTCGACTCAGGTTAGCGCGGGTTAGGAGCTTCAATTTGCGTGAAACTCAACGCCCCGCCAGCGACGATACTACCAGCCAGCGGCTCACTCCACGGTCGGAAAAGCCGCTGACGGACAACAGCGCCGGCGATTGCCGCCGGCAAATCCGCGAACGGACTTTGCGGAATTGGACGCGCGCACCCCACCGAGTGCGCGGATGCAGCAAGGATGCGATGCAATGATGAATGCGCTGTTTGTGGCCGTCTCGCTGTGTGCGGGCGGGCAGGTTTCGCTGGACGGAATCCAAACCCTCGGCGGGCAAAATCCGGCGGCGATCGCGCCTAGCCCCGTCGCGGCGAGCACCAGCCCGTTCAACAGCGTCGCAAGTTTTGACGCCGGTGCCGTGCAGCCACCGCCGGCGCCTGGCGCGCCGGGCGCTACGTCGAACACGCCTCAACCCGGCGCGGCCGAAGCAAAGCCCGCGGACGGATGTCCGCCAGCCGCGTCGAGTACCTCGAGCGTGCGCCCTGAATGGCTGGCGCCTGGCACGTGCGCCGGTTGCTGGCTCGACAGCGACTCGTGCTGTGCTCGCTTCATCAAGGCCTACTACGACGCCTTCAATCCCAGCGGTGATTCGCCCGACTCGCCTCCGGCCGCGCGTCGCGCGCTGCCGGAAGCGTGGCCCTCACCGCCGTTTCCCGGGCACGAGTTTCAAGGTTACCCGCTCGTTGGCGTGCCGCCCTCGAACAACAGCGACTATCCGCTGATGAAGTCGCTGAAGGGCACCGGGCTCGGCGACTGGCTAACCTCGAACAAAATCGACGTCTACGGCTGGGCGACCGGTTCGTACAACTGGAGCACGTCGCAAAAGAGCAATCAGCCGGACTCCTATTGGGTGGTTCCCAACCGCGCCGAATTGGATCAAGTCATTCTCCGTTTCGAGCGCCAAGCCGACATGGTTCAAACCGACCACATCGACTGGGGATTCCGCTTCACGAACATGTACGGCCTCGACTACCGCTACCTGACGGCCGGCGGCTACTTCAGCCAGCAGTTGCTCTTGGAGAACCTGCCCAACGGCTACGATCCGACGGAAATCTACGGCGAGATGTACATCCCCTGGGTCGCCCAAGGAATGGTCATCCGGGTCGGCCGCTGGATCGCCTGCCCCGACATCGAGACGCAGTTCGCACCCGACAACTACATGGGCAGCCACTCGCTACTCTTCACCTACGACACGTACACACAGTCCGGCGTCATGCTCACGTTCTGTTTGAGCGAGCAGTGGATGTTCCAATGCGCGATCACCGCCGGCACCGACATGGCCCCCTGGTATCCCGGCGCGACGCCGACCGGCTTCCTGGGGCTGCGCTGGGTATCGAAGGACAACCGCGATTCGATCTACACCTGCCTGAACAACATCAACACCGCTAAATTCCGTACGTTCGAGGAGTACGGCGAGCTGGTGGGACACGATAACTTCAACTACATCGTCAGCACCTGGACCCACAAATTCACGCAGAGCGGCAGCATCCACACCAACACCGAAGCCTATTACATGTGGCAGTTCGACGCCCACGTCGGTGGAACTTCGATTGCCGCGCCAGCCAACGAACTCGGCGGCGGGGGTCTCGGAGCCCCGATTCCCGGCGTTGCCGCAGCTTACGGCGTGCTCAACTACACCGAGTTTCAGCTCTCGAAGAAGGCTTACATGTCGGTGCGCAACGAAGTTTGGGAAGACCAGAAGGGCGAGCGAACGGGCTTCGCCAACCTCTACTCCAGTCACGCGGTGGGGATCAGCTACAACATCAACGAGCTGTGGCAAGTCCGTCCCGAGGTTGGATACTACCGCGGTTATTACCAACGGTCGTTCGACGACGGCAACGCGATGGGCGAATGGATCGTCGGCATGGACACGACGTTGCGATTCTGAGCCGAAGGGGACGCTCAAGCGCAACGGTCAGAAGCTTTCGGTGGAAGGGGGCACTCCCCACCTCGGCCGAAAGCTTCTTCTCATTTCGAACTGTGGACAGATGGCTCGCAATTGCCGCGATCGATCACCATTGCAAACTGCCTGGATTCGGCGGGCCAATTGCATGCATTCACCTCGGAGGATCGGCCCGCGCAACCCTCTGAAAGCCCGATCCCATCAGTCCGGCGCGAAACGAAAGGCCTTCGCCTGCCAATGTTTACGGCATACCTTGAGCCGGCCGCCTCGTCGCTCGGAATGACCTTTGCGTTCTCGGAACCGTCAGACCGGCAGTGAAGGTCCGGCAGTGGACCTGAACGGGTCAGGTTCCCGGTCTTGGTTCAAAGTGCTGTCGCCGCGCGCGAAATCTGACTCGCGAGATGCGCGGCGCCGAGTCCGAAATGATGACACAAAATGATCTCGCGCCTGCACGATGCGAGGCTGGCTGGGCCTGGCATCAATGCTCTCATTCCCGGGATGCTCGTGAAGATTGACGACCCCTGCGCGCTCGACGATCTCTCTTCCGAGCATTCTGGTGATGAGCCCATTTACAAGTTTCCCATCAGCGCGAACGACACTCGACGTCACTCCGAGCGACTCGCGTCTTACATCGCGGTTTGCTTCGGCTTGCGCCGGATAGCCAAGCCTTAGAAACGCTGCTCCTTTTTCACCGCGCCGAAGGCGAGGCGACTGAGGTCGTCATGGGCCAATCTCGCGATTGCTCCGGGGAGAGTCATGATGATGTCCACACAAGGTGGCGGATTAGCAAATCCCTCGGTGGGGATTCCGATGAATCGCTGCAGCGTGCACTATTCCTCAGCGCACGATCTGTATTACGTCATTGAGACGGAGCCCAGCGGGCGCGGGTGCGTTGTCTACGCGCATGCTTGGCGGATGTGCGCTCAGCACGTCGCGGAGCTAAAGCAGTCAGTGCTGTCTCAAGGAGAAGGGGAATGGACATGCCCTGACATCCAAAACATCACAGCCCTGACTCAGCGGAATGCCCTTTTTCCATCCCCTGGGACGGATGCTTCTCAGCGCCGCCCATTTGGCCACCGCAGCCGAAGCCGCGCTTTCCCACAATCGCTGGAAAGTCATTTCGGATCGTGCGTATTGCTACTGCGACGTTTTCGCCGGCGCCTCACTCGGTTTCTTCCGCATTCTCTTCGAGAACACGATCATCGACCAAAACGTGACCCTCGCCCTCTAGTCGACACCGGATGTTAGTTGATACACGGCGACCCGATGCCGACACCTGGGTGCCGACGAGGCTCACTTAGCAATCAACGCGTCGGGATTTCGCCAACCTCTATGCGAGTCACGCGGTCGGAATCAGTTACAACGTCAATGAGTTGTGGCAAGTTCGGTCCGAGGTTGGCTATTACCGCGGCTACGACCAGCGGGCCTTCGACGACGGCAATGCGATGGGTGAATGGATCGTCGGCATGAATACGACGCTTCGCTTCTAAACGCTCGGCGCGCGATCGAATCGGGAGGTCATTGCTCAACCGACGACTTTGAGCATCCGATCGCACTCTGATTCCGGGCGGTCGCCAAACTAGGTGGGATGTACCGCGCGGCCGACCGTCCGGTGGTCGCGGTCTGGCGACAACCTGCGCATTCATTTGGCTCTCTGCGACCTGGCCAACCGATAGTTCCCTGGAGAAAGCGCCCGGGGCTACCGTCGGTCTCTCGAGTGCCGCGGTTCGTGCTCACGAAGGCGATGTTCCGCCAGCTATTGCTGAGCTGACTCTCCAACATTCGTGAGTCACCGTGCGTATCGGTCGCCCCCAGCTCTTCGCGGCGTTTGCCGCCTGCGTCGTCGGATTCGGAGTGATCGCTCGCTCGATGGCCGACGATTTGCCGCCCCTTGGCAGTATGGCGACGTCGTTTGATCCGCCACCCGCGGCGACGCCCTCCGCCACCACACCATCCACCACGGCTCCATCGACCGCCGCTCCGACTGCGCCCGCGGAAACACCGGCCGCCAGTTCTCCAACAGAGACGCCGCCCGAGCCGTGGTTCCTGATGAAGTCGTTGGACGGGACCGCTGTCGGCGACTTCCTCAAACGGGAAAGGATCGAGATCAGCGGGTGGACCGACCTTTCGTTCACCGCGAGCACCGATCGCTCGAGCAATTTGCCGCAAGGCTTCAACTACCTGGCCAACCAGTTCCTGCTCGATCAGAATTGGCTGCGGATCGATCGGCCCATCGACACGAATAGCAGCGATCCGAGTTTCGGATTCCGGTCTGACACGATTCTTCCAGGCTCCGACTACCGGTTCACCCTGGCTCGCGGGCTCTTTAGTGGCCAGCTCAGCGACGATCACGGTGGGCCGAACCGTTACGGTATCGATCCGATCCAGTTTTATGGCGAGGCCTATTTCCCCAGTATTGCTCAGGGCATGGACGTCAAGATTGGACATTTCTTTACGCTCTACGGCGTCGAGACGACCGACACGATCAATACGCCTCTCTTTTCGCACTCCTACACCGACTTGTACGACCCCTTCACGCACACGGGGGTCTTGACGACGACCAAACTCTCGGACGCCTGGACCGTGCAAGCAGGTCTCGTCCTAGGTAGCGATGTCTTCATCGATCCGGCTGACACGCCCACGTTCGCCGGCACCGCGAAATGGACCACAAAGGATCAGCAAGACAGCGTGCTATTCAGCGTGATCCTCGGTTCCGGGCGCTTCAACCAGGCTCGGGATTTTCACAATCCCGAAGTGTTCGACCTGGTCTATACGCACAAATTCAGCGACAACCTGACCTACAACTTCGAGAGCCTCTTCGGCTTTACCACAAACGTTCCCGACATCGGCACAGCTGAGTGGTTCGGCATCCTAAATTATCTGACCTACGAAATCTCGCCGCGCGTGAGCAGCACTACGCGGCTCGAATTCTTCGACGATGTGCAAGGCGAGCGCACCGGCTTCGCCGGGCTCTATACCTCGCTGACCACGGGACTCTCATTCAAGCCCTGGCCGTGGCTGATCCTCCGTCCCGAGCTGCGATACGACATAAACGGCGAATCGCGACCGTTCGAGAACAAGCACGACCTGTTCACCGCCGCGAGCGATTTGATCGTGCGCTGGTAATCGACGGGAACGCAGGGGTTCAGCCGCCGCCCGTCACTCAGCAACCAGCGCGTCGACAAACGTCTCGGGATCGAAGATTTCGATATCGTCGATCTTCTCGCCGACGCCGACGTACTTGACCGGGATGCCCATCTGTTGCCGGATGGGGACGACGACGCCCCCTTTCGCGGTGCCGTCGAGCTTCGCCAGGACGATGCCTGTGCAGCCGGCCGCTTCCGCGAAACTCTTTGCCTGGCTCAGGCCGTTTTGACCGGTCGTTGCGTCGATCACCAACAGGCATTCGTGCGGAGCGTCGGGGATCTTCTTAGCGACGACGCGGCGGATTTTCGAGAGTTCGTCCATCAAGTTTTTCTGCGTCTGCAGTCGGCCCGCCGTGTCGATGATCAGGAAGTCGATCCCGGCTGCCAACGCCTTTTCGCAACCGATGTGGGCCACACTGGCCGGGTCGGAGCCGGCCGGCTGGGAGACGATCTCGCAGCCCAGTCGCTTGCTCCAGAGGGTCAGTTGCTCGACGGCCGCCGCACGAAAGGTGTCGCCCGCGGCCAGCATCACCTTCTTGCCCCCTGTCTGCAGGAGCTTGGCGAGTTTTGAGATCGACGTTGTTTTGCCCGAACCGTTGACGCCAGCGACGAGGATCACGGTCGGCCCGCTCGTCGCCTTGTTGATCGGCGCGAGTGGATCGTTGGGATTCCAGGTGACGTGCTGCGCGCCCTTGAGAATCCCCTTGAGCTTATCCTTGACGATGCCCCAGACCGCTTCGTTGACGACCGTTCGGCCGAGGTACTGCTTTCGCAGTTCGACGATGATCTCGTCAGCCGCCTTGACCCCCAAATCGGCTTGCACGAGCCGCGACTCGAATCGCTCGAGCTTCGATTCGTCGAGGATCTCGCCCGCTTTGAAGATATCGCGGACGTCGGTCTTTAGGAGCTGATGAGTCTTTTTCAGCCCTTGTTTGAGCTTGTCGAACAACCCCATCGCCGCACGCCCCTGTCTGGCTGACGAAAATCACTCGATGTGCCTGGCGCGAGAATCATACGGGGCCGGCGAGGGAGGCTCAACTTACTGCTTCGGGCTCATTCCGGCGGGTGCCAGTCGCCCCAGTGGTCGAGGTAGTGACGGTAAGCGGGGCTCGACGGGGCTTGTTCTTCCAGCCAGCGCTTTGTTTCGGCGACGATTGTGTGCTCCTCGTCGAGCGATAACTTCCCCAGCAGCACGCGGCTGCGAAGAAAAACAAAATACGTGTCGAGGACGTCGCAGCGACAATAGTCGTTGAGTTCTTCGGCCTGCCCCGCGTCGTACATGTCCTGCACCTTCGAGCCGTCGATCTTGTTCTTCCCCGGCTTGCCGATGAGGTTTGCCAGTAGGTTCAATCCGCCGGCGACTTGGGCGGCCCCGAAGTTTGAGAACAGGTCGTACAGATCGATGTGCGCTTCGAGGTTGTAACGGTGACGGGCCTGCTCGTAGCTGCGTGCCTCGACGTTGAACCAAGCCGGAAGACTGATCCCGTAGCGGTAAGCCGCCAACTCCAGCACGGGAATGTCGTACCCGCGTCCGTTGAAGGTCACCAACGCCGGCCGGCCGTAGTGTTGCCAGCCATGCCAGAACCGCTTGACGATTTCGTGCGGTCGATAGAGGGGCGCGTCGAGGACTGAGAGATCGAGCAGTCGATAGTCGGCGTCGATTTTCGCGATCGCCAGCGCGATCGGCAGCATGAAGGTCGTGGGAAGGATGTCCTTCCCCTTTTCGGCCATCAGCTGCGCCCGGAAGCGGGCCAGCGCCTCGGCGGCCGACAGTTTCTCTCCCGGATATTTCACGCGGGCGATCAGATCTCCGTCGCCGACCGCTTCGACGTCGAAAACCAGATAGAGGGGTTTGCGCCGGGTTTCGTCCATGTGTCGGCCCCGGTCATGTCAGGGGCGCGTCGCTGCCGGTTGCGCCGTGCAGCTTCATCTCCCGCTCGATGTTGTGACTCATCGTGCTGTGCCACATCCCATAGAAGAAGTAAATCAGCAGCCCGACGAAGAGCCAGACGATCAGCCGGTACCAGGTATCCAGCGGCAGGAACAGCATCATGGCCAGATTCACAATGATCCCCAGCGGCGCGATAATGAAGAGTCCGGGACAGCGGAACGGTCTCTCGGCGTCGGGTCGCGTAATACGGAGCACCATTACCGAGGCACAGACGAAGATGAACGCCAGCAGCGTGCCGATGTTGACCATCTCCTCGAGCGTTTTGACCGGAAAGAATCCGGCAGCCAACGCGATGAAGAGCCCGGTCAACATGGTCGAACGGTGCGGTGTTCGAAACCTTTCGTGCACGACGCCGAAAATGCTATGCGGCAACAGGCCGTCACGGGCCATTGCCAGGAAGACTCGCGCCTGGCTCAAAAAGATCACTAGTAGCACGCTGGTCATCCCGGCGAGCGCGCCGACCGAAATCAGCCAGGCCGAGGCATTCAACACCCGGCTGTGCGTCAGCTCGGCTTTGTGCCGGAAAGCCGCTGCAACCGGAGCCCCTGTGTCGATCTGATAATACGGCTCCATACCGGTGATCACGGCCGCCATCAGGATATACAGCACAGTGCAGAGCGCCAGCGAGGCGATAATTCCCAGCGGCACGTCACGCTTGGGTTTGATGGCTTCTTCGGAGTGGGTCGAGATCGAGTCGAACCCGATGTAAGCGAAGAACACCAGCGCCGCCCCAGCCATCAGGCCCGAGATGCCGTAGGGAATAAACGGGCTGCGCACGGAGGTATCCAAGGGCGTGAGCGTCTCTTTGAGACCGAGCGCCCCCAAGAGACCCCACTTCTTCACCTCCGCCGGGAGACCTTTGATCTCGTCGATCGTTCCGGTCGACAGCTGTTCCTCCAGCTTGGGATGCTTCTGCAAGAGCGTCGCGCCGGTCGTCGCATCGGTCATTTCGTCAGCGGGAATCTCGGCCTTGATCTTGGGGTTTCGTTGGAGAAAGTCCCCGAGATCGGTGGCCGACATGGCCTTGAACTCGTTGACTCGCGCGGCCGCCAGCGGCTTCTCCAGTTCCGGATGGGCCTCGAGCAAAGCCTTCCCGCTGGTGTTGAACGTGACGTCACCGGCGGGAATCTGGGCCTTGATGTCGGGCTTGCGATTGAGAAAGTCGGCGAGATCGGTGACGCGGCGTTTCTCGACGGGCAAGGTGTTCCAGTTGGCGCTGTTGATATAACCCCAACCGACCGCGATGACGAAGAACACGACGGCCAGCTTGACGACCACCAGAATGGCGTTCGTGGTGGCGCTCTCGCGAATGCCGATCACGAGGACCACCGTGATCAGCACCATGATCAGGACGGCGGGCAGGTTCAAGTAACCCCCCGAAAACGGATCGTTCTTGAGTTGATCGGGGATCGTCCACTCATGTCCCGCTTCGACAAACGCCTTGGACGAGGTTCTGATGAACTCGTTGAAATAACTTGTCCAGTGCGCAGCGACGACCGAACAGGACATCGCGTATTCGAGCACTAAGTCCCAGCCAATGATCCAGGCCCAGATTTCCCCGAGGGTTGCGTAGGTGTAGGTATAGGCACTGCCGGCGACGGGCGCCATCGCAGCGAACTCGGCGTAGCACAGCGCGGCAAACGCGCAGGCAAAACCGGCCACGACGAACGAGAGCATGATGCCGGGACCGGCGTCCTCAGCCGCAACGCGACCTGTAATCGCAAAGATGCCGGCGCCGATGATCGCTCCGACACCCAGCGAAGTCAGCGAGATGGGACCTAGGACACGGCGCAGCCGGTTTTCACCGGCCATCTCCTCAAGCAGGGTTTCCAGTGATTTGCGCTGGAATATCCGCTTCCAAAACATGGACAGACTCCCGCAACAGTGCCGCCGCGTCCCAGCAGAATTCGGGACGTTCAGCCAGCCCAAAGAGTCTAACCAAGCCCTGCCTAGATTGCGAAGCGCCTGCGCGCCTTGCGAACACTTACTGGCAAATGAATTCAACCTCGAAGGCGATCTCTTTGAGCTTCGGGTGATTCGTTTCGAGGGTGATGTGCACGCTGTTGGGGCTCACGCGCGTCACGGCCGGGGAACCGGGAGGCAACTCGAAGACGAAGTAGACCCCCTGTTGCTCCCCTTGGGCGATTTCGGGGTTCGGCTCGAGCGAAACCTTCAAGAAGTCGGCATCACTGTTCGTCTTGAGGACCTTGAATTTGTCCTTGATCCCATAAATGATTGCCGGCAATTTCACCTTGGCTCCGACATCATGCAGGACGCGGCCCAGGTTCAATCGCGATTTTTCGGCGATCCACAACCCCTTCCCGACTGGCGGCAGAAACAGCATCGGACCCGACCGTGAGCCGGTCACGTCGATTTCGATCGTCTTGTTCCCTTCGAGCGTCGTGTGAATCCGAACGGGGACACGAAACTGCCCCATCGGCATGCCGCGATCGACCTTGACGGTGAACTGGTAGCCCGCCTTCCCGTGGAGCGACATCAGGGTGATGGCATCCAACGGCACATAGGTCACCTTCACGTTGGGGCTGTTCGACTCGACCTTGGTGATATTGAAACTATCCAGCATCGACGCCACTTGGGCCGTCGTCGACCCTTCCTGCACGTCGGTGACATGCCCGGCATGCCAAGCCTTCTCGGGGATGACCACATATTTTTCCACGACTTTTCCGTAGACCTTGAACTGAATGTCTGGGGCATCGGGGTCGCTCGTCCAGATCGTGGCTGACTGGGCAAAGTTCTGCGATGTCTCCTTGGCTCTCCAGGTCAACTCAACCTGAACGGATTCGCCCGGCTCGACCCTCTTCTTTGACAGGCTGCCGACCGTGCACTTGCAAGTCGAAGGGCCAACTTCAAGGTCCAAAGGCCCTTCGCCCTTGTTGCGGATTTTGAAGGTGTGCTTCTGCTCTTCGTTGACGGCCATGGTGCCAAACTCAAAGACCCGCACGCCGGTGAAGGCCTTGGGGAACGGGGGTTTGTCGGCCAGCGGCGGCCGCACCTTGACGTCGTTCTTGTCGGCACTGTGTGGGGCGGTAGGCGGGGGCGCTTCCTGCGCAGCAGCGGGCGGCCGGGCCCCGAGTGGCAAATTGGGTTGCACGCGCTCCACCCAAGGTGCATAGCGGGCGATCCAAATCATGCCGGCCAGCGCACCCACTCCGAGGACGACTCCCAGTAGGGCTCCCAGAACTCGCATCGCCGCAGACTCCAGCAAAATCAAACGAGCGAGCCGGCCCGCGCGAGCCGCACTCAATCGATCCAAAATTTCATTCTAAACGGGCCGCGAGGGCGTTCAATCGCGGCTGCCTCGCTTCGGCGAAAGATCGGCCAACGAGACGTTGAAGGGAACGCCTACGCCTGGCGGGAAGGATTCGCCGCCTACTCTACGTACGACTCGGCTCAGGCGTTGGGGAAAGCGCCGAATCTCCAGGTTTTTTGGCCCATTGCCTACAGGGCTGCGTTGCCGGAAAGCATCAAATCACGTGGATAAACCGCAACCCTGTTGCCCGCCGGCCACATCGACGCCGGTCTTTTTCGATGCCTTGACAGGGATCGCCCGTCCGAGGGGGGAAAGTCATTGATCGCGGCCGACTCAGACCTAGAATTCCTTCAGGGCCAAGCGTCCGGAGCGGTCCACCAATGATTGGAACCCGTCTGGGCAGTCCTCCTTGAACCAAGGGTACAAAGATGGCCATTACAAAAGATAAAGTTTTGTCGCTGTTCGTCTTTGCCGTGATGGCCGTGGTGGTAATCACGATTCTGAACGCCACGGGAATGCCGGCGATTGGGGTGTTTATCACCCTGATGTTTTCGCTTTTCGGACTGATGCTGATCTGGTTTGCTGAACCGCTGGCGGAGGCGGCCTGTTTTTCACGGGGCGTGCCTCGGCCTTCCCCGTCCGGCCTGATCATGGTTTTCGGCTGGATCTTCTTGCTCGGATATCCGTTGCTCCTCTCGTTTGTGAGCCGGGGCGTCTGAGCCAGCCCGCGGGGTCTCGCTCCGCGTGGGACCTCTATCGAGCGGTGTGCCCGAACGCCAGGACGGGGTTCGCTCCGGGCGCAATAAGCTCGACGGCCCCCACATCGACCGGGGGGGCCGCGAATCGGCCACGGGCCGACCCGCATCGGGGGTTCCCTTACGCAGAATCCCCTATTGCCGGAGTGCCTCCCGCTTGATCTATTAAGTGGGTCGATTCGCTCTCTGGAAGAGCAAAGACGACTAGGGTGCGCGGCCCACCCGGCCGCCGGTGCCCAATTTCCGACTGGGAATTGTGTGGGCGTCTGCCGATCGATACGAGGCGATCGGATGCGGCGCGGGCTGAACGCACGAACGGGCCGCCGATGAGCGTTTCGACCAAGGGCGAATTCTTCCGCCTCCTGAAACGCAGCGAGTTGCTCTCGACTGAGGATCGCGTCGAAGCCAAGCACCTCTGCCAGGGAGTCAGCGACGCTGCGCTGGCGGCCGACACTCTCGTCAAGCACAAGCTCCTGACCGAGTGGCAATCGGCCCAGCTTCTGCTCGGACGCACGCAGTTCCATCTCGGCAAATACAAGCTCTTGAAGTTTCGCGGCCGCGGGGCGATGGGCATCGTCTTCAAGGCCCAGCATCCCGATTTCGACCGCAGCGTCGCCATCAAGGTGTTGCCCAAATCGATCGTCGATCGGCCGCGATCGGTAGCCCGATTCTTGCGCGAGATCCGCTCGACCGCCGTACTCAACCATCCGAACCTCGTCGTCGCCTACGATGCCGATGTCATCGACGGGACGTACTGCCTGATCATGGAGTACGTCACCGGACGCAGTTTGAAAATGTTGGTTCAGCAGTTCGAGCGACTTCCGCCGCGCTGGGCTTGCGACTGCGTGCGACAAGCCGCGTTGGCCCTGCAACATATTCACGATTGCGGGCTCGTCCATCGCGATGTGAAACCGTCCAACCTGCTGGTGACGACGATTCCGCCCGATCAACGCCCAGTGGTCAAGCTGCTCGACATCGGGCTGGCGCGTTTTGTCAGCGAAGCCGAAGAAGAGGGGGGCCTCACGCGGGCTGGTCAGATCGTCGGCACCGGGAACTACATGGCTCCCGAACAAGTGACCGACGCTCGCAAGGCCGACATTCGCGCAGACATTTACGGACTGGGGGTCACCTTTTACGAACTGCTCACGGGAACGCCCCCGCTCGCAGGCCAAACGCTAGTCCAGACCTACATGAATCGTCTGCGAGGTGAAGCGCCTCGCCTTTCGACGGTCTGCCCCGAGGTTCCCCGTGGACTGGATGCGGTCGTCGCCAAGATGCTCAAACGCGATCCCGGGGAGCGCTACCAGACGCCCGCAGCGCTGGCGGCTGATTTGGCGGCGATTCTCGAAGGCAGTCCCGCGGAAGTTGGCAGTCCCTTCTTCGCCGAAATTCGAGGCGACGAACCGAATCTCGACGAAGGAATGGTCGTCGATTGGCCCGCCGATCACCGCACGCCCGGCTCCTTGGCCACGGATCCGACGTTGTCGGTTGACGCCACGGTGCCTACGGAACGAAGAACACCGACGGAAAACGTGGCCGATGTCGGGTCGGCGGTTCCGTTCGCGATTCCCGTGGAAACCGCCTGGCCTCCAGCGCGCTTCGACTCGAGTTCGGAAGTTTCCATCCTCGGATCGGCCGATTCCTCGACCAGCCAAGCTTCGGATGACCCGGCTGCCGATTCCTCGGTGGTCGAGTTCCTCCAACTTCTGGACGTTCACTCGAGCGACGTGTTTCAACAATTTGGCCAGCGGTTCGGCGGCACGGCGCCGCGCGGAGGCCTGCCTGGGTTGGCTGCGCAGTCGTCGCAGTTTCTGCGTGACCTGGTCAAAGGGCTGGCCCACAAGGCCCGCTCGAAACGCAAGAAGCGGGTGGTCCCCAAGACAACCGGACCGACGAAAGCTCGCGCGAAATCGAAAACGCGACGCCCCTCAGCACTGCCAAAAACGAGCGTGCGGAAGAAGAGCAGCCGACCGAAGCCGGATCGCGATTGACGGCATTCAGTCTCTCCTCAGAGATCGTTCAGCCTCCGGCCTTCAGCGGCACGCCGCCATGGTCCGTAAGCAATCGCACAGCCCGCGTCTCCGATAGCATTCGAAATGCAGCGAGGAGGGCGAGTTTCCTCGTCCTCCTCGGTTGATCGATTTTGAGTTACTTCTTGCCGTGTCCCGTGTGTCCGCCGTGTCCACCCCGGTTGTGGCGTCCACCAATCCGGCCGTGATTGTGGTGGAAGTCGTGACCGCGGTGGCCGCCGAAGTAGTAGTTGTCATAGCTCGCGACCACGGGCGTCGCGTCAACCACCTCGTCGGAGTCGACGACCGGCGCTTCCGCCGTTTCCACGACCGGTGCTTCCGCGACCACGACTGGGTAGCTGGCGTAGTCATAGCCCCAACCGCTGCGATGGCCAAAGTGATCATCAAAGCGACCACCTCGGTGTCCGCCCCGATTGTGATGGACGGCCGGCCGAGCCCCACCCTTACCGCCACCTTTCCCACCCTTGGCGAAGGCTTGCGAATCAGCGGCGAAGGTCAAGGCGACTGCGAACACAGCGACGAAGGTGATTTTGCGTGACATGGCCCGGCTCCCCGTTTTCTTGTTTTCTTGGTTTTGTTTTCGTTTCTTTCATCCTGCTGAGCGGGGAAAACCGGGATCTGTTACTGAAAGACCCGCATAAATTGCCGATAAGCCGTAACCAATTGTTGGCATTGACTTTATATCGCGACTACCGGGCCCTCGAAATGCAAAGAAGGACGATTCGCCGTAGCGAATCGTCCTTCTGAGTGTTCGTTGTTCCGTTCTGGGCTTACTTCTTCCCGTGTCCGCCGTGTCCACCCTGGCGGTGTCCACCATTCCGGCCGTGATTGCGGCGGAAGTTGTGACCCCGGTGACCACCGAAATAGCCGTAGCTGTCGTACGTGCTGGCGACCGGCTCGTAGCTCGTGTAAGCCGGGGCTTCGACGATCCAGTCTTCCACAACGGGGGCTTCCGAGACGACCACTTCCGGCTCGACAGCGTAAGTTCCGTAGTCGACTGGGCTGTATGAGGCGTAGCCCCAATCACTGCGGCGGCCGAAACCTCGATTGAAGCGACCACCCCGGTGTCCGCCACGATGGTTATGGACGCTGG
>DASRXU010000040.1:0-1571 GCA_035687365.1 Planctomycetaceae bacterium | reverse complement strand
CGAGCGAGCCCGGAATCCATTTCTCCAAGTGTTGTTGCGGCGCGATGGATTCCGGGTTCGATGCTTCGCATCGCCCGGAATGACGACCGGAAACAGACACGGGCCCACCTCCCCGCGACGGCTTTCCGCCCGGGTGATCCCAATTCATCCGCCCCGAAAGGGTTACCAAAATTGGAGGGAAGATATTCGCTCTTGCCCTTAAGACCAGCAGAACAAATTCGCTCGCGCAACGGGTAGTTCGCGTTTTGAAAGATGCCGCAGACCAATTATCTGGCACAAAGTATTCAGCGATATGGCTGCATTTTGTGGGATTTGCCGAGCAAGAGTTACGCACCCTCGCCGAATTTTCAATGAATGGAGACGGAGGAGGCCTCAATGCACTAGTGGCTGATGCGATAAGCCCTGGGGCATCTACTAAGGATAGGTCCCACGTCAATCGTGTGCGCTTCACTGGGGAGCCTACCGGGCTCGAACAGCGCTCAACTAAGACTGAGACGTCGCTAATACACATAACCTCACTAGGGGGCTTCGCCTACGACGTGCCCAACCCCCGTGCTAAATGGCCACTACCTTCTACGCTCGAGTTTTAGGATCGCTGCTTTCCTTACCGCTCGGACATGCCGCGTACTCGGCGAGCGCATGGTCAGGAGTTCGTCCGCGGTCGTCGAGTACAGCCAAGGGTCGCATCGAAATCGGCTATTTTAGCTTCACGGTTTAAACCGAGCCGCCCTCTCGCAACGACCACCCCTCAATCATCAAATTGGGCTCGGCCTCGACCAGCACGATGATGGCTGACAGCACATCTATAAGACAGCCGACCGCGCAAAGCGGTTCATCCCGCACAGCCGAGCAGCGCTTACGCCGCCCGCACGTCGGTGAGGAATTTCGAAACCTCAGTCTTGAGGCGGCTTGAATCGGTCGACAGCGTTTTTGCCGCCGCCAGCACCTCCGACGAAGCCGTGCCGGTCTCAGTCGCGCCGCGCTGCACGTCCGTGACGTTGGACGAGACCTGCTGGGTGCCTTGGGCTGCCTGCTGGACGTTGCGGGAGATTTCCTGCGTCGCAGCGCCCTGCTCTTCCACCGCGGCCGCAATCGTCGAGGAGATTTCCGAGAGTTTTTCGATCGTGCCGGAGATATCCTTGATCGCGTTGACGGAGTCCTGCGTGGCGGCCTGGATGCCGTTGATCTGCTGGCCGATCTCGCCGGTGGCCTTTGCCGTCTGCTCGGCCAGCGCCTTCACCTCAGAGGCGACCACGGCAAAGCCGCGACCGGCTTCGCCCGCGCGCGCCGCCTCGATGGTGGCGTTCAGCGCCAACAGGTTGGTCTGTCCTGCGATGGTGTTGATCAGTTCGACCACGTCGCCGATGCGCGTCGCGGCCTTCGACAATTCGCCGACGCGCTCGGTCGTCGAACGCGCCTGGTCGACGGCATTGCCCGCCATCCGTGCCGATTCCTGCACCTGGCGGCTGATCTCGTTGACCGACGACGACAGTTCCTCGGTCGCGGACGCCACCGACTGGACGTTGGTCGAGGCCTCTTCGGAAGCCGACGCCACCGTCGTGGAAAGCTCC
>DASRXU010000039.1:0-6715 GCA_035687365.1 Planctomycetaceae bacterium | reverse complement strand
GACTTACCCGATCCGAAGAGCGTGCCCGTCGAGGTGCCGCTCCTGGTCGAAGAAGCCAAGGTCGCCTGCACGATGGGCATGTTGCTGTGCCTCGACCGCAAGCAGCGGCTGATCTTCACGCTCGGCGAGATCCTCGGCGCGAGCGACACAGTCGGTGCGGAGGTCTTGGAGATGACGGCCGACAATTTCCGTCAGTGCCTGGTCCGCGCCCGCCGCGACCTCTACAGCTTCATGAACAATAAGTGTGGGCTGGTGAACAAGAGCAATCCGTGCCGGTGCCCCAAGAAGACCAAGGCGTTCATCGAAGAGGGCCATGTCGACCCCCGGCACCTTCGGTTTGCTCCGCAACATCTCGAGCGCATCAAGGAAGTCGCTGGCGAAACGGTCCGCGAGCTTGAGGACGCCGTGCAAGAAGAGTACGCGGCCATCTACCGCGATCACCCGTTTCTGGAGGCCTCTGACCAGGTGAATTGGCTCAAGGCCATGCTCGAGAACAAAGACGTTCGTGCCGCACTACATCTCAATTGAGAAAATCACGTTGGGGCCGTCACAGTCGATCGACGGTCGTGTCTATGAGTTTGACAGCAAACGCGTGAGTCATCCGCTCACACCTTCCTCAAACCGACAGAACCGAGGTCTAACATGACGACTCAATTGCCCCCGACCGCTACTGCCTACATCGATTCGATCAACAAGCACGACGCCGCCGCATTCAGGGCTCTTTTCACCGACGCCGCCGTGGTCGACGACGTGGGCCGGGAATTCCGTGGCTCGACCGCGATCAAGAACTGGAGCGACCGCGAGATCTTCGACGCCGACGTAACCGTCGAGGTCCTCGAAGTTGGCACCCAGGACGGCCAGACCGTGGTCAGGACCAAAGTCGATGGCAACTTCGATCGGACGGGACTTCCCAATCCGGTCATCCTCGACCACCACATCACAGATGAGGGCGGAAAGATCGTCGGATTGACCTGCCGCTTGGCGAGAACTTAATGCGCTTGGCAAGTGCCTAGTTCTCGAGTGCAACTCGCGCCGCTGTCCGGGAATTAATCGGGTCTAATGCTTGTGTGCCACTGCTGAGCGGTCGCCGCTCAGCAGTGTCTTCAATGCCAACATCACAATGGCCCAGAGGCGAATCCGGGAGATCGATGTCAACGCTGCTATCTTCCGCAAATGCGCACTGCTGAGCCGAAACGTCTCAGCAGTGGCACACGATCCAAGTTCTCGGAAGGTCCGCAACCTTGGGTGGGCAGGTCGTGCACTCCACGCCCATGCTGACGCATGGGCATGGCGCGCCCGACCACCAGTATCAAATCTGCCTTAGCCCGTCTGCGGCAGATCGAGGGCCTTTCCAAAGCGCTCGAGCACTCGAACTTTGAGCGGCACCAATTCCGGTTGGTCGAATTCGCCCGAGCGGACGAGTTCGAAGGCCGCGGTTCGGGCTTCTTTGAGAATGTCCGCGTCGCGGGCCAGATCGGCAACTCGTAGCGGCAATTCGCCGTGTTGCCGCGTGCCAAGCACGTCGCCCGGTCCTCGGATTTCAAAGTCGGCCTCGGCGATGGCAAATCCGTCAGCTGTCTTTTCGAGCGCCTCCAAACGCCGCAGAGCCTCCGGAGAGTCGGCGTCCGAAAAGAGGAAGCAATATCCTTGAAACTTGCCGCGGCTGATTCGGCCGCGCAACTGGTGCAGTTGCGAAAGTCCGAAGCGGTGCGCTTCGTCGATCACCATGATCGTCGCGTTGGGCACATCGATGCCCACCTCGACCACCGTCGTCGAGACCAGCACATCGATCTTTCCGTTGCGGAACGCCTCCATCCCCGCCGCCTTCAGATCGGAATCGAGTCGGCCGTGGATCAAGCCGACGCGGAAGTTTTGCAACGTCCCGGCGCTCAGCAGTTTGAATACTTCCTCGGCACTCGCGGCCGGCCCTTTCGAGAGATCGCCGGCCGTCGCCTCGATCCGCGGGCAGACGACGTAAGCTTGCCGACCTTTCGCCAATTGTTCTTTGATGAATTCCCACGCCCGCAGCCGCGTCGGGGCGTCGCTCACGCGGCTGGTGATGACCTTCTGTCGGCCGGGAGGCGTGTCGACAATGGTTGTGAGATCCAAATCGCCGAACTGCGTCAGGCAGAGGCTGCGCGGGATCGGCGTGGCCGTCATCACCAACACGTGCGGCGCCAGTGCGCCGTTCCCCTTGGAAAACATGGCCCGCTGCATCACGCCGAACTTGTGCTGCTCGTCGATCACGACCAGGCCCAACTTGGCGAACGTGACGTCCTTTTGAATGACCGCCTGCGTGCCGACCACGAGCGAGACCGAGCCGTCGGCGATCCCCGCCAGAGCGTCTCGCCGATCGCGCGGGTTCAGGCCGCCCGTGAGCAACAGTCGGTTGACGCGGCTCTGCGCCAAGGCTCGGTCGATCGTTGCCCAATGCTGGTTGGCGAGCACTTCAGTCGGCGCCATGAAAACCGCCTGATGCCCGGCCGCGACCGTCACCAGGATCGAATACAGCGCGACGGCCGTTTTGCCGGCCCCGACCTCAGCTTGCAGCAGCCGGTGCATGGCCTCGCCAGAACCCAGATCGCGCGAGATTTCCGCGACGGCCCGGCTTTGACCCTCGGTGAACGTAAACGGAAAGAGGCGGCGAATCCGCGCGTCGATCTTGGCGGTCGTCGGCAACTCGGGAGCCGCCGTGCGTGTCTTCCAACTGCGCCGCCGCAGCGCCAATCCGAGCTGAAACTCGAACAGGTCGTCAAAGATCAACCGCCGACGGCCCGACTCATACTCGGCAACGGTCTTGGGTAGGTGCAGTTCACGGATCGCCTGCCGCAAACCACAAACCCCGAGCCGCGCCCGCAGCTCCTCAGGAAGTGGATCGGCGACCAGTTCGACGAACTGCTCGACGGCCGCGCGGACGATCCGTCGCAGTTGGTCCTGCGAAAGCCCCTCGGTCAAACGGTAGAGAGGCAAAACTTCGCCGGTCGCCTCCGCGTCGGCATCCCCGAGCGATTGCACGCGCGGGTGCGAAAACTCCCAGCGGCCCGCGTTGCGCTTCGGCTTCCCGGAAAACAGCACGGCCTCGCCGACCTCGAATTTGCGGATCATCCAAGGTTGATTGAACCACAGGCCGCGGACGTACAGGCCGTCGCTCTCGATCAACACGCCGACCATGGTTCGACCGGTCCCGGTCGTGCGTCCATCCCGGTCGACGACAGTGCCGCGAACTGTCTGCAGCTCGCCCGCACGCAGCTCGGCAGCGCGGCACACATTGGTCAGATCGAGTACGTCGCGCGGCAGGTTCCAGAGCAGGTCTTCAACCGTGGTGATGCCCAGGTTGGCCAACAAGTTCGCGCGTTCGGGTCCAACCCCGCGCAGGAACTGGACCGATGTTTGGAGCGAGTCTGGGTTCATGAGTCCGTTGGTCGCCCAATTATAGTCTGGGTCCCTCGTTCGGAGAGCTTTTCCGGGGGCTCCTCTTTATGCTGGAAGGGGACATGCTGACCCTCGCAAACCAACATCATTCCGCCTGGTCCGGAAAACTCCCCATGCGTTTTCTTGTTCGCCGTTTTCGCTTCAATCGCCTGGCCTGCTGTCTGCTGGTCATTGCGGCGCCGATCGCTCTCTGCGTGACAAACGCCCTCGGTGCGGATCCGCCGGCCGAGAGTTCGCTCCATAACGGCTCCGTCACGATTTACCGCGACACTTGGGGCGTGCCCCATATTTACGCCAAAACGCCGGCCGAAGGGATCTACGGACTTGGCTATGCCCAGGCCCATGATCGGCTCGATGACATTTATAGGAACCTGCGGACTGGCCTGGGCCGAATGTCCGAGGCGTTCGGCAAAAAATTCGTCGATCAGGACTACATCATGCGGCTCTGCCGCAACGAAGAGCTGGCCAGGTCGTATTGGAAGACCGCCCCGCCAGAGGTGAAAAACGCAACCATCGGTTATGTGGCGGGCGTCGAACGGTACATCGCCGAGCATCCCGAAAAAGTGCCCGCGTTCGCGTTCAAGCTCGAACCGTGGCAGGTGCTGACCGTCGGCCGGGCGATGACGCTCAATTGGCCGCTGGGCACGATCAAAGACGACTTGGAGCACGGTCTGAGGAAAGATGCCGCGGCTGCCAAGCATCTTCCGATGCGCTCGAATCAATGGTGCGTGGCTCCGTCGCGCTCGGCCGACAAAGTGGCCATCCTCTTGGCCGATCCTCACCTCGACTGGGGGGGAATGGCCGTGATGTACGAAGCCCGCGTACATGCCGGCGACTTGCACATGAACGGTTTCTTTCTGGTCGGCGGACCGACATTGGGAATTGGGCACAACGAGCACGTCGGCTGGGCGCTTACTACGGGAGGCCCGGACACGTCCGACGTCTACAAGATGAAGTTCCGCATGTCCCCCAAGCCGCAGTACGAATACGACGGCAAATGGCGCGACGCGAAGATGACCTTCATCTCATTCGACGTCAAAGACGGGTCCACCGTCATTCGCCCGGCCCTTTACACGCATCTGGGGCCGATCATTAAGGCGCCTGATTCCAAGACGGGCGTGGCTTATGTCGGAGCGTCTCCCTATTTCGACGCGATGGGACTGGCCGAACAGTTTTACAAAATGGCGATGGCCCGCGACGTTCACGAAGTCTACGACGCGCTTGGCATGAATCAATACAACGAGCAGAACGTGATGTTCGCCGACGACAAAGGTTCGATCGCCTACGTGCGGAACGGGGCCACGCCGATTCGCCCCGCCGGCTACGACTGGAGTGCGCCGGTGCCGGGAACGAGTTCCGCAACGGCTTGGAAGGGCATCCACCCGATCGACGATCTCGTGCACATCTTCAATCCGCCTCAGGGCTACATGCAGAATTGCAACATCAGCCCCGCAAACATGATGATCGGCTCGTCGATGACGCCTGATAAGTATCCGAGCTACATCTATAACGTCTCATGGGATGACAACAATCCGCGTGGCAAGCGGATCGTCGAACTCCTCAATCCCGACCATTGCGTCACGAAGGACCAGGCGATTTCGTTCACGACCGACGTGAAGGACATTTTGGCCGACATGTGGAAGGCGACGTTGCGGACGGCCGTCGACGCGGCTGGTTCCGAGCGGATGAAAGACCCCGAATTCGCCGCAGCCGTCGCGGCGATCGAGGACTGGGACGGCCGCTATCTGCCCGAGTACAAGGCCACGGCGGTCTACAAGTTCTGGCGGCTCAAATGTGGCAAGAGCGTCGACTTGTCTCCCCTGGCTCACAAGAAACCGCTGGACGACGCGGCGAACAAAAAGCTGGTTGATCTGCTGGCCGAGACGATCGCCGAAATGAAAACGCGCTACGGTAAATGGGACGTTGCCTGGGGCGACATTCACAAGGTCGGTCGCGGCGGACAATATTTTCCGGTCGGCGGCTGCGACTACGACTCGGGCGACAAGGGAGCCAACTTCTCCGAGACACTGTTCGACGTGAAGTCCAAGGAAGATCCCAAACATCCCGGCCGCTACGTGGCCTACAACGGCTCGATGGCGACGATCCTGATGTTCTTCCACAAGGACGGCGTGCGTTCGTTCACGGTCACGCCGTGGGGCCAGAATTCGGACCCCAAGTCGCCGCACTACATGGATCAGGGTGAAAAGCTCTACTCCAAGCGGCAGATGAAGCCGACGTGGTGGAGCGAAGCCGAACTGCAGAAGCACGTCGAATCGAAGACTGTGCTTGAAATTCACTAAAGCGATCGGGTGGCTGGGATCGAGCGCAGCGAGCCCCCAGGATTCCAGCCACCCGTCATCAAAGAACATGAATGACCTGTTGGAAAAGTTGAAATCCAAATTGGAGGCCCACGGCCAGACTCACGTGCTGCGCTCGTGGGGCGAACTATCGGCGGAACAACGCCGGCGGCTCGCGCGACAAATCGACTCGCTCGACCTGAAGCGCATCGCCGCGCTCTGGGCTTCTCGACAACACTCGGGACAGCAATCGCAAGGCGAAGATATTAGTGAGCTGGCACGACGGGCCAAGCCGCCCGCATCGATCGTGCGATTGCCAGGGACGCCTGTGCAGCAAGAAGATTGGAAGCGGGCGGCGCGGATCGGCGAAGAATTGTTGAAAGCGGGCCGAGTCGGCGCTCTGCTGGTCGCCGGCGGACAGGGGACGCGGCTCGGTTTCGACAAGCCGAAGGGCGAGTTTCCGATCGGTCCGGTGAGCCAGTCGACGCTGTTTCGGATTCTCGCGGAGCAGGTCTTGGCGCGCTCGCGGCGGGCGGGCAAGCCGATCCCCTACTTCATCATGACGAGCGACGCCACTCACGATGCGACGGTCGCATTTTTCACAGAGCAGAAATTCTTCGGGCTACCGTCCAGCGACGTTTTCTTCTTCGAGCAGGGCAACATGCCGGCCGTCGATGCGGCCACGGGCAAACTGCTGATGGCGGACATGGGTTCGTTGAGCACAAGTCCCGACGGGCACGGCGGGATGCTGGCGGCACTCGCCAAGGCCGGCTTGCTCGACGAGATGAAACGCCGGGGCATCGACTTCTTGCACTACCACCAGGTCGACAATCCGACCGCCATCGTTTGCGACCCTGTCTTTCTCGGTTTTCACGCCGAACGCGAGGCGGAGATGTCGATCAAGGTCGTCGCCAAGCGGTCGGCCGGCGAGCGGATGGGCGTGGCGGTCGACGTCGACGGCCGCACGCAGATCATCGAGTACAGCG
>DASRXU010000038.1:0-5764 GCA_035687365.1 Planctomycetaceae bacterium | reverse complement strand
CTCGTCCGACGCCCTCTGGTACGCGCCGCGCTCGCAAGGGATTTGGCGTCCGATGGTCTGGTGCTTGGTCTTCGCGAATTTTGTGATTCCGTTCTTCCTCCTGCTGATGCGGTCGGTCAAGCAGCATCCGGCCAGCCTGGCGAAAGTTGCCGCCCTGATTTTGTTTTCGCAGCTGGTGTTCAACTACTACCTCGTGATGCCGGTGTTTCGGGCTCCCGGGCTCCTCGAACACTGGATGGATTTTTTGACGCCCATCGGCTTGGCGGGGCTCTGGTTTGCTTTGTTCGTCAACCGGCTCCGCGGCCGATCGCTGTTACCCGTCCACGATCCGAACGAAGAGAAAGCCCTGCATTTGCGCCACTTGGACAATGAAGATTTTGAGCGCGAGCACGTGCTCGTGCATTCGGAGGCTTAATTCTGTGTCTATGGAGATTTGTCGGGTGCCATGCCCTCAGCTTTGGGTGGGCATGTCCTGCAATGCATGCCCACGCCGAGCCGTGGGCATGGCACCCTTCGTGAGGTTCGCGTGATTTAGCACCCGTTGGCAACAACCATGCAGCCGTCCGATCCCAACCCTGACTCGACTCACAACGTCGAACCGACCCCGCGTTCCGAGCCGTCACCGGCCGTGCGGCCCGATGTGCGTTTTGAGCCGCGGGACGTGCGGTTTCGCTGGGTTTTGATTCTGTCCGTCGTCGGTTGTGCCATCGGGGCCGGCATCTTTTTCCTCGTCCGCGGCATCTATTGGGCGACGCTCGAGACCCGTTTTGACGGGCAACCGGCCGCGCAGACCTCTAATGAAGTGCCTACGGACCAATTGCCTCCCGAACCTCGCTTGGAACTGCTCGATCGACTGAAGAACACGCCGGCGTCCAACGTGGCGAAGTGGGAGCGGGGAGAGGAAAAGGCGCTCGAAACCTACGGTCCGACCGACGACAAGGCGTTCGTGCGGATCCCGCTGCAGCGCGCGATGGAAATGCTGGCCGGCCATTTGCCGGTCCGCAAAGAGGCCGACCGGCCCAAGTTCAAAGACAGAGGGCTGGTCGACGCGGGCGAATCGAACTCCGGCCGCATGTTTCGCGGAGCCTCGAAATGAGAATTCCCACAGCCGTCGGTTTGCTACTCGCGGGGGCGCTGCTGAGTGGAGCGTTGCCCTGCGCGTCGGCCGATCCGGCGCTGCCGCCGATCTTGAAAAAAGTCGGATTCGATCAACGGCTCAACGAAACGATCCCGCTCGAGACCGTCTTTCGGGACGAGGCCGGCCGCGACGTGAAACTGGGCGAATACTTTGGTGCCCAGCCCGTCGTGCTGGTGATGGCCTATTACCGCTGCCCCATGCTCTGCACACAGGTCCTCAACGGGTTGGTCGAGGGGCTGCGCGAATCGCGGCTGACGATGGGCCAGGACTTCCGCGTCGTGACCGTCAGCTTCGACCCGAGCGATTCGCCGAAGATGGCCGTGGCGAAGAAAGCGAATTACATCCGCGCTTACGCCGACCCCAAAGCGGCCGCCGACTGGCACTTTTTGACCGGGACGCAGGCGTCGATCGATCGGTTGGCTCAGGCTATCGGGTTTCGCTACGCGTACGACGCGCCCAGCGATCAGTATGCCCACGCCGCGGGAATTGTCGTGCTGACACCCGCGGGGCGAATCTCGCGCTACTTTTACGACGTCCATTATTCCGGGCGCGATTTGCGACTGGGGCTGGTCGAGGCGTCGCAAAATCGGATCGGCACAGCCATCGATCAGGTGATGCTGTTCTGCTTCCACTACGACCCGACGGCCGGCCGCTACGGGGCGGCCATCATGAACTTCGTGAGGGCCGGCGGCGTCCTGACGATGCTCACACTGGGACTGTTCTTTGCCTTCTTGAGGCGCGGCGAACGTCGTCGGCGTCCGATGCTGGCTACGGCGCCGGGCGGCCGTTCACACGGGGAAGTTGTCGGCTGACGAGGGTGCGATGTTAGAGTCGGGCAAAAGTGCCTGGTTTCCGCCAGAAGGTTCGACGACGGCTGCGCACGTCGACCTGCTGCTCTACTTTTTGGTTGCCGTGACCGCATCGGTCGGACTGCTCGTCGCGTTCCTGATGTTTTATTTCTGCATCAAGTATCGCCGCCGCCCGGGAGCCGGCCGCCCGGCGAAGACGAACGCCTCGCACGCGCTCGAGTGGTTCTGGACCATCACGCCGATGTTCATCTTCGCCGTGATGTTCATCTGGGGGGCCGTCGTGTATGTCGACGCGTATCACGCGCCGGCCGACGCGATTCCCATCTACGGCATCGGCAAGCAGTGGATGTGGAAGTTTCAGCACCCCGAGGGCCAGCGGGAAATCAACACACTGCACGTTCCGCTCGGGCGCCCGGTGCAGGTGCTGCTCACTTCCGAGGACGTGATTCACAGTTTCTTCGTCCCCGGCTTCCGCGTGCACATGGACGTGCTGCCCAATCGCTACACGTCGGTCTGGTTTCAGGCGACGCGTCCCGGGGACTACCACCTGTTCTGCTCGCAATACTGCGGCACCAATCACGCGGGGATGATCGGCACCGTCGTCGTGATGGAGCAGGCCGACTTCGAAAATTGGCTCTCGCTGCATGCCGAGGGGTCGCTGGCCCTCGAGGGTCGCAAGGTCTTCCTCAAGTACCGCTGCATCAGTTGCCACAGTGCGAACTCCGGAGCCCGCGCCCCGGTGCTCGAAGGGCTGTATGGCAGCACGGCGCGGCTCAACACGGGGAAGGCCGTCGTCGCCGACGACGCCTACATTCGCGAATCGATTCTCGATCCGGGAGCGAAGATTGCGGCAGGCTGGGAAAACATCATGCCGACGTTTCGCGGGCAGGTCAGCGAGGAGGAGATTTACGCCCTGATTGCCTATTTTCGTTCGCTCAAGCGCGGTGAGACGCCGCGGCGCGTCGAAGACTATCCGCCGCCGACGGCGACGCCGCCCATCAATACGACCGCGCCCGACGGTCGCGCCTCCGACGGCCGCGCGTCGGACAGCAAACCGAGCCAGCCTGCACAGCCCTGACGGAGCCGCCATGACGATTGCCACTTTGCCTCCCCCTGCTCCTTTGCCGGCTGAACCGCCCGCTGAGCGCTCGAACTATCTCAACGTCTCTTATGGGGTCGTCTCCTGGTTGTTGACGAAGGACCACAAGCGGATCGCGATTCTGTATCTGATCAGCGTCACGGCGATGTTCTTCTTGGGCGGGGCGGCGATCTCGATCGTGCGACTGCATCTGATCACGCCGCAAGGCGCGCTCGTGTCGGCCGACACTTACAACCGGCTGTTCACGATGCACGGCGTCATCATGGTCTTCTTTTTCCTGGTCCCCGTCGCGCCGGCCGTGCTGGGGAACTTTTGCTTGCCGCTGATGATCGGGGCCAAGGATCTGGCCTTCCCGCGGATTAACCTGCTGAGTTGGTACCTGTATGTGGTCGGCGGCGCGTGGACCCTGTACGCGATGCTGACCGAGGGCGTCGACACCGGCTGGACTTTTTACGCCCCGTACAGCTCCCAGGCGACGCACTACAACGTGGTCCCGACATTGATAGGGCTTGTGCTGGCCGGCTTCTCGTCGCTCTTCACGGGTCTGAACTTCATCGTCACCACGCACTGGCTGCGGGCGCCGGGGTTGACCTGGTTCCGCCTGCCAATCTTTGTTTGGGCAATGTACGCGACCAGTTTCATTTCGCTGCTGGCTGTTCCCGTGCTGGCGATGGCTCTGATACTGCTGATGCTCGAGCGGCTGCTGCACATCGGCATTTTCGACCCGGCCTTGGGCGGTGATCCCCTGCTCTTTCAACACCTGTTCTGGTTTTACTCGCACCCGGCTGTCTACATCATGATCTTGCCGGGGATGGGCATCGTCAGCGAAGTGATCCCCTGCTTCGCCCGTAAGGCCCTGTTTGGCTACAAGTTCGTCGCCTGTTCGTCGTTGGCGATCGCCTTCTTGAGCTTTCTGGTTTGGGCCCACCACATGTTCGTGGCCGGTATTACGCTCTATGCCGCGCTGATCTTTTCGTGCTTGAGCTTCTTGGTGGCAGTGCCGTCGGCGATCAAAGTCTTCAACTGGACGGCCACGCTCTACAAAGGCTCGATCGCTTTCGAGACGCCGATGCTGTTTTGCCTGGGCTTCGTCGCTCTGTTCACGTCCGGCGGACTGACGGGGCTGTTTCTGGCCACGCTCGGCGTCGACATGCACGTGCACGACACGTACTTCGTAATCGCCCACTTCCACTTCATCATGGTCGGTGGAATGGTGATGGCCTACATGGGGGGCCTGCACTTCTGGTGGCCCAAGATGACCGGCCGGATGTATTCGCAGTGGTGGTCGCGGTTGGCCGCGCTGATCATCTTCGTCGGATTCTTTTTGACGTTCTTGCCGCAATTCGTCGTGGGCTACAACGGGATGCCGCGGCGGTATTACCAGTACGTTCCCGAGTTCCAGGTTTGGAACGTTCTGTCGTCGGCGGGGGCCTCGATCCTGGCCGTCGGTTACCTGTTGCCGCTGGGGTACCTGTTCTACTCGCTGCGTTACGGCCCGCGCACGGGGGACAACCCGTGGGGAGCGACCGGATTGGAGTGGCAAACCTCGTCGCCGCCGCCGCGCGACAACTTTGCCGTGACACCGACGGTTTACCGCGGACCTTACGAATACGACACCGGGAAGGCCCAGAATGAGCCTTAGGGACACACTCTTCACACCCGCCGAGCAGACGGCGCTCTTCGACCACACGTTCCTCGCGCGGGAACGCCTCGAAGAGCAGTACGCGTCGCTGCCGCATCAAAGCGAAACGGCCGCCTTCGGCATGTGGGTGTTTTTGGCGACCGAGGTGATGTTTTTTGGAACGTTGTTCCTCGCCGTCGGTGCTTACTGGTGCCTCGATCCGCAGACCATCGAGCTCGCCAGCCTCGAACTGAACTGGAAGATCGGCAGCATCAACACGTTTGTGCTGTTGGCCAGCAGCCTGATGATGGTGCTGGCGATTCACGCGACGCAGCTCAACCAGCAGAAGCAGGCTTATCGCTACTTACTGATCACGGCTGGCCTAGGCATTTGCTTCCTCGGCTTCAAAGCCGTCGAGTATTACATCGACTACCGGGAGAACCTGATCCCCGGCTTCAAGTTCGACGACGCCGAATGGATCGCCCGCGGGGTCGACGCGAGCCGCATCGGTTACGTGAAGATCTTCCTGTTTCTGTATTGGGTGATGACCGGCTTCCACGCGCTCCACGTCACGATCGGCATTATCGCGGTGAGCGTGATGGCGGTACTCACGCGGCGGGGCCGATACTCGCGGGAGTATTACTCGCCGCTCGACGTCACGGGCCTGTATTGGCACTTCGTCGACGTCGTTTGGATTTTCCTATTTCCAACGCTGTATCTGTTGGGAACGCACACGCTTTAAGGTTTTATCGCAAGGCGCGCGATGTCCGACAAAATCGTCTCGACGAGCACCTACATCGCCGTGCTGGCGATCCTGTTGGTGCTGACGGTATTGACCGTGGGCGTTTCGTTCTTGCCGCTGCCGCCGATCGGTCACGTGATCGCCGGGCTGACGATCGCCGCGCTCAAGGCTTCGCTCGTGGTGCTCGTCTTCATGCACGCGATGCACAGCCCGCGCCTCACCTGGTGCGTGATCGTGGCGTGCATCGTCTGGCTGTTAATCATGTTTTCGCTGACGTATTCCGACTATCTGACGCGCGGATCCCTTCCGCAGATGCCCGGGCACTGAATGCCGATTCTTTGCAGGCCACGACCAT
>DASRXU010000037.1:0-2924 GCA_035687365.1 Planctomycetaceae bacterium | reverse complement strand
AATGTCGGCGCGGGTGATCTCGGACAAAGATTCATGAGTCTCAAAGAAACCGTGAGCCCCGTAGCCGCGAGCATGGACGACCCGTTCCGGGATCCGCTCGTGATCGAAATGGAATATCTTTTCCCGAAGATGAAAATCTTCCAGAAGCGTCGGTCCGCGATCGCCGGCGCGCAGAGAGTTCTGGTCGTCCGAAACTGGCGTGCCCTGCTGCGTCGTCAGCATAGGCGTACCGCCATCAGCAGTCTGATGCGTTTCACCTCCTTTACCTCGGCGAATCTGCGCATCGGCCATTCGAGCTTGGGTAAAGTCCGGTGAGGAGGGACCGGCAGTTGCGGGCTGACGGTCACCACCGTGAACGTTGTTGCCACGATCCGGTTGACGCTGTCCTTGGGCCACTCGAGGACTCCGAAAAATCTGGGAATTTACCGGTTAACATCGGGAACGAGTGGGCCGTTCCGCCGGTGATGCTAGCGGTGGACCCGACGCTCATAATAATTTTAACTGCGAAGCCGCCGAGTATCGCTATGTTGACGAGTCTGCTTCATTCCTGCCAGCCGGCCTTGCGCAACCTTCGAGCATGTGGACGTGGTGTTCCGGCCGCATTCCATGATCAAGAAGCGCAGAACGCTGTGCGCCAAGCATTGGACCTCGAAACTCCCGGAAGGCGTGACGATTTCTGCCGCGGCTGTTTGAGGTGGCTCCCTACGATGATCGGATGATCTGCGAGTCTTTTGTTTGAATGCCGATTTGCCACGAAAGCTCAAGTGAATATGGTTTCCCTGGATCTGAGCATGGCGGCAGCGCAACGTCCTCATACCAAAGGTTCCATTGGGCTGGCATATTCGCTATTGCCGTCACGAAAGAGGATCAATTCTAAAAGCCGAACGATCGCGGCGAGCACGCTCGTACGGGAGACCATGACGGCGCAGATCGGGTGTTCCATCGTAATTTCTTTCGCATTGCAGTAGATTCGAAATTTTTATCCCCCAGTGGCTCGGTTCCAAGGAACTGGGGTTAACGACCCGCTGTTTTCAGTTTCAGACGCTCAAATTTGGAGCGCCTCCCTAAATCTACCGGGTGAATTTTGATGACCGAGGATGGCTTGGCGATGATCCTGGCCTCCCTTTGCCAGTTAATGGCCAGAGCGGCCGGGCTCGATTGGTGACGGCCGCAGGGTGGCCGCAAGGCATTGAGTTCGGATCGCGGACTTTCTGCTGTGCTGCTTCCCAATTATCGCAGCGGGGCGCGACGGTGTTTAACCCCAGGGCAAATGATGGAGAGACCAGGAATGGCGCAGACCCAGTCTGAAAAACCCCCTACCCCAGCTCAGCAAACCGGACCCACCTCGCCGGAACGCGACCCAGCGGGGTCCAAGAGTGAGCAGGACGCCGGCTCAGATCCTATTGCAATGCTGCGCGCGGATCATCGGCGCGTTGAGCAGCTTTTCGGCTCATTCGAAAAGGCCGGCAGTGCCGAGCAGAAATCGCAGCTGGCGAAGCAGATCTGCACCGAATTGACCATTCATACACTGATCGAAGAGGAGATCTTTTACCCCGCCTGCCACGCCAATATGGAACAACGGCTGCTTGACGAAGCTCAGGTCGAACACGACGGAGCCAAGGCGCTGATCATCGAGATCAGGGCCGGATTGCCCGACGACCAATATTTTCAAGCCAAGGTGAAGGTATTGTCGGAGGACATCAAACACCACGTGCAGGAAGAGGAGAAACCGGGCACGGGCATTTTCGCCAAAGCCAAGGAGGGCGGCATCGCCACGCCCGAATTGGCGAAGCGCCTTGCGGAACGCAAACAGGAACTCATGGAAGAGGCAAAGGCGGGAGCTCTCGGTCCGCCGGAGACGCGGTCCTTTCGCGTCCGAACCAATGCCGGGATGAAACCAGCATCACAGGAGCACAACATGGCGCGAGGATCGAGTTCAACCACGGAACGAGAGCGCGACGAGCGCGGGCGCTTCGCCAGCGACGACGACGATCGCGATTATCGCCGGCGTTCGTCAGGCCGCAGCCGGGACGATGACGACGATGACCGCCGCTCCGTGCCTCGGCGTGATGAGGAAGGCCGGTTCACTAGCTCACGCTCGCGTTATAGCGATGACGACGATGACGAGAGGCGCGGCAACCGCGGGCACGGCGGCTGGTACGGTGACCCCGAAGGCCACTCTGAAGCCTCGCGTCGCGGCTGGGAAGAGCGTGGCGGCTCTCGCGCCCGCTATCGCGACGACGATGACGATCGCCGCTATTCCCGCTCGCGCGACGAGGAGGGCCGGTTCACCAGCTCACGCTCGCGTTACGCGTATGACGACGATGACGACAGGCGCGGCAGTCGTGGGCACGGCGGCCGGTTCGGCGATCCGGAGGGCCATTCGGAAGCCTCCCGCCACGGCTGGGAAGAGCGTGGCGGGTCTCGATCCCGGTATCGCGACGACGATGACGATCGCCGCTATTCCAGCTCCCGGTCGCGCGACGAGGAGGGCCGGTTCACCAGCTCGCGATCGCGTTATAGCGATGACGACGACGACAGACGCGGCAGCCGCGGGCACGGCGGTTGGTTCGGCGATCCGGAGGGCCACTCGGAAGCATCCCGTCGCGGCTGGGAGGAGCGAGGTGGAACGCGCACACGTTCTCGGGCCGACGACGACGATGACCGACGGTCATCGCGCTCGCGTTATCGCGATGATGACGACGACGACAGGCGGGGTGGTCGCAGGCATGGCGGCTGGTACGGCGATCCGGAAGGGCATTCCGAGGCGGCACGCCGCGGCCGTAGGTAGTCTCCATTGAGTTAGGGTAGGTCTCCAGGGGTCTACGCCGCTGGAGACTTTCCCCGCCACCGATACGGTTGATTCCGACCTCATCAGGGCCCGATTGCAGAGATCGGCCGCACCGATTGGACCCTTCCGAGCC
>DASRXU010000036.1:0-11899 GCA_035687365.1 Planctomycetaceae bacterium | reverse complement strand
TAGCTCGGCGACTCTCTACCCGTGCACGTCACTGAGAAGTTCAGCTGCGCGGCTTGGCCGTCGCCGACGTGAGGCGTGTCGGCGCGTTGAGCGCTTTGAGATCGGCCGCATGGCGCAGCGCGTCTTCGGCTTCTCGGCTGCGACCTGCCTGCTGCAAAGATTGGGCGTAAAGTGTCCAAGTTTCGGCGACGTCCTGGTCAATCCGTTGGGCCGCATCGTAATCGGCGAGGGCCTTGTCGTATTCCTTCAATTTACGGTGCGCGTCCCCACGAACGCCGTACGTTTCCTCACGGGGGTCGATCGCCAGCGCAGCGGTGGCATCATCAACGGCCTTTTGCAAATCGCCGTGCCGCAGCCAGGCCCGCGAGCGCTGGGTCAACGCGTTTGCGTTCTTGGGCTTCAACTCGAGCGCCTTGGTGAAATTGGCCAGGGCGTTTTCGATTTGATTCTCGGCCAGGAAATAAATGCCTCGGTCAATGTACGGTTGGGCCGAATTGCGGTCGCGAAAGACAGCCTCGTTGAGTGCCGAAAGCTGCACCAGGTGTTCTATCTTGATCGCGTCCGCCTGCGCTTCGGCGAATTTTTCGAGCTTGGTCAGCGTCACTCGGCGGTGGGCGTAGTAGTTGGGATTGGCGGGATCGAGTTGAATGGCCCGCGTGAAATCGGCGAGGGCTTTCTGGGGCTCTTGGGCAGCCAGCAACATTGAGCCGCGGTTGTCGTAAGTGCCCGCCACGTTCGGATCCAGCTCGAGCGCCTTGTCCAAATCGGCAAGGGCATCCTGACGCCGATCTGACTTCGCGTAGGCGAAGCTGCGGTTGTTGTAAGCGGGAACAAAATTCGGATCGAGTTGAATGCACGCGTCGAAATCTTCGATCGACTGTTTGACCTCACCACTGGTGAGGCGGGCCATGCCCCGGTTGTTGTGAGCGCGGGCGTTCTTCGGGTCGAGTTCGATGGCCCGATTGAAATCGGACAGGGCGTCGACCGTGCTGCCGCGAGATAAGCGAAAGAAGCCACGCGCCGACAGTCGCTCGGGATTCTGCGGTTCCAGTTGCACGGCCGTACTGAAATCGGCAGCCGCGTCTGCGTCGTTCTTCCGTTCGGCATTCGCCTGACCCCGCAGCACGAAGGCCAGCGAATTCTTGGGGTTCTCGCCGATGAGATTGCTGAGTGTCTGAACGGCCACTCCAAACTGACCGGCCCGCATCAGTTTTTCCGCCTCTTGGAGGCGGGATTTTTCGTCGGCGGGAAGGTTGGTAAAGGAGCTATCGTGTGGTCCGAGGTAAGAGGCCGAACTCGATTTTGAGGATGTCGCGGCTGTCGCTGGCTCGGCCCGGGTCACATCGCCGATCGGCATCGGATCGGCCGTTTGTTCGTTGGTTGGCTGGCTGGTGCGCGAGCCGCAACCGCACAGCCCGAGTAAGACGGCAAGCAGCGCGAGTCGGCGCATGACAGATCCTCGATCGAG
This sequence comes from Planctomycetaceae bacterium, assembly GCA_035687365.1. GTDB lineage: Bacteria > Planctomycetota > Planctomycetia > Planctomycetales > Planctomycetaceae > DASPSM01. The sequence continues at coordinate 10,431 of DASRXU010000036.1, read as the reverse complement.
CCCAGTCGGTTTCAAACCGGTCGGATTCGACTTGGTTTTGAGTGGAACGAAGTTGAAGGGAAGGGAATCTGGGGCCGAGCGTGCTGAATTGCCGAGTGGAAGGGCCCGTGAATGCTCGTTCTCAGCCAGACCGGCAGGAGACTTGCCCGCGGTCAGAGCCGGGAGCGAACACTCGGAGAAATCGGAAGACTTTTACTTGGCCCGACTTAGTGTGTCAATGTCGGATGCGGGCCTCCCCCCAGGCGGGGCGTCTCCGCCGTGTCAGACTTTGATGTCGTTGACGGATCCCGAGTCGTAGCGTGGAAATCGGTCACGCCGGTGTGCGTTTTAGGGGTGAAGGAATTGGCGGTCGGTGGGCGGCGTCCTACAATCAAGGGCCGCTGGACCGCAGATCGGCCCAGCGACCCTATTGCGGAGTCTCGGGGCTGTTTGCCGGCCGGATGCCGGAGGGAGTTTGGTTCATGCCAGCGCAGGTGACACGCAATCCGACGCGAACCGTTCGGATCGGCACGATCGAGATCGGAGCCGGCCGGCCTATCGCCGTGCAAAGTATGACGGCAACGAAGACGACAGACGTTGAGGCGACCGTGCGGCAGATCAACGCGCTGACCGACGCCGGGGCGGACGTCGTGCGGGTGGCCGTCGATAGCAAGAAGGAAGCCGACGCCCTGGCCCAGATCAACGACCGCACTCAGGCGAATCTGGCCGTCGACCTGCAAGAGAACTATCGGCTGGCCGAGATGGTCGGCCCGTTCGTCGCCAAGCTCCGTTACAACCCCGGACATCTTTATCACCACGAGCGGCAGAAGCCGTGGCAGGAAAAGGTCCGTTACATTGCCGGGATTGCGGCCCAGCACAATTGCGCGATTCGCGTGGGAGTGAACTGCGGCTCAGTCGATCCGGACAAGAAGGAACAGTTCGACCCGGCCGACTCGATCGGTCCCATGCTGGCGAGCGCCCTCGACCACTGCGAGTTTCTCGATTCGATCGGCTTCACGCAGTACTGCGTCTCGCTCAAGGACTCCGATCCGGCGAAAGTGATCGAAGTAAACCGTCGCTTTGCCGAGTCCCGTCCCGACGTCCCACTGCATCTGGGCGTGACCGAAGCGGGCATGCCGCCGGACGGCATCATCAAGACTCGGATCGCTTTCGAGCAACTGATCAGCCGCGGCATCGGCGACACTATTCGCGTGTCGCTCACGGTGCCCAACGATCGCAAGCAGGAGGAGATCGCCGCCGGAAAGCAGATTCTTTCCGACATCGCGGCCGGCCGGGTGCGCAGCGTGGTCGACTTCGGCCTGAAGTCGCTCAACATTATCAGTTGCCCGAGTTGCTCGCGCGTGGAGAACGAAGCGTTCGTTGACTTGGCCGCCCAGGTGAAAGAACTCACCGCGTATGCCAAGGACTACGCGATCACGATCGCGGTGATGGGTTGCCGTGTAAACGGCCCCGGCGAAACCGACGACGCCGACCTGGGCCTCTGGTGCGCCCCGAACTTTGTGAACTTGAAGAAGGGCACCCGAGAGCTGGGGGCATTTCCCTACGACGAGATTCTGCCCCGCCTCAAGTCAGAACTCGACGCGATCATCGCTCAACGAGCGGAACCCGCCCGGACGTAGGCGACGATAAGGTCGCGTAGGGTGTGACAAGGCCGCCGAAGTCGGACGCTGGCACACCGGGGTGGCTATCCACCTTCCAAACCAAGCCAAGTTGGTACAAGTCGCCTATCTATCAATTTTGATTGTACCGACCCAACTTCGGGCGCGCAGTGGACCAATTTGCGACACCTCGACTAAAAAACTTGGTCCGGTCCGCCGGACCAAAAGGCGAAGGTCCCGCGGACCAAGTTGGTCCACCGTTTTCTGCGCGCAGGGAAGAGGGTGTGCCCGCGGCACGAGGCGGCCTTGTCACACCTGACAAATCGCTTCCCGTCCCATCCCGAGGGGACCGGGTCACCATTTCTGCGGGTCAACTCCCTAGTGAAACTATCTGACCCGGCCCGGTGACCAGATTTTGAGCAGCTGTCGTGGTCTCGGCTCGAAGCCGACAGACTCACGATCCAGCCTAACACGCCGGGTGCAGTGTTGCCGACCCCGCGTTTCTACGCGCGTAGAAACAACGCCCAGAGTCCTCATGACTCGCCGGCAAGTAACTCGTCCGCCTGGGGTGTTCCCTACCGTTCTTCATCCCAATGTAGGAACGTCGGCCGTTGATCTTCCTATCGGCATCGCAGGTCAAACGGAGCAGATCACGCGTAGTAGATGATGGCACGCTCCAAGACCGTCCATTTCCCGTCCCGTTTTTCCAAAAGGTACAATGCACCCGCTCCGTGCGCTGTCCAGCCGAACGATAGCCTGACCAGGCACTTGCTTTTGTCCTTCGTGTAGCCGGGAAGCCAAAACGAAACATAGGCTTTGAAGTTTGGGTGGGCTTTCTCCATCACCTTAAGGAACCCAAATTCGCGTTTCGAGCGATCCCGCAGCTTTTGAAGGCGATCAAAATCATCCATGACGACCTTGTCTCCTAGTTGTGCATCTCGTAGCGACACAATGTGCTCGTTCCGGCGGCGAAGGTTGAATTCAGCGTCGATCGGAATCTTCCAGCCCCTTCCTTCGAGGTCCCCCGTCAGTTGAGCATTCGACAAGTACCACGAAGAGCCCCCCGTGCGCACGTCGACCACGAGTGTTTGCTTATGGCGGTCCTCAGAACCGACCTCTTTCTGATCGCGAAAATCCTTCAGGCAGGCGGCTAGCGCGGCGGTGTCTTCAGTGCTCAACGATTCAGATCGCTGATTTTGCGCCTTTTGGCTTTTGTCGTCGGAGCCGTTGAGCCCGCCCGAGTGGAAAACGAATAAGAGCGTCGCAGCAGCGCAAAGTGTCCGACAAATTCGCAACATAGTCGGGTCCTTATTTGAGTGAAGCTTAGACGCTCAGGCGCGACTGATGGTTCCTTCGGAGCGCGCAACGCCGTACTTTGCTGCACGGACAATCGCTCAAAACGGACAAGGTCGCCCGAAGTTCTCCGCCCGCGCTCGATGATAAACGTGCACCGCGGCCGCCACGTCTTCGATCGCCAGGCCGACGGATTTGAAGAGCGTGATCTGCTCGGGAAGCGCACGGCCCGTCTCCTGGCCGGTCACGACGTCGCCCAGCTCGTGCATCAAGGCCCAGTCGGTGACGCCCGCTTCGAGGGCGGCGACAAAATCACCCGCCTCGCGGCGACACGCTTCGATCGAGTCGCAGGCGATCACGTCGGCTCGGCGGACCGTGTCGATGTCGATCTCGGCCTTGGTGAGATAATTTGAGCCGACGACGTTCAGGTGCGTTCCCGGATCGAGGTCGCGTCCGTCGAACAGCGGGGTTTCACTCGTCGTGGCACAGATCACGATGTCCTTTTCGCGAGCTGCCTCCTGAGGCGAGTGGACGGCCACCACGCGCGTGCCGCAGTACTCGGCCATTTCGGAGGCAAAGGCTTCACGCCGCTCGGCGTTGCGCGAGTAGACTTCGACTCGCTCGATCCGTCGCACGCTGCAAACGGCCTTCAGTTGGGTGCGGGCTTGCTTGCCCGTGCCGAACACGCCCACCGTACGCGACTCGGTCTGGGCCATGTGGTTGGTGGCAACTCCGCTCGCCGAACCCGTTCTCACCTGGCCGAGATAATCCCCTTCGATGAGCGCGACCAATTCGCCCGACGCGATCTCGGACAGGCCGACGTGAAAGCGGGCCCCGCGCCGCGTGGTGGTGTAGACCTTCCAGCCGACGTAGCCTAGATATTCGGCCGCGGCGCTCATGGCGTGTAGCGCGATGCCCTTCGCGAAAGCACGCGAGCGGGGCACATTGTTCGCTTTCCCTTCCGACATGCTGCGGAATGCCGCTTCGATCAGCGGAATGGCCGTCGCCACGTCGAGCAGCTCGCGAACATCGTCTTCCGTGAGATAAATGGCCGGCATGAGTTCTTACCTTGGTCCAACCGAGCGGCCCGGGTGAACTGGCCGAGGAACTGATCCTGAGACCTCCGGGGGCTTATGCCCCCGGCTCTGAGTGACCTCGTTACTTTGCTTTGTTATGTCGAGTGGCGCAGCTCTTTGTTGAGCAGGTCGATCATTTGTCGCAGGCGCCCGAAGTTTCGGCGGTTGAAGTGCATCATCAACCGCGGAAGGCTCTTCAGATGTTCGTCGTCGGTCTCGAGCCGATGCACAGCCGATTTGATAATTTTTCCGGAGACGAGGATGTCTGCAAACTCCGTGTTGAGCCGCTCGACGAACTCGTCGGACGGTTCCCGATTCAGTCGCAGGATCAACTGATCGCGCACGTAGCGCATGCTGTTGTAGACGGAATAGAACCCGATGATCTCATCGACGGCCACGTCCACGTCATCAGTGACTTTGAACAGCGCGAGATCTTCCGGCGAGACAAGTTCGCGTTTCAGCAGTTCTTCGTGGACAAATCGCTTCCAGGCCGACCAGTAGGTCCCGCCCGGCTCGTCGACCAACACGATGGGCATTGGATCGCGCTTGCCCGTCTGCACCAAAGTCAGCGTCTCGAAGCCTTCGTCCTGCGTGCCGAAGCCGCCTGGGAACAGCGCGACGGCGTGCACCTCTTTGACGAACAGCAGCTTTCGCGTGAAGAAGTATTTCAGGTGGACGAGCTTTTGATCCTGCGAGATGACGGCGTTCGATTCCTGCTCGAAGGGGAGCATGATATTGACGCCCATCGACATCTCTTTGCCGGCTCCGACGTGCGCTCCTTCCATGATGCCGCCGCCGGCCCCGGTGACGACCATCCAGTGGGCGGCCGCCATCCGCCGACCGAACTCCACCGACTGCAGGTAGGCGGGATTGTCGCGCGCCGTACGGGCCGAGCCGAACACGGTGACCTTGAACTGCCGCCGGTAGGGTGTGAAGACCTTGAACGCGTAACGCAGTTCGCGCAGGACGCGGGAGAGAATTTTCAAATCGCCGCGCGTCGCGCCGTCGGCGGCCAGCTTGTCCGCCGTCTGCTTGATCTCATCGACGAGGGTCGAATGCGGCTCGCCGACTGAAGGCGTTCCTGGAACGGAAGGGGGCGTGGCCGGCCCGGCCTTCGCCGGAATCGCGGGAACAGAAACGGAATCTTGGGGACGTTTGTCGGTCATCGGGTCGTTAGCATTCCCTCGCTAAACTGAGTTTGAGCTCCAACGGTGATTTTGGGAGTTCGGTGGGCAGAGTCCGGGATCGAATCGAACCGGGTTTTCTGCGAACGCGGCGTGAACTTCGACTCCGACATTATTTCGCAGTTGCGCGCGTCGGCAAGCGGATCGTGCGGTCGGCGGTCAAGAGTCGACTGACTCCAGGTGCGACTCCTGGAGTGCTCCGAAATCTTCACCTTACGTGGCAACCGCGTCGAGCGCTTCCTCGCGCGTGTCGTAGATCGCCCACAGTGTGTCGAGCGATGTCACGCGCAACAATTCCCGCGCCAACTCGCTGGCTCCGCACAAGACCAGCTCACCGCCGCGGCTCTTCACAAACTTGTGACACCGCAGCAAGAGGGCCAGAAAGACCGAGCCGAAGTAGGCGACGTCGCTCAAGTCGAAAACGACCATCGGGACGTCCTGATTGCGCATGGGGGACATCACGATGTCCGCCGCCTGCTCGATCAGATCCCAGCGCATCGCTTCGACATTTGCCGCCGGAGTGATCACCACCGCGTTGCCGTGCCATTCGAGCTTGAAATCGTCCTTGGCTTTGGACATGGAGCCCTTTCGGTTGACGATCCGGATTACGAAGCGCCCCGAATCACGAAACGCCGCGAACCACAAACGACACTGCTGGTCGATCAGCCCTCGTCCGGTCGAGACACGACCGGCCCGCCGGGTGTGGGATCCTTGACGCGAGCAGAACCAGAAACAGGACGCTGAGCGGGAGCTGACGCCGTCGTCGCACCCCCCTCGTTGCCGCGTTGCTGAAGCCACTCCACCCAACACTTGATCTTAGCATCCGGAGAGGGTGTCTCGCCAAGCGGCCGCGGCCGATTCTCCTCCGGGACCAGCCGATCCAGGCTTTCGAGGATGGCCTGCCGCACCCGTGTGCTTCGCTCAGTCCACCCCAGAGTTACCAGGTGGGAGACAAATCGCGTCTGCCCCGAAAGCCCCATCTCCTTCACTGCCTGCGCTCGTGTATCGGGGTTGGAATGATAACTCAGCCGCACCAACTCCTGCATGCCCTCGGCTGTTCCCAGCCGGCACAGGCTGACGGCTGCGGCAAATCGCACTGCGCCGTCCGAGCTGGAAAGCAGCGAGCGCAAATTCGGCGACGCATTGTGGGTCTTGTCGGGTTTGATGCCGCGCACGGCAACTTGATTTCCGCAGTTCCCGAGTGCCCGGATGGCGGCCAGTTTTACGCTGCGATCGCGATCGTCCAACAGCTCGAGCAGCCAGACTGCATAGGCCGGCTGTCCGTGATTTCCCAGATACTCACATCCGAGCTGCCGAACCTCGGCCGATTGATGATGCAGGGCGAGATTGGCGATCTCGGCGCAGTCATCGGTCGAGTCTGAACCGATGGCCGAGATCGCCCAGCGCCAGACCAGCTCATCCGTTTCGCGATACAACCGCTCTTGGAGCCGCGAGAGGACGGGCCGACTGAGCGAAGCGGCCTGTCCGCGATCGGCCAGAGTTCTCGCTCCTCGGCGGCGGACGGTCAGATCCGAACTTTCCAAGTCGACCAGCGCCGCATAAACCGGACTGATGTGCGGCAAGATCTGGCGATAGATGGGCTCGGTCGAAGCCTTTGTCGGATTCTTGAGGAAGGCTTCGACAACGGTGAGATCTTTCGGACCAATGCCAGCCAGCCACTCTCGCGCCGTCGTGGCCGCGGCGGAGTCCGACGCATTCTCGATCAGCGCGGCGAGGTGTTCCCGGATTTCGGCGGCGCGGAGTGCGTTGACCTGCGAGGCAGCACGCGGCTCCCGACGCAGCATTTGATCCAGATAGCTGAGCGACGATCCGACCGCAGCCGCCACAGTGTTGACAGCCGCTTGACGCTGATCGGGCGGACCGTCAAACCGATAGTCGACTTCGACCTTTTTGCGTTGCGAAACTTGCGTGAAGGCAGCCAACCGCGTTTTCGGCGAACTGTCTCGCATCGCGTGCAACAAGAGCGGAAAGGCAACATCGTCGGGCCAGGTTTTGACGGCCTCGACGGCGGCCAATTGCGCATCAAGGCTCGGGTCGACGACCATCGCGGTGAGTAGCACGGCCGAATCGAGCGTTGGTTGCTTGCCCAGTTCCCGCGCGACGGCGATCCGCACGACTTGCGATTTATCGTGAGCGTAGTGGGAGATTTCCTCAAGGCCCCAACCGGACAAGGCGCCGACAGCCGCCGCACGCAGCGTGTCGCGAGTTCTTTCCGCCTGCGATTTGATTTCGGCATGAGCCGCGTCCGTGTGCAGGCGACCGAGCGATTCGAGGGCGGCCGCGCGGAGTCCGACCTCTGCCGACTCGGCTTGAGTTTTCAACAGCTCGAACGCTCCGTCGGGTCGAGCGCGACCCAACCACCGGATAAAAGTGCGACGTACTTGGAGGTCGGGATCGATCCGACAAGTCATCACGGTGGATGGCCAGTCCGACGAAGGGCCCTTTTTTGAGCTGGCTACCGATCGCGTCGTAGCGGCTGCGGAAGAGCTGGGTTGGCCGGGTCGATCGCGATTGATCGCGTAGATCAAGCACGCCTCTATGGCCGCCTGACGGATGTTGGCGGGAGCACGGGTCTTCTTGGCACCTTGACGCAGGGCATTTTCGAGCCGCGGAATGTGAACCGGCGGAACCCAGGCCGCGACACCTCGAAACAATTCCTCACGGATCGAATTGGGCAGGTTGACCCGCTCGAGCGCGCGTCCGGCCGGAGCCAAACCGTCGATCGCTTGCCCCGCGCTTGCGGCGAGAACTAAACACCAGGCCTCGGCCGCGGCCGACTGAGTGGCGGGGGCGATTCTTTTCGTGGGACGATGAGGCACGGGAGGCGAAGTCTCAGCAGTCTTGTGAGTCGCATCGACGGCTGTGCTTGGCGACTTGGACGTGGGCGATTGCGCGGGGGTCGCCTCTGGCTTTGCCGACTCGGGCTCACCCGTTTCGGCGACGTAGAGCGGCGGATTGATCACCAGCCGTTCGAGGACGTCCGCGATTTCGACGGCCGATAGGGGATCGTGCTGGGCCCACAAGATGGCGGCGTTCCATCCGGCCAGACTGTCGACCCGCGCCAGACGGTGCAGACATCGCATCCCTTCATCGACCGTGGCGGCTGCCGCTTCAGCTCCTCGTCCTTCGTGCCGCTCGTCGCGATGGACCAGGTCGGAGACCGTCAGCGGCCAAAAGCCGTCCCACGCGATCGAGCCGTCGTCAGCCTCTTTTTCTGTCGACTTCGGGTCGCTCTTTGGATCGCTTTGTGTGGCCGCGTCGTGCGGCTCGGGCGTTTCTGCTTTCGGTGCGGGCTCCGATGTGTTCGGCTGTCCGGCTTTGGGCTTCTTCGTGTTGTTCTTGCCGTGGTTGCCCGACTTCAAACGGAGATCTTCGAAGTCCGGCTTTTCGGTAACGGCCTCCGGATTCTTGCCGAAGGACCAGCGGAGCGTGCTTGGAGCCGGAAATCGTTGCGCATGAGATTCCCATTCCGCTTCGGGCGTCCAACCGCGATTGAAACGCCACGCTTCGACATTCAGAGAGGTCCGCATCGCCTCGAGCAGGGCGGGGCTCGGCGGCGGGGTTGTCGCCGCAACGAGTGCGAGGTTGTTGGCCATGCCCGTCAATCGCAGCGTGCCGCAACCAACGACGAAGCTCGTCAACGCGGCGCAGGCAATCGACAGGCCGAGCGCAGTGGGGATTCGGCGCATGGGGAACGAAGTTATTGAGTGCGGAACGGGGGGACGAGATGTGATGCGAGCAGGGGGGAACCGAGAGAGGCAGCTAATCCTAACAGCCGGCGTGATCTGGGCAAAGATCAATCCACCCGGGCTGCGGACGCCTACTTATGGCCGTTGGCGTCGACCTTTGTGACCTGAGTGGTGGTCACCGGGGGCATGCCGGGAGAAATGCGCAGGACGGGCGGCGTGTTTTCTTTGAGCCACTGCACGATCGGCGGCAGAATTTCGGCGGGAAACTCGACGTCGGGCTCGGCCCGATGCCGCAATTCTTCCACGATCATGGGGCGAATCACTGCCCACACCTGCGTGACCGTCTTTCGGTACTTCGAGTACGTCGGATCTTCGACGCGGTCGAGCAGGCCGGCATGGCGCGCTTTCTCGGCCGAGTTTCTGGGCTGGAACGCCAAGAAGATGTAGGCCACGCACCAGCGACTCACGTGCCTCTTGCCCTCATTGCGGGCTTCGACCATTTGACGGCTGAGATCGGCAATGCCGTAAGCGATCACATTCAAATCGATGGAGGGATCGAGCGGGGTCCGACCCAAGGCTCGGGCAGCCGCAGCTCGACTGCACAAGGGACGGCCCGTGTCGAACAAGACCTTGCTCAAGGCTTGCACGATAAAGGGCTGGCCATTGAGGTCGTGAACCTGGTCGATCGAACTCAGCGCGTCGCACAATCGCAATTGATACCACTCGTGAGTGCCCGGCTTTTCGAGTTCGGAGATCAGCCTCTTGGCCAGCCGAACGTTGTCGGCGATCTGAAGAGGCGGGTTGCCGTAGAGGCAGGCGTGTTGCAGGCCGTTCAGGGCTGTAATTTTGACGGCTTCGCTCTGTCCCTCTTTTTCGAGGATTTCCATCAGTGCATCGAACGCCGGGGTATAAAACTCCGGATCCGACTTCGTCGCCGGGTTGGCCTCTTCGATGAACAGGTTGGCCAAAAGCACCGCCGTATTGAGCCGCACATAATACTGATTGCTGGCCAGTTGCAACTCTCGACAGTCCTTGATGATTTCCTGCATCAAGAAGGTGCGATACGTCCGTTGGTCGCCGGCCGGCTTTTTGCCCGCCGCCGATCGCACAGAACGCAGGAGCGATTGCACGATCCCCGAGATCTGGAAGGTTTCGGCCTTCGGATCTCGCATCGCGGGCAATGTCATTGCAGCGAGCTGTTCGCGAATACCGTCCTGAACGATCTTGTCCGACGCTCCATCGCGGTCCCCAGATTGGATCCGAGAGCTGAAATCGCCGTGCGCCTTCCCCTTACTCCAAGCCTTCCATTTCTCGTCGGTTGTTTTCGGATCGTTGATCGCGAATTCGGCAGGCTTGGGCGGGGGGACGAAGACGCCGCGCGGTAGCGCTTCGCGGTCCTCTTGAGTCGTCGGTTTGATGTCGTCTTCGTTTTCGTCGGGCTTTGCTTTTTCAGCGCCCTTTTTCTCGGGCTCGTCGTCTTTCGCAAAGCCGTCGTTTTTGGACGGCGGCGAATCGGACTTCTGCTTCTCGGGAGGGGGCGCCTTCTCAGTGGGAGTCTGTGACCGGGCGG
>DASRXU010000035.1:0-2265 GCA_035687365.1 Planctomycetaceae bacterium | reverse complement strand
ATTCATCACGGTCGCTTGAGCCAGCTTTGACTTCCAGTCGCCGCCATTGTTTATGAAAACTTCGAAACAGCGGACGCGTCCCGACCGGGGGAACATTATCGCCGCCGTGGCGATGTAGCCCCGAAGCGCCGTGAACGAGCAGCCGCCCTTCTCCGCGAACCCCTCCCAGCCTTCTGGAAGTCGGAAGGGCGAGAGCTCACGAACTGTCAGCACGAGGGTGAGCTTCTGCTTATCGGTTAGGGTCTCGATAATCACGTCACCCTCCGCCCCGTCGGCCGGTAGCCGCGGCCAGATTCCGTGACCCACTTGAGATCTCCGGGCCGCGGCTCATCCGACACTCGATCACGCCCCCACCCCTAGCGCCTCTCCACGCCCGGAGCGACACCCTAAGAAATGAGTTCAGCGAGCTTTATCCTTAATATATTGGCCCACCATCAAGAAAATGTGCCTTGAAGTTTTAGGCCGGACCGCGCGTTGTGGCCGACTTTACCAAGGCCGGCGCGAACAACAACAATATCACGGGGAGGGCACAATGATTACGCGTCGTTTCCTGTTGCAATCGGCCGCGGCCGCCGTCGCATACTCCGCCCAAGGCTTCCGGGCCGCGCGGGCCGAGAACGCCCCGGGCATCACCGACACGGAAATCAAGATCGGCCAGACCATGCCCTACAGCGGGCCCGTCTCGTCCTTTGGCGTCATCGGCAGAACCGAACTGGCCTACTTTAAGATGATCAACGAACAGGGCGGGGTGAACGGCCGCAAGATCAACCTCATCAGCATTGACGACGGCTACAGCCCGCCGAAGACCGTCGAGCAAACCCGCCGCCTCGTCGAGCAGGAGCAGGTCGCCTTTATCTTCGGGACCGTCGGGACGGCCCCCAACACGGCGATTTCAACCTACCTTAACGAGAACAAGATCCCGCAACTGTTCATCGCCAGCGGCGTCAGCAAGTTCGCAGATCCCCAGCGCCTTCCGTGGACGATAACCTTCGACCCGAACCGTCGCTCGGAGGGACGTCTATTCGCGGAGCACATCGTCAGGACGATGCCCAACGCGAAGATCGGGGTCCTCTATCAAAACGATGACCTCGGCCGCGACTACCTTGCCGGGGTGCGGGAAGGCCTCGGCGCCGATCACGCCTCAATGCTCGCGAAGGTGGCCTCTTACGAGCTGTCCGATCCGACTGTGGACTCGCAGATTATCACGCTGCAAGGCGCTGGCGTCGATTCGCTGATTATCGCCGCTACACCCAAAGCGGCAGCGCAGGCAGTTCGTAAGGTCTACGACCTCGGCTGGGCGCCCGAGCGGTATTTGGCAACCATCGCCCAATCGATCACGACCGTGTTAAAACCAGCGGGAATTGAGAAATCAATGGGCGTGATCACCAACTTGTGGGGCAAGGACCCAAAGGACCCCCGCTGGAAGGACGATCCGGGCTGCAAGGAATGGGCCGCTTTCGTGTCCCGCTACATGACGTCCGCCGACCGCGATCTCGATACAGCGTACGGCTATCAGGTCGCTATGCTCATGACTTACGTGCTGAAGAGGTGCGGCGACGACTTGTCGCGCGGAAACATCATGCAGCAGGCGACAAACATTAAGGAATACGTTGGCCCCTTTGCGCTTCCAGGCGCGAAAATCAATACGTCGCCCGACGACTACCGGGTCAACCGGCAGTTTCGACTCGCACGATTCAACGGCGAGCATTGGGAGCCCTTCGGCGACGTGATGACCGATTGAAGGGCCGAACGACAGCCCGCCGCAGGGAGCTGGGGATGCAAGTCGCGACTACCCCGGTAGAGCGGGCCAAGGCGATCTATGACCTCATCAGCGGCGAGGCCCGCGAATCCGAGCCGGCGGGACGATTGACCGACCGCGCGGCGCAGGCGCTGCTCGACGCTAACCTGTTCTCGATGCTGGTCGTGCGTTCAACTGGCGGGTTAGAGGTCAGCCGGGCCGAATTTTTCGAGACCGTGGAAACGATCGCCAAGGCCGATGGCTCAGCGGGCTGGTGTCTTTCCGTTTGCGCGACCACAGCTTTCGTCGTTCGAAGGCCGCTCGGCCAGCCTTCACCTCCTTGCGGCGTCGTCGAGCCGGCCGAGATGGGCCAGACAGCGGGGAGATGGAAATAGGCCCATGGAATGGCCGCTATTTGCGCACAGCAGACGGCTCGTGAAGCGGACGTTGCGGATCGCGTCCCGTCGACGTCACGGTTGAGCGAGAAAGCGGAAACAGACCCAGAGTCTGTTTCAGGACGGATAGCG
>DASRXU010000034.1:0-5424 GCA_035687365.1 Planctomycetaceae bacterium | reverse complement strand
GCACGATCAGCCGTCGCGAGGCGGGATGCTCCTTCTTCAGCACGTCCAAGAGGGCTTGGTGGGCGACCGCGTAGCGCGAAGCGGCCAGGCTTTCGATCGCCGCCGAGACCGTCGGCTCGACGTTCTTGCGGGCATAGAAGAGCAGCTTGTCGATGGCGGAGGGTTCTCCGAAGTGTCGCAGCGCCGTGAGCGCGGCCAACTGCATCTTCACGTCGTCGCCGTCGGCGTAGTGCAACACCAGCGGCAGGTCCTCGGCCGTCAGCCGGCTTCCGCCGTCGGCAAGCGCGGCGGGACGCACCAACGGATGTCCCTTTTCAATTTCGGCGAGCAGCTCGGCGCGAGGCAGCGATTCAACGGCCGTCTTCAGCGCGGCCCGCACGGCGGCCGAATCGCGACGATGAATCCGAGGCTCGTCGCCTGAGGCTCCCTCGAGATTTTCCGACACGCGGTTGGGCAACGACGCCAGATGCAGCTCCCGCAAAGCCAGCGGAAATCCGGGCAGTTGCACGTTGTTGTTTTCTCCGCGACCGGCGAGCACGGCCGCCTGTTGCAACCAGCTCAACATCTGTCCGTCGAGCCGCGACGCCGACCGATCGAAGCGGATCACCGCCCGCACGACTTTCTCGGCAACCAGCGACTCCAAAATTCCGACCAGGCTGCCGGCATTCACCGTGTTGACTTCTCCGCCCACGGTCAGGAGGGCCAGGCAGCCGCGCGGACCAATCCGTTCGACGGTTAGCTTCAGCTCTTTGCGTGCCGCTTCGCTGACGTCGACTTCTTCGGTCGTCCCGTTGGCTGCGATTCGCAGCACCATCGCCGGCACCTGGTTGCCCGCGGGCAGCCCGCCGAAAACCAGCCACTTGCTCTCAGATTCTCCCGGACCGATTTGCAGTTGGGCCGTCGGCTGTAACTTCGAGACTTGGACCGTGCGACCGTGAACCTGGAACGCACTGTTGCGCAGCGCGCCGACCGGCTCCTTCACTTTGTAGTCGGTCCCGTCACATTGCAGCACGACATCTTGAGGCCGAATTGCAACCGGCTTGGCACCGAGATTCTTAACTTTGAGTTGGACCGCGAAAAACCGCGAACCAGCCTGCGGGTTGTAGTACGAGTAGATCGATCCGAGATGCAGCGAATCGAGTGTGATCGTGAGGGTCGACGGCGTCTTGGGGGCAGGGGCCGCTTTTGCGGCGTGATCACCGGCAGCCGGTTTGTCAGCCGCACTCACTCCCAACGAGATACAGAGCAAGCACGCCCCGGCCAGAGCAACAATCGCTCCAGTCGGCCGGCGAAGCGAAGCCGTTTGCGGGAAAGATCTGCACTTTGAAATCACGCCATCCCCCATCCCTACGAGTCGATGCCGCACCGCATTACCGGCCCATTTGATTCTATCACGCGGGCCGCGAGCCGGCTCGGTCTGAGGCGCGAAACACAATTGAAAACCCGGGGATTTGCGAATGGACGGGTCCGCTTACCCGGCATGCGTAGGGTGGGACGAGGCCCTTGGGGCCGATGGCCCACCGTTCAAGGAGCGTCGATCGGAGAACCTGTTCGATCAAAATGGTGGGCCGGCATCCGCCTAATGGCGGATTTGTCCCACCCTACGCCGTCCCGCTGGGTGGCACTGGCGGCTTGTCCGCCAGTGTTTCTTGGCGCTCGTTTCGAGCTGCTTCCGCGCTCGCACGTTGAGTCCACTGGCGGACAAGCCGCCAGTGCCACCCATTACCAGTGCCACCCACCAATGGGGAGTGGTCGGAGCCAGCAAAGAGTTGCCCCTCAGGCAATGACCTCGCCGGCAGCGATCTCGAACCAGGTACGGAATTCGGCACCCGGGTCGAGCACCTGCCACCCCGCATCAATGCCCCGCGGTTCGAGGTTGACCGCATCGGTCACGCACGTGTACGGCTCGAGGCAGATCGCGTCGCGATTGGGGGGCGTATAGACAACCAGCTCGCGAAAAACTGCCGGAAACCGCGGCGTGATTTGCAGCCCGGCTTCCTCATCGAGAATGGCGCATTCGACTGTCGGAGTTTGGCCCAAGCCTGTCAGCACATCGTCGAGCTTCAGAACGTCGAAATACGCGCCCTCCCGCAAGTCCTTCGCTTCGGTAATCGGCACTCGGCGGCCGGTCGGCATGCAGTCGACGAGTTCCCATTCCTGGCTGGCCGGCGCTTCGATCAGGCAGCGCGACGAGCGGCTCTTCGCGCTGAGCGGAAGCTTGAAATAAGGATGCGTTCCGAATCCCCACGGGAGTGAATCGGTCGACGGGTTGACGATCAGAATGTCGGCCCGCAAGCGGGCACCGTGCAGCGAGTAACGCACTTCGATCCGAAAATCAGCCGGCCAATACGCCAGCCGATCGGGCGCATCGACGCTGAGCTGAAAGACTCCAACGGCATGATCGGTCCCGCGCGAAGTCACTCTCCAGGGTCGATCGAGACAGAACCCATGAATGGCATTGGCCCCGTGAAACGAGGCATGCGCCGCATCGATCTGATAAGTCTTTCCGTTCCACGAAAACTTTCCGCCGCGGATGCGATTCGGAAACGGAAACAAAATCGGAATGCCGTGCCCGCTGGGCTTTTCATGGCCACCCGCAAACTGCGGCGACGCGTCGATGACCGACACTGTTTCGCCGGCAACGCGGGCTTGAAAGTCGAAGCAATTGAAACCGAGCGCGGGCGCGATCTTGGCCGTCGAGCCGCCTCGTGCATCGGAGATTGAGATCACGTCCATGCGAATTCCTCACGCCGGGTGATCGGCAACATCATGTGGGAGCGACGCTGCCGCCGAGCGGCCCGTGTCTTGCAGCAAAGAAAGAAGCTCCGCAGGAGCTTCGCCCTCCCGGATCCAAGGCAGCTTGATTCGACTTGCGTCAATTCCACTCGGGATTGCCCGACAGCGTGGGCAGGATGCGGTTGGACTCTTGGACCTTAACCATCAATTCGTCCCAGACCCGATAAGGATCGTCGGCGAAGATTGCCGCATCGCCGGCCGGCAGCGTGTGCCAGTCGCCCCGGGCCAGCTCGCCCTCGAGTTGGCCGGCGCCCCAACCGGCGCACCCCGAGTAGATGCGAAACCGCAGATCGGGATTGCCGTCGGCCGATGACCGCACGATTTGCTCAAAGACTTCCGCGCTGCTGCCGACGTAGACGCCGGGAATCACCGGCGACTCGTTGGCGTCGAACTCGAGCGAGTTGTGCACGATGAACAGGGCAGACGGCTCGACCGGGCCGCCGACGTACACGAGGTCGTCGGTCTCGGGCAGCTTGAAATGCTCGGACAGGGCATGCGCGACGGTGACTGACGAGGGCCGGTTGACGACCAGCCCCATCGCTCCGTCGGAACCGTGCTCCACCATTAGGACGACGGTTTTGTAGAAATTCCGGTCACGAAGTCGTTTGCCGGCAATCAGATAATGCCCGCGGAGAGACTCAGACATCGGGTGCCTAGACTGGTTCGGATTCGCGGAAGACCCCCTCTTGGGCAAAACCGGCTTCGCACGCCAGTTCAAACGGCCTCGAAGCCCGCCGAAGCGCAGGGCATTATAGGGAGGGGTTTAAGACCGCGACAAGCAGGGGATTTTTGAGGTCTGGTGGCGTCCGAGGTGATTTGGACACGACAAGCCATGCGGGTGGCGAGGTCGTCGCCTTGGCGCATGACGACCATTCAGCTCGGGATGAGCTTGGATTCTGCGTCGATCGGCGTAGACGTCCAATGGTCCCTTACGCCGAATTTCCAGCATGATTCGTCGAGACGTTCTTGGACTTCGAGCAAACGAACGACCAAATTTCGTCGACCTGAACCGCGTTGCTGGGTGAGGTTTCGCAGCGTGCGTGCTCGGTATTTAGACGCTCTTTCCTGAAGTCCCAGGGCAGCTAGACACCGGTCATGCGGGACTCGTCGCCCGAATCGCGCGTCCTCGACCAGCATTTGGACAACTGCTCAACGCTTCCCGGTGATTAACTTACTTCGCGGGGAAAGCTTATGCTTGCCCAGGAGGTTTTGCCTACGCTGCACTCTTGTCGCGTGCAGGACAATCAGCTGCGACGGATCGTGACACGGCTGTCGAAAAAGCAGACACCATTTACGACGTTGACTTTGGACCGGTGCTCTTTGCCATCGATACGGACGATGATCACACCATCACAGGGCTTCAGGTTAAAGCGTTCGGCCGGCACAAAATGATCGCGGCCGGTTTTCGCCAAGGGCCAAGTCTGACCCTTGACCTCGAGGCGCAAGTCTACTGATGGCGAGTAGTTAAACAGAATCTGTGTGTGGTTATCAGACATGATCGACCTGTACTCGGAAGCCGCCCTACGTGCGACAGAATACGCCACGCGCAACGGCCTGTCCATTGTAAAGCAACTCGGCAGCGGCACTCAGGGCATTGTCTTTTCGACCAACTGCGACACGGCGATTAAGGCTCTCCTGCACACAGACCACTACCTTCGAGAACGTGACGTTTATCTTCGGCTTCGGGATCGAAAGGTCGACAAAATCCGTCAGTTTTGGGTTCCCCAGCTTACCCAAGCGGACGACAATCTGCGGGTGATCGAAATGGAAGTCGTCAGACCCCCCTTTGTGCTCGACTTCGCTAGCGCTTATCTCGACCAGGACCCGCCCTACCTCAATGAGCCAGAAGTGATCGCGACATGGGAACGCGAAAAACGCGAGCAGTTCGAGGGGCGTTGGCCCGAAGTAAAGAAAATGATGCGTGAATTCCGGGCACTTGGAATCCACCTGGCAGACGTGAAACCGGGCAATGTAGTGTTCGTCGAGGACGACGACTAAACGCGTCCGCCGTCCTCAGTACAACCGCGGAATGGGCGACCGCAGGCTCGATCTCGTCACTGTAACGATTGGTGCGAAACGGTTCGAGTTGTCTGCCGGAGCCTGAAGCACATCGGTTTTTCCTGATGGAGAAACTGAACAACGTCGCGCGTCGGCGCAGCTGCCTCTGGCCGGGCGCGCGGCGTTGCAGTAGGATCGATGCTCTTCGTTGCCAGTGCCTGTCCCCCGTGCGAGCGCTTCCCGCAATTTCGGAGTTTCCACGCCATGACGACCATCAATCCTGAGTCGATTGCTGTTGAACGGATGGCTGCTGATTCCGCTGAGAAAGATCGCGTCCTGAAATTGGCGAACACTCCCGAAGCGCGGGCCGAGCGAGTGAAGCTGGCAGCCGCTTATCGATTTCTCGCGCGGGCCGGCCTCGATGACGGCGTGGCCGGACACATCAGCCTTCGCGTGCCGGGGGCTCCGGACTACTTTTGGGTCAATCCGTTCGGATTGTTCTTCAACGAAGTGCGGGCCGACAACCTCGTGCTGGTGAATTCGGCGGGCGAGATCGTTGACGGCCACCCCCTGATCAACCTGGCCGGCTTCTGCATTCACTCGGCCATTCATCACGCGCGGCCCGACGTG
>DASRXU010000033.1:0-35417 GCA_035687365.1 Planctomycetaceae bacterium | reverse complement strand
ACAAACCCACGAACATCACGCTCGGATTTCCGACCGTCGAGGGCTACCTGGGCAAGCAGCCCTACTTCGGACCGATCGTGGGCCGCTACGCCAATCGGATCGCGAAAGGCAAATTCAAGCTCAACGGCAAAGAGTACACGTTGGCGATCAACGATCCGCCCAATTCGATGCACGGGGGTTTCAAAGGTTTCGGCAACGTTGTGTGGCATTCTCGAACTCCGGCTCCGCCGTCGGACGGCAAGTCGGCGAGCGTCGAGTTCATGTACGAGAGTCGGGACGGCGAAGAAGGTTATCCCGGCGGGGTGAAGACGACGGTCATCTACACACTCAACGACGCCAACGAGCTGAAGATCGACTATCGCGCTGTTTCGGCCGCACCGACCATCATCAACCTGACGAGCCACGTTTATTGGAACTTGCATGGTCCCGGTACGCGTGACGTGCTCGACCACATCCTGACGTTGAACGCCGACCGTTTCCTGCCGGTCGACGACACGTTGATCCCGACTGGGGAATTGAAAGCGGTCAAGGGAACCGCGATGGATTTCACCTCGCCCGCTCGGATCGGCGCGCGGCTCAAAGAGGTCGATGGCGGCACCGGGTTCAAGGGCTACGACCACTGCTACGCGCTTAACGAACGTCGAGATCTCCTCAAGGAAGTCGCGATGCGGGTGGAAGATCCCGAATCGGGACGGGTCTTGGAAATCCTCACGACCGAACCGGGAGTGCAGTTCTACACCGGAAATCAACTGTCGGGAAAACCGGAAGATGGCGGATTCAAACCCTACACCGGTTTTTGCCTCGAGTGTCAGCACTATCCCGATTCGCCCAACCGCCCCTCGTTTCCCAGCACGGTTCTCGACCCGAACAAGCCCTATACGCAGACGACGATTTGCCGCCTTTCGGTGAAGTAAGCATCCCACTCCTGCGCGTCGACGAGCCCGCGCATGTCGCAGCCCAAGCCGAAACCGTCGATCGAGAAATTCGAGTCGTTCGCCGAACGCAAAATCCGCGAAGCACAGGCCCAGGGGCAGTTCGATGCGCTGCCGGGGTTTGGCAAGCCGATCCCCAGTCTCGACGAGCCCGACGACGAGAATTGGTGGATCAAGAACAAGCTGCGGCGAGAGGGACTGGTGCTCCTGCCGCCCATCCTTGAAGCGCGGCGCGACATTGAGAAGACGCTCGAAGCCATCCGCTCGATGCCGAGCGAACATCGGGTACGCGTAGCGCTGAAGGCGCTCAATGAGCGGATCCGCGCCGCTCACTTCTCTGTTGCCGAGGGGCCGGCCGACGGAGTGAGGCCCGTTGATATTGAGGCCGTCGTCACGAGTTGGCGAAAGTCGCAGGCAGATTGAAGCAGGTTGTCTGAGTTTCCGTTCACATTAAGGGGTCTTTAAATTGGCGTTGCGACTAACCGCTTACGCCGATAGACTTCCGGCCGAAATCGGGCCCCCCAGGTGCCGCTGGGAAGTTCGGACTGCGTACTTCGCGCAAGATCTAGAAGCCGTCCGTCATCCAAGAACCATTGCGTTCGGACCTCGGTCCTTTCGGTGCGGCCGTTTTGCGCCGCGAGACTGGAACGGGATTGTGACGGCCTCCATCAAGGGACACTCGTGATCGGTGCACGGCTGGTTCGACAATGGCGCGACTTTCAACTCGCGCGCCGGACCCCGCGTCCCAACATTGCGGGCATCTATGCCCAGGCTCGCGGTGGAACCAACTTCATCGCGGCGGCCCTGCACCTTCATCCCCAGATCTTCGCGGTGAACGAGCACCAATTCGACTACCGCCGCCGGCTCTCGGCCGTCTTGGGCGAAGGTTCGGTCTTTCGCGCCGAAGGACGCCAAGACAAGCAAATCGATCAAATCCGCGTGGTCCTCTACAACAAGATGCAGGAATTCGATCCCGTGCTGTGGGATCCCCGCTCGGAATTTCCCGCCGGCAGCCGGTTCATTGTTTACCTGCGCAATCCGATCCGCGTACATCTTTCGCGCGAATCGTATCGGCGTAGACACAAGCCGCGCCGCGTTGAATGGGTCGACTCGCGCGAGAATTTCCTGCGGCTGCTGTCGGAGACGCAAGAAATCATTCAGACCCACGAACTCTTGCGAAACCGTTATCCCACCCTGCTGCTGACGCATGAGTATTTCTGCTGTCAACACGCGACGGCCTTGTCCCGCGTGCACGAGTTGTTGGGGCTCACGCCCCTGCCGCCCGCGAACCCGCGCGATTTCCTCAAGCATTGCAGCAAGTGCGCACGCGACTACACCGTGATCGAGCAGGACAAACAACAATGGTTGGCCTGCCCGCGACACGGGCGGCGCGTGATGGGCTGCGGTCGGTTCAATCCTCTGCGTCCGCTCGACCTGGAGGGCGTGCTCGATCCGTCCTGGAAAGAATCGCCCGACATCGTCCCGATGATGTCCGAAGTTCGTCGCATTCTCGGCGACGCCCTGGCCGATTACTTCTGGAACGCGGACTACAGCACGAACCTCGGCGACCCGCGATCGGACTCGCTCAAGCGGGTTGCCTGAATCTCGTCGCGGTAAAACCAAGCCAATGCGCAAGGGCAGGCTTCTCGCCTTGCCTGATGGACCGTTCGCCGCTCGGTGGACCGTCGCCGTTGCTTGCCGCTATCATAACGCCGCGAAAATGCTTCGCGTTCGCAACGCCTTCGCAACTTTCGGCGAGAGAGCGACGCGGCCCAGTGATTGTTCCGAGCCGCCTTCGTATTTGGAAATGCTCGATTCGCCCGCCCGCCTCGCAATGAGACCAATCGATGAAGATTCATGAATATCAGGGCAAAGAACTGCTGGCAGCGGCCAAGATCGCAGTACCGCGTGGAATTGTCGTCAAATCGCCCGACGCCGCCGCTCAGGCTTTTCGCGATCTGGGCGGTTCGATCGCCGTCGTCAAATCGCAAATTCATGCCGGCGGACGCGGCAAGGGGCGCTTCAAGGAACACCCCGAGCAGCCCGGCGTGGTGCTGGTGAAATCTGCCGACGAGGCGGCCCAGAACGCGGCCCGCATGCTGGGCAAGACGCTCGTCACCAAGCAAACCGGTCCCGCGGGCAAGACGGTCAACGTGTTGTTGGTCGAAGAGGGGCTCAAGATCGCCCGCGAACTGTATCTGGGCGTGGTGGTCGACCGAGCCGCGGGCGGCCCCGTGCTCATCATGTCGTCGGAAGGCGGGACGGAAATCGAAGAAGTCGCCGCTCACTCACCGGAAAAAATCCTGCGAGAACCAATCGACGCCGGCTATGGGCTGTTCGCCTACCAGGTCACGAAGCTGGCGTACAAGTTGGGGCTGCCGGCCAACGCCATCAAAAGCGCCCACAAGTTTCTGCCGCAGGTCGCCCGGTTCTTCATCGACAACGATTGTTCGCTGGCGGAAATCAATCCCTTGGTCATCACCGAGGCCGGCGATTTGGTCGCGCTCGATGCCAAGATGACGTTTGACGACAACGCGATGTTCCGCCACAAGCCGTTCGAGGCGCTGCGTGACTTGTCGGAAGAGGACGATTCGGAGATTCGCGCCGCGGCCGCCGGCCTCAGTTACGTGAAGCTCGAAGGCAACATCGGCTGCCTGGTGAACGGGGCCGGGCTGGCGATGAGCACGATGGACATCATCAAGTTGCACGGCGGCGAGCCGGCGAACTTTCTCGACGTCGGCGGCGGCGCCAATGTCGACCAGGTCACCGAAGCGTTCCGTATTATCCTCGCCGACAAGCATGTCCGCGCGGTGCTCGTGAACATCTTCGGCGGCATCATGAAGTGCGACACGATCGTCACCGCGCTCTTGGGGGCGTACGAAAAGGTCGGCTTCAACGTCCCGCTCGTCGTGCGGTTGGAGGGCACCAACGTCGAGCTGGCCCGCAAGATGCTCGCCGAAAGCGGTCGGCCGATCATCACAGCCAACGATCTGACCGACGCCGCCAAGAAAGTCGCCGCGACGTTGAGCGCCTGATCGGCGTTTTTTCGCGCGGACGCATCACCTTTCACAAGATATCGGCACGAGAACACTGGCATTGTCATGAGCATCCTGGTCGACAAGAACACTCGAGTCATCTGCCAAGGCATCACCGGCAAGGCAGGGCTCTTTCATAGTCAACAATGCCGGGCTTACGGCACGCCGATGGTCGGTGGCGTGACGCCGGGGAAGGGCGGTACCGAAGTCGACGGCTTTGCCGTGTTCGACACGGTTGAGCAGGCGGTCGCCAAGACGGGGGCCAACTGTTCGCTCGTCTTTGTCCCGCCGCCGTTCTGTGCCGACGCGATCCTCGAGGCGGCCGATGCGGGGATCGCGCTGATCGTCGCCATCACCGAAGGGGTTCCCGTGCTCGACATGGTGCGAGCCAAGCGGGGGCTGATGGGAAAGAACTGTCGGCTCGTCGGTCCGAATTGTCCCGGCGTGATTACTCCGGGCGTCGCTAAAATCGGCATCATGCCTGGCTACATTCACAAGGAGGGATCGGTCGGACTGATCAGTCGTAGCGGCACGCTCACGTACGAGGCGGCCTGGCAGTTGGGCAACGTCGGCTTGGGACTGTCGACGTCGATCGGTATCGGCGGCGATCCGATCGTGGGGACGTCGTTCATCGATTTGCTCGACCTGTTTCAAAAAGATCCGGCAACCGAAGCCATCCTGATGATCGGCGAAATCGGGGGCAACGCCGAGGAGCAGGCGGCCGCCTTCATCAAGGCGAACGTGACGAAGCCGGTGGCCGGTTTCATCGCCGGCAGCACGGCCCCTCCCGGCAAGCGGATGGGACACGCGGGTGCGATCATTTCCGGCGGCAGCGGCATGGCCACGGACAAAATTGCCGCGCTGAAGGCTGCCCGAGTCGAAGTCGCGGAAAGTCCGGCTGACATGGGAGCCGCCGTCAAGCGGGCGATGGCCCGCAAGAAATAGTCGGCGTCGGCACCGCCGGTTCATGGTCTCCCTCTCTCGGTCTGCCGCGAGAGGTTCGGGGTGAGGGCGGCTCCGCATGGAATACCGCATCCCATTCAACAAGCCGTTCCTGGTGGGACGCGAGCTGGACTACATCGCCCAGTCGGTGGCGCTCGGCAATCTCGCCGGAGACGGGCAGTTCACGCGATCGTGTTGCCAACTGCTGGAACAGACCCTCGGGATTCCCCGCGTCTTGCTCACGCCGTCGTGCACGGCAGCCCTTGAGATGGCCGCGCTGCTCTGCGATCTGGAGCCGGGGGACGAGGTGATCCTGCCCTCGTTCACGTTCGTTTCGACGGCGAGTGCGTTTGTGCGAGCGGGAGCCAAGCCCGTCTTTGTCGATATCCGTCACGACACACTCAACCTCGACGAAAACCTGATCGAGGCGGCCATCACCGAGCGAACGAAGGTCGTCGTCCCCGTCCACTACGCGGGAGTCGCCTGCGAGATGGATCGTATTTTGTCGATCGCTCGCGCGCATCGGCTGATCGTCGTGGAGGACGCGGCCCAGGGGGTGAATGCGTTTTACCGCGGCAACGCGCTCGGCTCGATCGGCGACCTCGGCTGCTACAGCTTTCACGAGACGAAGAATTTCATCTCGGGCGAAGGAGGCGCGCTCTGTGTCAATCGACCGGACCTGCTCGAGCGGGCCGAGATTCTTCGCGACAAGGGGACCAACCGCCAGAAGTTCTTCCGCGGACAGGTCGACAAGTACACGTGGGTCGACGTGGGCTCCGCTTACGTCCCTTGCGAAATGGTGGGGGCCTTCTTGTTCGGTCAGCTCGAGCTGATGCAAACGATCTCCGAGCGTCGCCGCCAAATCTACGAGTTCTATCAGCAGGGCTTCGAGCCTCTGGCTGCCGAGGGGTTGGTGCAGCTTCCCTGCGTGCCTCCCGAGTGTACGAGCAACTTCCACCTCTTCTATTTGCTAACGCGGGACGCGGCGACGCGCGACGGACTGCTCGCGCACTTGAACGCGCGCGGGATCAGCGCGGTCTTTCACTATGTGCCGCTGCACTCGTCTCCGATGGGTCGCAAGCTGGGTTGCGATTCGCGCGCGCTGCCGGTGACCGATTGGGCCAGCGCGTGCCTGATCCGCCTGCCGTTCTATTACGCGATCACCGAAGACGAGCAGGCCGAGGTCGTGCGCGAAGTCACGAGTTATCTGCGCGCCTAACGGTCACCCATTAGATTAAGTGGTCGGTCGACGATAGAGAGCCCGAAAACGGCGCACCGCCGGCGCCTCGTGCTGATCCCAAAAATCTTCGAACGCGACTTGGCTCAACCCGGACGTCTCAAGGGCAGTCAATTCGTCGCGTAAGAGCGGCCATGGCATTTGGCCTTCAGGATCGCCAGTCTCGCGCCCGCGACAAATCACCAGCACGGTGCCGCCTGGTCTTGGAAAAGCGGCCAGTCGGTTGATTGCTTGCCGTCGCATCTCCGCGGACTTCAGCACTTGCAGCGTGTAGGCTTCGAGCACGAAGTCGAAGGCGCCGTTCCACGCCGGCGGAGGATTGAGGAGATCGGCGGCTTCGTATCGGACCGAACTGGTCGGAAAGCGTCGGCGGCACCAGTCGATGGCCGACGCCGCCACGTCGAATGCGGTGACGTGAAAGCCGCGGGCCGCCAACAGCTCGGCATCGTCCCCCAACCCACAACCGACGACGAGTGCCGACCGTCCGTCGCCGCGAACGGCCTCTCGGTCGAGCCAATCGGTCAGATTCGGATTCGATTTGAGATCGGCCCAGGGAACCCGAGCGGCATCTCCTTGAGCTTCGGCATACAGCGGTTCGAACCAGCCGAGGGCATCTCCTTGGGCGAGATGCGTTTGGGCCAGTTCGCGGGCCAGATTGCGTTTCGGATCGGGGCTGGTGCTCGACATTCTTAGAACCGGCCGGCTTACACCGGCCGCTCGCCTGGAGGTTGCAGGGTTACGTCGCGCAAATAGGGCTCAAAGACCGGGCAATCGACGGAATACGAATCGTCGTGCCACGTCGCAACGAGGAATTCAAACGGCATATAGCTGTGTTCGAGCCGCACGCGTTTGCTGTATCCGAGCGCCATGCGCAGGATCACATCGGGGTCGGCATGGAACAAATCGGGCTTGGGTCGGTCGGCCGTCGTGCTCAGAAAATCGACGATCATCGCTTGAGTCGAATGGGCCCACATGGCATGCAACATCTGCGCGACGAATTCGAGATTGTCCCCTTTGAGTCGATGATTGAAAACACCCAGGGCCACAGCCACGTCGGCACTGAACGCCAGAGACTCGCTGGAGAGATCGAGGCATTCGAACCGCGCGCCGCGTGGGCCGAAGCGTTTGCGTCCCTCGTCCAAGAGTTCGGGGCAGATGTCGACGCCGAGATAGTTTCCCTGCCAGCCGCGATCTTTCAGATATCCAAACAGATCGCCGAAGCCGCAGCCGACGTCGAGCAGGCTGCCGAACCGCGTGCCGACGGCCTCGAGCGCCGCGGCAAAGCGCACGCGCTGTCGCCCCTTGTGCCAACCCAACGTGCGCGGATCGTAGCCGAACTCCCGATAGCGGGCCGCGTACCGAGCCCGAGTCTCGCCACGATCTTCGTCAAGCATGGCGCGGTTCCGAAGCGGGGCGAGCGACGGCGGGCTTTGTCGGATTGCCGTTCGAGGGGACTGCGATGGGGGATGACGTTGGCACGTTCTCCACCGACGTCGCGGCGATCGCAATTGTGCCGTGGCCCACTGTTTCGATCGCGGCCGGAACGCCGGGAATCGTAGTCGCCTCACGCGCAAAGTTGGCGCGGACTTCTTTCACGATGCAGGGGCGGCCTTTCACCTCCGCGAAAATCTGGGCGATATAGAGTCCCACAATTCCGATCGCCAACAGGTTCAGCCCGCCGAAAAAGCTGATCGTGACCATCGTCGACGCCCAGCCGGACTGATAGGGCATGCCGAAGATCGTGACGCGGACGATCATGTAGAGAATGGCCGCCGCCGAGCCGACCGAAATCAGCGAGCCGATGCCCGCCAGCAACCACAAGGGCCGCGCGCTAAACGCGGTCACCGCTTGCAGAGCGACTTTCAGTTTCCGCCGCAGCGTCCAGGTCGTCGACCCTTTGTGCTTCTTGTCGGCGGTGATAGCCACCTGCCGAAAACCGGTGATCCCGAACAGACCGCCCAAAAACAGTTCGCGTTCGTGATGGGACAACAGAGCGCGGACGTAACGGGCGGTCATCAGCCGGCAAATCATCCAGTTGTTCGGAACCTGCACGTCCGACAGCAGATTAAAGAGCCGGTAGAACAACTCGCCGGAGACACGCTCGAATACTCCCCCCTTGCGGCGATGAGGCACGGCGTAAACCACGTCGGCCGGATCGGCGGCGTCGCGCGTCTGTTCGAGTGTGCGAAGCATCTCGCCGAACAACTCGGGCGGCTCTTCGAGGTCGCAGTCAATCAGAAAGATCAGGTCGCCGCGAGCGAAAGACAGGCCCGTCAAGATGGCCCGGTGGTGCCCGAAGTTTCGCGATAGCTCGACCAGCGTGGCCGGCGTCTGCCGTTTGATAAATTCGCGAGCCTTGGCGGCCGAGTCGTCGGGCGAACCGTCGTCTACGAAAATGAACTCGACGTCGAGTTCGCCCTCTTGGCCCGATTGGCGCACGGCTGCCAGCGTTCGCGCGTAAAACTCTTCGAGGTACGGCGACGATCGGTACAACGTCGTGACGACGCTGATCAGCATGGGTGCGCCGGGAATTGACGAGCCAACCGGTCGGCGGGAAGCGGGAATCAGACCCGATTCCACGCGGTGCCGGAGAAATGAGCCTGAGGCCAAGGGCCACGGCCACGAGCCTCGTTCGTTCGAGTCTATCGCCGTCTCAAGCCGGTTTGCAATCGGCTGTCGGGACCGATAAGTCTTGGGCAATGGAGTCTGCCTTGTCCGTCGCAGCCGGGTTCGCTGAGCTCGATCCCCGTTGGAGGAACCGCTTTCGCGGTTCGCGTTTGCTGTTTTTGCCGGGCGGCCGCTGGCAGGTGCCGGTGATTCGGGTGGCCCAACAGATGGGTCTCGTCGTGATCTGCGTGGACGGAACGCCCGACGCCCCCGGTTTTCTGGTCGCGGACGAAGCCATTCAAGTCCCGCTGCAGGATGTGGCTTCGCTGGTTCGCATCGGTCGTGAACGTCGAATCGACGCGGTGATGACTGAGCAGACCGACTTCGCCGTTCCGCTGGTCGCCCAGGTGGCCGCCGAGCTGGGATTGAAGGGGCTGCCGCCAGACGTGGCCCGAGCTGCCACGCACAAGGGACGCATGCGCGAGTGCGCGGCGGCCGCTGGAATCCGTCAACCAGCCTTTCGACTTTGCGGCTCGGTGGACGAAGCAATTCGCGCCGTCGCTGAGCTGGGGATCCCCGCGTTTTGCAAACCGGCCGACGGTCAATCGAGCCGGGGCGTCAGCCGAATCGATGAGGCTAGCAATTCGACGATCGAAGAAGGCTTTGAACGGGCTCGTGCCGCGTCGCAAATTGGCGAGACGATCTTCGAGCAATTCATCGAGGGGACCGAAGCGACCGTTGAGGGATTCGTCGTCGACGGACGGCCGACGACGCTGGCGATCTCCGACAAAGAGCACTATGCCGATTTGCCGGGCGTCGCACGGACCCTCACTTGGCCGGGCAACTTCTCGCCGGACGTTGCCGAGCGAATCGCCCGTGCGAGTGAGGCGATGGTCCGCGCGTTGGGAATTCCGTTTGGGATTACGCACGGCGAATTTTTGATAGATGCGCAAGGGGAGCCCTGGTTGGTCGAGATGGCGGCGCGCGGCGGGGGGACGCGTATCCCTTCACACATCGTGCCGGCGGTTTGCGGCTTTGAACCGACGCCCGCGCTCATTGCCATTCTCCTGGGCGACACCCCCGAGGTGGTTGTGACCCAAGCGCGGGCCGCGCAACTGCGATTCCTGCGACTGCCGCCTGGGAAGCGAATCTTAGGCTTCCCCAACCTGACTGAGTTGCAGCAAATTCCCGGCGTGTTGGAGATTGCCTTCAACGAAGCCGTGGGCGAACGTGTGCCAGCGGTGCAGGACGATCGCAGCCGTCATGGGTATGTGATTGTGTCGGCTGATAACGCCGCAGCCGCCCGCGCGCTGGGCGAGCGGATCGAGCGCGAGTTGATTGTCGACACGTCGGATTGAACTCCGGATTGAAACGGCGCGCGAACTGCCCTTATGCTGGACGTGGCCGAGGAGAACGACGTTGGCCGAGAACAACACTGTGCCGTCGCTCTGCGATCAAATCATCGACAAGATTCAGCGGAACCGCATCTCGACGGCCGAGGTGACCGACTGCTTGGAGAAGACGGGCGCGTTGCCCCGCGTCGCTGCGCTCAACCGAGGCCATCATCGAGTCGGGCGGGTCTTCTGGACATACGCACACGACGCTCGCAATTGGGAACTGCACGAACAACTCCGTGCTGCGCCCGAGCGTTCGATCGTCGTGACCGAGGCCTTCGACTGCGAGGACCGCGCCCTCTACGGACACCTCGTAGCCAAGTTTCTGCTGTTGTATCGCCAGGTGGCCGCGCTGGTCGCCTGCGGCAACCTGCGCGACGCGCCCCACCTCATCAAAGAGAACTGGCCCATTTGGTCAGAAGGGGTGACGCCGGTCGGCTGTCACAACGAACGGAGCCGCGGGCCGCTCGATGCGACGCTTGTCGCCGAGCACCGCGCCCGTTACGAAGGAGCGATCGCCGTGTGCGATGATTCGGGGGTGGTGATCATCCCGGTCGCCGCGCAAACGGACGGCTTCCTCGCCGCGCTCGACCGGATCGAAGAACAAGAGGACATCTGGTTCGATTGCATTGACCGCCGCAAATGGGACACTTTTGAAACCGTATGTCTGAAGCGTTACCTCACCGAGCCCCGTTGAATCCGGCGTCTTCCGGCTCTCACGCGGCGACTAATCCCGGTGGCGCCGCGCCACCCGCGCCCGAGGTCTGTCCGCCCCACCTCGAGGCGATTTCGTTCTTCGACTCGCTCACTCACATTACGGCCGACGGATCGTGGCTAGGCAACACACGGCGCGACGCCCGACGCGAACGGTTGCTGGCCGAACTGGAGCAATGTGCGCCCGCGCGGGCCTGCCTGGTGGCGATTGCCGGTGTGATCGACAACGAGACGGTCCTCGAAACGGCGAAGCAGCATCCCGACCAATTCGTCCCTGTCGGATCGATCAATCCGGTGACTGCTGCGAGCGAGCGTGAGATTGCGAAGGCCGTCGCCCATTTGGCGGGGCAGGGCTTCGCTGGCCTCAAGTTGCATCCGCGGCTCAATGGTTACGATCCGCTGGATCCTAAAGTGATGTGCGCCGTGCGGGCCGCCGGCGACCAGGGCTTAGTCGTCTTTCTCGATACGCTCTTTCGCCAACCCGGGCGAGCGACTCGCAATGCGCCCGACGTCGTCGATGCACTGGCCGTCGCGGCGCCGCACACGCACATGATTCTGCTGCACGGCGGCGGCTCTCAGCTCCTGGCCGTCTCGGAAGTTGTCGCCGTACATCCCCATCTGACGCTCGATCTGTCGTTCACGATTCATCGGTTTTCTGACAGCTCCGTCGAGGCCGATTTGCGGTTCCTGATGCGGACGTTTGATCGCCGCATGGTCGTCGGCTCGGATTTTCCGGAATATCATCCGCTGGCGACGCGCGACCGCGTGCACGAGCTGTGCGAGGGGCTAGACCCCGTCAAACCGGCCAACGTGCGGTCCGCCAACCTGGAGTGTTTGCTCGCGCCTTGGTTCGCCAAGCACCGCAGCAAGACGCATCATTGATGGGGTCGTGCGGCGGCGCGATATTCTTTCGAAGCCTCACTCAGCCACCCAGCGAGTTCCGTAATCATGGCCCTGTGCAGCAAGGAGAATTTGGCCATGTGCCACGGCGCGCGAGTTGCCCCTTGCATCGTCGGGTTCGCGATGATGCTTACGGTGGCGCTCCCTCCGCTGGTCTTTGCCGAGAATCCTGTCCCTCAGAAGCGCGAGAAAATCGGGGAGGTGCTCGGCAAGTCGGTCTATCGGGATCAGATTCAAACGGGCCAGGACGTTGATCTAGCTGAGGAGCTGCACCACCTCTTTTTGGCACCCGTGTCAGATAAATATCGCCGGGAGCACAAGGCCGAGATCACACCCACGGTGGCGGAAATCGACGCGGCAACAATCTGGATCGACAAACATCATCAAGAAGAACGCCAGCATGAGGATCCGAAGCTTCGTGAGATGCTGAAGACCGTTAGAGACAACCTTGCTCACTTGAAGCTGACAGAGTCGGATCGAGAAAGCCTAGATGACGAGAGACTCGCTCTCGAAACACAGTTAATCGGCGAAGAACCGAAAGTGCGCCAGGAGCTGAAGAGCATCAAGGAGCGACTTTCGCGATCCAAGCTCACGGACGCAGAGCGGCAACGGCTCGAATCCCAAAAGTTCACGATCGAAATGGGGCTAAAGCCGCCTGGCAAGGATTTAGCTCATTTCATCGTGGACAACTGGAAGTTGGAGCGTCATCTGTACGACCGATTCGGCGGCGGGCGGATTCTTTGGCAACAAGCCGGTTTGGAGGCATTCGATGCGACGCGAAACTGGCTCGAGGCCGAGGAGCGAAACGGCAGCTTCAAAATCACGGATCCCAAGTTCCGCAAGGAGTTCTATCGCTATTGGCATCGCGCGCACGGTTCTTTCATGCTTCACGACAAGGACAGCATCCGCGAGCAATTTCTCGAACCAGAGTGGGCACGCCCGAAAGCCAAGTGAGCTGAGGTCCTGGCGTCGGAGGAGCGTATTTTGGCCGCTCCCCAGCCACCGATCTTCACGCCCGGCGTGCAAATGACGATAATGAGCGACTCTGGCTGAAAGTTCTCGCGTTCCGAGAAGTTCTGCGGTCGTGCCAGCGATGAACACCTCTTGCGCCGATTGTCGCCGAATGCCTCGCCGCGATTTGCTGCGCGCGGGGGGCCTCAGCCTGTTCGGATTGTCGGCCGGGCGGCTGTTGCAGGGTCGGGCCCAAGCGGAGAGCGCGCAAGCGACGACTTCCGCCGTTCCCGGCAAATCGTTCGGCCGAGCCCGGTCGTGCATTTTGCTGTTCATGTGGGGTGGGCCCGCGCATCAGGACACGTGGGACCTCAAGCCGAACGCTCCGACGCAGATTCGCGGCGAGTTCTCGCCGATCGCGACGACGGTTCCCGGCATCGAGATCTGCGAACATTTTCCGCTGCTGGCCCGGCGCACAGACAAGTTGGCGATCGTTCGCTCGATGACGCATGAGGACGTCAATCACACGACGGCCACGCACAATTTGCTCACCGGCCAACCTTCTCCGCCGCTTAGTTCCGATCTGCGTCACGATTGGCCGTCGCTTGGGTCGGTGCTCGCCAAGCTCGGGCGAGGCCGCGGGGCGTTGCCCCCTTACGTCACCATGCGGCCCAAGCTCGAAAACGATGTGCCTCGTTTTGTTGAAGAGAGCCATGGGCAGACGGCCGGCTGGCTCGGGCAGGGTTTCGATCCGCTGATCATCGACGCCAATCCCAATGCCGCGGACTATCGCGTCGGCGACTTCCGCCTGCCGACCGAGATTTCGGCCCGGCGATTGGACGATCGACAGGCTCTCTTGGCGCACATCGACGCGCAGCGGCGGGTGATCGAGCGGGCGTCGAGCGTGGCGACGCTGAACGATTATTACCGCCGCGCGTTCGAGTTGTTGCACTCGGCCTCGGGGGGCGATGCGTTCAACCTGGAGCAGGAATCCGACGCGATTCGCGACCAGTACGGCCGCAATCCTCACGGGCAGTCGGTCTTGCAAGCGCGCCGCTTGGTCGAGCGCGGCGTGCCGCTGGTGACCGTGTTCTGGCCCAGTGACGGGATCAAGAACGTGAGCGTCTATTGGGACACTCACAGCCGCAACTTTCGCGATCTCAAAACCCGATTGATGCCGGCCGCCGATCAGGCTTTTTCGGCACTGTTGGACGACCTGCACTCGCGAGGTCTGTTGGATGAAACACTCGTCGTCTGGACAGGCGAATTCGGACGCACGCCGCGCGTCGGCCAGCGGAATAGCGACGCGGGAGCCGGGCGCGATGGCCGCGACCATTGGCCCAATTGTTTCACGTCCGTTTTGGCCGGCGCCGGCATCCGCGGCGGCCAAGCCTACGGCACCTCCGACCGCAACGCGGCCTTCCCCGCTTCAAACGCAGTGCATCCCGTCGACCTGATCGCCACGGTGAACCACTGCTTGGGCATCTCGCCCGAACTCACGCTGGCCGATCCGCAAGGCCGCCCGGTTGTCTATTGCCCGGGCACGTGCGTGGCGGAGTTGCTCGCCTAAGCGGCGGGGTTGTCATGACGCGGCGCTGAATCGCGTGTGGACTTGTGTATACTTGTTCACTGGGGTAAATTGCCGCAAAACTGACGGCCGTTCGCAGTCCATTCGCTGGATGTTAAGCTGCAGATGGTCGATCTAACCCCAGAAAAGGCACTGATTTTCCGAATTACCCATTTCGAAAACTTGCCATGGATCCTGAAAAATGGTGTTTGTTGTCGGAATGGATCAAAAAGGCACTCCCGCTTCGAGCAGATCGGAAATGCCGATCTGATCGCCAAAAGGGATGGCCGAACCATCCCGATTCCGCCTGGGGGAACGCTCAGCGACTACGTTCCGTTTTACTTCACACCCGTATTCTCCGATGCTGTACAACATCAAAACGGGATACAACGGAATTCCGCAGAGGCCCATGCGGGACATCGCGATTCTTGTGACTTCCCTCCGGAAAATCGCAGATGACTCGCTGCCTTTCGTTTTCACGGATCGACACGCGAATCTTGCTGCCGCCCGGTTCAGTAGCGACCTGAAAGAATTGAATCACGTAGACTGGAAAACGCTCGGTCAACGTGATTTCAAGCGAGACCCGAACAAACCGGAGAAGGTCGAACGCTATCAGGCTGAGGCGCTGATCCACGGCGCTGTGCCGCCCTCGTCTTTGCTCGGCATCGCATGTTACGACGAGGCGCGAGCGCAAGAGGTGAACGCGGAATGCGCTCGGTGCTCTATCTCGATACGAGTAGTCGTTAGACCAGGATGGTTTTTCTAATGATCGATTACACGACCGGAAATCTGTTAGACGACACTGCTGAGGCACTCGTTAACACGGTGAACGAGGTAGGCGTAATGGGTAAGGGCGTGGCGCTCATGTTCCGAGACACGTTTCCCTCGAATACCGAGGCATATGAAAAGGCCTGTGTCGATCGCGAGGTGCGAGTGGGAAAAATGTTTGTCACCGAAGTCAAAGACTTGGTGGGGCCTCGCTGGGTGATCAACTTTCCCACAAAGAAGCATTGGCGGCAGCCATCGAAGATGGAGTGGATTCGCGACGGCCTGAAGGACTTGGTTAGAGTCATCAAGGAAAACCGAATTCAATCGATCGCAATTCCGCCTCTTGGTTGTGGAAACGGGGGTTTGGAATGGCAACAGGTTCGCCGAGAGATTGAGGCCGCATTGTCCGATGTGCCAAGCGTTCGGGTGACCGTCTATGCCCCAACATCGCAATACCAAAATGCCCGCAAACGCGCTGGCGTTGAAAAACTTACGCCGGCCCGCGCGCTCACCGTGGAACTAATTCGCCGCTATTGCGTTCTTGGTCTGGGATGCACCAATCTTGAAGTGCAGAAGCTCGTATGGTTTCTGCAACGCTCGATCGAGCGCCTAGGGCTCCAGAATCCATTCGGCCTCGAATTCTCGGCAAACAAATTCGGACCTTACGCCGATGGCCTGCGACATCTACTTAACAACCTCGACGGCAGCTACTTACATTGCGAGAAGCGACTCGCCGATGCTGGACCACTCGATATGATCGAATTCGACGAGGGAACTAAAAGTCGGCTGGGGGAGTACCTGCGATCATCCGACGAAGCTGCGCCATTTAAAGAGGCGCTGGAGCATACCGCCCGAATCATCGATGGATTCGAATCGCCGCTCGGCATGGAGTTGCTGGCGACGGTCGATTGGCTAATGACCCAAGGCGGATGCGCGGCAACCGTCGAATCAGTGCGGGCCGGTCTTGCAGAATGGCCCGGTGGCGGAAAGGTTGCAGTTAGGCGAAAGCAGAGACTGTTTGATGACCGACTTCTGCGACTAGCAGTCGATCGCCTCGCATCATTCTAGCCGCGGCGGGTGGCGTGCCCACGGCTCGGCGTGGGCATGTCTTGCCGCAGTTCGCGTGCTCACGCGAATGCCGTGAGCATGGCCCCGTCGAAAGCGGAGCTTCTGGGACGTGCGGTCCCAAGCGGGAGCTTGTGACCGAGGTGAAGACTTCCCGACCAATTCGCGCGATGTTTCTACGCGCGTAGAAAACCAGTCTCGATCGCGGTGCGAAGCGCGGGACAATAGAAGATGGACGACTCCGATCCGCAGCGATTGAGATCCGAAAGGACCTTCGGTCCAACGACCGAGCACACTTTCACTGAGGTGGAAGAGATCCGGCGGCGGCGGGGACGAGCACTTGGTTGAGACGGTCGAACTCAGATCCGGACACTTCTCAGCGGGACCCAACTCGGGCAAGCGCGCCGGAACACTAGCTGTGCAGAATCTGTCCACCGGGTCGGGTCAGATAGTTTCACTAGGGAACTGACCCGGTGACCCGGTCCCCTGGATCAGTCCAAAGTCCAAGGTCTAATGTCCAAGGTCGCATGGGATGGGACTCGGAGTCGGGACAAGAACCCGTCCAGGTCCGGTCCCTCTTAACGATGCGACGGAGTCCGGCCGTAGTCTCTGGAGGACATCCACTTACGACCGGCGCAAGTCAGGTCCGGACACGTGCGGTTGAATCAGTCCCGAAATGCAACGGGACAGAATTCGGTGGGTTTAACAGCGAAGGCCGTCCTCACCTTTGGTCTTCTTTGACTCGACGGCCGTCCGAAATGCTCACGTCACGCCCGTCGGCCTTCGACAATCAGGTAACGAATAAACGACGACAGCCCGGCGAAGCGAAAACTGGAATCGACGTACTTTTCGATGACGTAGAACGCGAAGTAGTAGAAGCGGCAGAACGACCAGATCGTCACGCCCAAAAGTAGCGCGATGCGCCAGCTAGGAACTTCGATCAAAATCAAAGTGGCGGCGAAGAGGCCCAGGAAGAGAAACAGGAACCCCTTGAATTTGATCCAACGGGGGTTGGTGAGGTCGGCCATCGTGTCGTCCAGAGGAGGTGGGGCAATCGGGCGCACCTGCCCGCGCGAGATCCTGCCCGCTTCAGATTGACTGGCGATGCGGCGAAGTTTGTCTACGAAGCTCGCGGTTACGCACTCGCCAAATGTGCGGCGAAGCGCAGGCGCACGTAGTCGGCCCGCCAGATGCCGTCTGCGCCACAAAGTGCCGGACGCAAAGCGGCTTCCACTTCTTGCCGCAGCGCATCACGCTCTCCGGCCGGGACGGCGGAAGTAAACGGCTCGCCAAAGGTCTCGAGCCAGGCCGTCAGCGATCCCGGCAACTCGGTCGGGCGATCGAACAGCAACAGGGAGTCGATCACGAACCCCTGGGCCCGCAGTCGGCCGCCGTAATCTTCCGCGGTCGGAAAGTACCACGGGTCGAGTGCCTGAGCGTCGATACGCCGGCGAGCCAAGGCCGCGGTGAGAGCGGCACGGACTTTCGCCACGCAGCCGAAGCCACCCATCTCGGCGACGAATCGTCCGCCCGGCTTGAGGGCTCGCCGCACTCCGTCGATCACCGCGTCGGCCCGCTTCATCCAATGTAGGGCCGCGTTGCTGAAGACCGCGTCGAACTCGTGATCGAACTCAAGGGCCTCGCCATTCATCACTCGGGCATCGAGACCGCGTTTCACAGCGGCGGCAATCTGATCGGCGCTGCCGTCGACCCCGACGACCGTGCAGCCGCAGGCCACCAGTTTTTCGGTCAGGGCTCCGTCGCCGCAGCCGAGATCCAAGACCCGCTCGCCAGGGCGCGGAGCCAACAGGTCGATCAGCGGGGCGCCCAACTTCGGGACGAAGCTCGCGTTTTGAATGTAGCGGTTGGGATCCCAGGTTTGTTCGTACATTGTTCTGACTGCCGGGCGCGAGGAGGAATCGGAACAGAACCGGCGGGCTGACACCCGCCGCTCGCCCGGGGTTCACTCGCGCACGAGCGTCTTCGGTTTGCCGCTCAGATGTTTCAACAATTCGGGCTTGTCCAAAAAGTAGGTCGGCTTCATGCGGCTCTGGCTGAACAGTTTCGCGGCCTGATCGTCGTAGTGCGGGCCCTTCGAATCGTCGCTTTCGCCCAGCGGCAGGAACGTCCACGACTTGGGCGGGTTGGTCAACTGTACGATCTGCGTCGAGGTCTGGCCCCCGTGGCCGACCAGGTGCGGATTCTTCTTGTCGTGGATCGAATCGAAGCTGATGGCCCGCGGAGTGGCGATCCCATCAACCGAACCGCCACTCACCGGCCAATCGCGCTTGGTGCCAGCCCGACCGACGCGATACGCGTCGCCGTAACGCACATCCATTCGGCCGCACGCGGCCAAAAGTTTCTCGGCGCCTTTGCGGAGCGCCGCCAGAATCATCGGGTTATCAACTTCTTTCGGCGGGGCAAAGCCGGCTTTGTCGTACGCTTTGACGATGGGCGGAAACTGGTCCTTCCAGAACAAGTAGGCGATGGCTCCAGTGGCGTCGGCATCGCAACGGCGATTCCAGTTTTGGATCAGCGTGTACAACTCGGCGGCGTGTTTGTCGGCTTTGAGCTTCGCGTCAGCGCCAGCCCAGGCCTTCGCGAGCCGTTTCTGCCAGACGTCGGCTCCGTAAACGGCCGGACTGACGGCGATGCTCCTCGCCTCGTCGATCGTCATCTGTGGCGCCGCAGCCAGCAGTTGCAAAACCATTGCGGCTCGCTGGTGCAGCGGATTGTCGTAACGATGCTCAAAGGTCCAATACCCGTTGAACAGATCGGGCCGATCTTTCCAGGTGTCCGGATCGATCAATTTGCCGCGCGTCATGAACTGCGGGCTGACGTTGCAGTTTTGCATGTAGCCCTGCGGCGGGTTTTCGATCTGCAGCAGATCCTCGAACTTGTGAAGGCCTTGCCATTCCGACTTGGATGTGTTCCCCGGCACGGGCCGTTTGAAGTCGAAGCCGGCCGGATGAATGGGCACACGGCCGTAGCGGACGTAATAGATGTCCCCCTGCACCGTGCCGATCATGATGTTCTGCTCCATGAGCTGGAGCATGGTGAGGGCTTGCTTCATTTCGGCCAGATTCTTGGCCGTGTCCATCCGATAGGTTTGCTCGAGAAGACTCACCTGATCGAAGTAGGGGATCTTCAGGCAATAAGCTTTGTTGCTTCGGCGGGCGATCACAGGCCCGTGACGCGTCTCTTCGATCTCAAATTTCTTTTCGGTGATCTTCGGACCCTCTTTGACGCGGATGACCTCGGTGCGCACCGTCATGTCGATCCATTTGCCGTCGTAGCGATATTGGCGGCGGTTGGCCGGATTGATTTCCTCCACATAGCAGTCGGAGGTGTCCGGGCCGCCGGTGGTCATCGCGACAGAGCAATAGCGACTGTGGCCCAGCGAAGGCAACGGGAGGCCGACGATCGCCATTCCCGAGAATTCGATCTCGCCACCATACAAGCGGGCCTCATAGAAGCGAAACGGGCCATACCAACCGAGGTGCGGGTCGATGAGGGCGATCGGCGCCTTGTCCTTCGCCCGAGAGGGGGCGACGAGCCATTCGTTGGAGCCGTGGTACTCGATCGGATCAGGCTCGATCCCGCCGCGCTTCAAGTCGCCGCCGGCTTCGCCTTCGGGCCAACCCCAGATGATGTATCGACCCAGAGCCACGCACATCCACGGCTCGAGCTTGGGCGCCCAAGCCGGCACCTTGTCAGGATGCTCGGACATGTATTTGCGCACGCCGTCGAGAAAGGCTTCAATCGTCGCGCGAGTCTTGGCACTCAGTTCGGGATACTTTTGGCGGGCGATCTCCGCATGCCGCCACAGCCGTTGGCGGTAATCGTTCTGCAAATTCTGACCGCCGGGTCCGAACGCTTCCGACATCGTTCCCGTGGCTCGGCGATACTGCTTGAGCAATTCTTCCAGGCGGTCTTCGGCTTGGGCGTAACCCATTCCGTAACAGACGTCTTCAGCCGTCGTCGCGTAGATATACGGCGTGCCGAACTCGTCGCGATAAATCGTGATTTCGTGAGCCAGACACGAGGCGCCTGAGGCGGCAAGTATTGCGAGGCAGGCGGCGGAAAGCAGCGTCGAGCGCGCGAGGCGAATCGGCGCGCACCGAGCCAATCGCACCCAACGGCCCCGTAACAGGTCGCCCATTGATCGCATTCAAGATGAGGAAGGCCGCGCTCAACCCGCTCGGGATCGCGGCTGCCCCGAGAGCCCAAAAACCCAGACTGCATTCGATTTTACGAAGCGATCCTCGGCATTCGCAAACTACTCTTTTTTAGAAAATTATCCGGGCCAAAATTCAGGGAACGGACTGCCGTTGCCCGGTTTGCGATCGGCTGGGATACTCCAAAAATCGGTCCAAATCCTTCAGCGTAAAGGGCGGCTCATGAGCCTCCTGGCAGTGGTAACCCTTTCAGCCGTCGTGCTGCTCGTCGCGTATTTCATCTACGGGCGGGTGCTGGGACGGCTGCTTCAGCTCGACCCGAATCGGCGGACCCCTGCCTACGAATTGCGGGATGACCTCGACTATTCCCCCCTGGAGCCCAGCGCGCTACTCAGTCAGCACTTCTCCGCGATTGCCGCGGCTGGCCCGATCGTCGGGCCGATTCTGGCCGGCGTGATGTTCGGCTGGGTGCCCGCCTTGTGCTGGATCCTCGTCGGCTCGGTCTTCGTCGGGGGCGTCCACGACTACTTCACTCTGGTAGCGTCGATCCGCCATAAAGCCCGGTCGATTGCGGAGGTCGTCCGCGACCATATGAGTCGGCGGAGCTATTTGCTCTTCCTCGCTTTCGTCTGGCTGGCGCTGGTGTACATCATCGTCGCCTTCACGGACATTACGGCTTCGTCATTTATCGGCAAGGCCGAGTTGGAGAACGGCCAGGTCGTCACGGGCGGTGGCGTTGCCACGTCGTCGCTGTTGTACCTGGTGCTGCCCATCATCATGGGTCTGCTGATGCGCTACACGAAGCTCAAGATGGGGCTGGCGACCGTCATCTTTCTGCCGCTCGTCGGTGTGGCCATCTGGGTGGGTCAAAAAATCCCGTTCGACGTCGAATCGCTAATTCAGAGCTGGAACCCCTCGATGACGGGGGCGCAGGCCCAAATCGCCGCCCTCAAAACGTGGGACGTGGCTCTGCTGATCTACTGCTTCATCGCGTCGATCGTTCCGGTTTGGCTCCTGCTGCAGCCGCGGGGGCATCTGGGTGGCTACTTCCTCTACGCGGCCTTGGCGGCTGGGGCCGCCGGCGTACTGTTGGGCGGAAAAACCGTCGAATTCCCGGCCTTTCGCGGCTGGACCGCGCCGAACGGCCAGACGCTATTTCCCGTCTTGTTTATCACGATCGCTTGCGGAGCCTGTTCCGGTTTTCATTCGATGATTGCCTCGGGCACCACCTCCAAACAACTGCGGCGCGAGACCGATGCCCGCCTCATTGGATACGGAGCCATGCTGCTGGAAGCGATGGTCGCCGTCGTCGCTCTCTGCTGCGTGATGATCCTGCCGACGTCAAGCGTGACCGACCAGAAGGCCAACTACATCTACGCGCAGGGCATCGGCCAGTTTTTGCAGGTGATCCATATCCCGGCGACGGTCGGCGTCGCGTTCGCGATGATGGCGTTCACCACGTTCGTTTATGACACGCTCGACGTCTGCACGCGGCTCGGCCGGTTTATCATTCAAGAACTGACCGGCTGGCATGACGCGAAGGGCCGTTGGATCAGCACGCTGTTGACCGCCGCCGTTCCGGTCTATTTCCTGATGCAAACACACGTCGACTCCCACGGAAAGGTGATCCCCGTGTGGGAGACGTTTTGGTCGCTGTTCGGCGCGAGCAACCAGCTGTTGGCCGCCCTCAGCCTGTTGGGCGTGACCGTTTGGTTGTGGAGGACACGAGGCGTCCGCTGGGTCTGGTTCGTCACCGGCATTCCTACGCTCTTCATGTACGTGATGAGCACGTGGGCCCTCGTGCAGATCATCGGCAAAGACTTTGGCAGCCTCGTCGCGACGATCGCCATCGTCCTCTTGGCACTGGCTGCACTGATGGCCGTCGAAGCCGTAACGATCTTCATCCGCGGGGGATCACCGCCGCGCAGCCAGCGCGAACCAGAAGTCGAGCTGGCGTCTGCTTAGTCTCGGTGTGTCTCTGGTTGATTTGGGTGGCTGGGGTCGAGCCTCCAGGCTCGCCCCAGACATTGAGCCACTGGGGGGGCGAAGACGCCGTCTCCAGCCACCCAATCATTTCTGGCACGCATCGAGAGATCATTTGCCGCCGAAGAACGGGAACAGCTTTCGCAGCTCGTCCTTGGTCGGTTGCTTGCCGTATTCGCAGATCTCGAAAGCTTCGGCGTACTTGAGTTTGCCGGCCGCCTCCTTGCCGTACCAGGCGACCAATTGCTCGCGATACTTGTCAGCGAGGCCCGCATCCCGTTTGCGGAACGACTCGCGGACAACTTTACGCCGTTCTTCGAGTTTGGGCTCGCCGCCGGCAATCAGCTCGGGTGAACCGGAGACGCCGCCTTCGACGAACTGCGACTCCATTCCCACCAGCGCATCGAGCTTCTGCTCGATCACCGGATCGATGCCGACGACCACGTCCGCCTGAAATGGATACGGCTTCTGAAAGTGGTCGGAGTAGTAGAGGAAGACCGGATTCTGCGACAGGGGGGGCGTATCGGGGCAGAAGAAGGGGACGGCCACCATGTAGGCGGCGTCCTGCACGAGCGTGCCCGTGTAACGATGATCGGGGTGATAGTCGTTTGTCCGCGGGCCCATCACGATATCAGCCCGCCAATCGCGGATGAGCCGCGTCACAGCCCGCCGATTTTCCAAACTGGGCAACAGCTCGCCGTCGTGATTGTCGAGCACCTCTGTGGTAATGCCCAACAGGTCGGCCGCGCGCTGAACTTCGGCGTTGCGTCGCCGGGCGAGGGGACCGCCCGCGTCGCGCCAGTGGCCGATGTCTCCGTTGGTCAGCGAGACGAACTTCACGTGATGGCCGGCTGCGGCCCAGCACGCAGCCGCACCGCCGGCTTTGATTTCGCAATCGTCGGGATGGGCACCGAAGCAGATCACCCGCAGCTTGCCGTCGGGTGCATTGGACTGACCTGCGCTGGAGTGGGACGTTTTGGATTTGGGTGTTTCCAGGGCCGCACTCATGGCCAAATGAACTCCTGGGGAGACAGAGCCCCGTGCGGGCTCACGTTCTGACGCGCGGGCCGGTGACCCGGTAACGGGGCCGACGCCGGGCCGCAGCGCGCCGGCCGACCAGACTCCCAAAACGTAGCAAACGGCGGCCGTCAGCAAAAACGTAATGCGGCGCATGATCGGGGTCTCATCTCGGTTGAAGGACGCCGGCCGCCCGTTACGACGCGTAGATCGCGCGGACTACGTAGTCGGCGACGCAGCCGGGTTTGCTTTCGCCTTCGATTTCGACAGTCATGTGGTGGATCATTTGCAGAGTCCGCGGGTCTTTTTGTTCGACGCTCACCAGGCTCTGGGTGGCCCGAATGCGGGAATTGACGCGCACAGGCGTCGGAAAACGGACCCGGTCGAGGCCGTAATTGATACCCACCAATCGGCCCTGGGAAGGGTCGGGATTCGGCCGGGGGATGCTCTGCATCAGATGCGAGAGCAACGAGAGCGTCAGAAAGCCGTGCGCGATAGTCGTGCCGAAAGGCGATTCCTTGGCGGACCGCACGGGGTCGGTATGAATGAACTGATCGTCGAGCGTCGTCCGCGCGAACGAGTCGATCTGCTCCTGGGTGACCGTGTGCCAGTGGCTCGGCGGGCTTTCCTTTCCCTTCAAGTCGTTGAACACCGCCAGGGCTCGTTGCGTCGCGGAGGACATCGCTCGAATTCCTACTGGACTGAGTTGCAGCAAAGAGACCGGGTTGCGGCAAAAGAAATGAGAGGGCGAAGCTCGAGCGAGCCCCGCCCTCCCTGGAACAATCAATCGTTCACTTTCCGACCGAGGCGGTGGCCGGATGATGTGAGTGGGCGCTCAAGAACTCGTTCACGGATCCCGTGAAGATGGGGCTCTGGAAGGTGCTCATGTGATCGCCTTTCGGAACCACCACAACTTTCAAGTTGGCCAGGACGCCCGTCATGTCGTCGACGCCGACTTTCAGCGGGTCCTTTTCGCCGATGATCGCCAGCACCGGGACTTTGTTCTGTTCGAGCTGTTGCTTGGTGATTTCGAGGTTTCGCATGCCGCGAATGCAAGCAGCGAGCGCCTTGGGATCATTGTTCGCCATGATCAGCGTGTTACGCGCTTTGAGCTGCTCGTCGCTCGGAACCGGAACGCCAGGCGGCGTGAGCGCTTTCATCAGCGGAGCGATCCCATTGCCCTCTTCGAGCGATTTCGCGACAGCTTCAATAATGGGGTTTGTATCGTCCGGTTTACGCCAGCCGGCGCCGCCGACGACCGCGCAGATCACGCGCTCGGGATGCGTGACGATCAGTTTTTCCGTAATGAACCCGCCCATCGAATAACCGATGATGTGTGCTTTTTGAATGTGCAGATGGTCCAGCAAACGGACGACATCTTCGACCATCTCGGGACCGTATTTCTCAATCTCGTGCGGCTTGCCGCTGCGACCGTGGCCCCGATTGTCCAGAGCGATCACGTGATAGTGCTTGCTCAAATTGGCGAAGACGCCCGGCAGAACCCAATTCATCATCGCGTTGGCCGAGAACCCATGAATCAACACCACAGGCTCGCCCTGTCCCTCTTCGACGTAGCTAATCTTGACGCCGTTGGAGAGGAAGTGGCCCTGTTGAGGCGCGGCAGCCGCGGTCGACGCCGCCAGTGCCAAAATCACGAACCCGAACAAAGATCGCTGTCGCATGAATCTCGCTCCGAAAAGACGACCCAGCCTGGAAGAAACGGCCCGAGGTGATTGCTCGACGAAACGCCAGTATAAAAAGCGCCCGCGCGAAGGGCGAGCGGCTGGTGTCAGCCGGCCGGTTCTTGCAATACGAAGAACCGGCAAGCTAACGCTTGCCGCTCGCCTCAATGGTCGCCCGCGCGGCGGTATTCTTCGACCAACTCGACGAAACGCCGGCCCCGCTCTGCGTAATTGCGGAACCAGTCATAGCTTGCGCAACCGGGGGAGAGCAGCACCACGTCCCCTTCATCCGACTGGTCGACCGCCCACTCGAACGCGTCCTCGAAGCTTGGGCACTCGCGGGTTGGCGGTTCCTGGTCCTTCGTCGAGTGCTCCTCCAATAGGCACGCCAGCAGGTCGGCGGTCTGCCCCATCAGGGCGGCTGCTTTCGCTCGACGTACGATGCCCTGGGCCAGGGGCGCGAGGTCGATCTGCTTGTCGTAGCCGCCGGCGAGCAAAACCACTGGTTCGGAAAAGGCTTCGAGTCCCACGACGGCCGATTCCGGAGTGGTTGCCAGCGAATCGTTGTAGAAGCGTCGCCCGCGTACCTCGGCGACAAATTCGAGCCGATGCGGCAAGCTGCGATAGGCCTCGAGTCCACGACGAACCGCCTCGAGATCGGCTCCCGCAGCCAGGGCCGCGCAAGTCGCCCCCATCGCGTTGGCCAGGTTGTGCTTCCCTGGAAGAGAGATCCATTCGCGCAAGCCGAACCGCTGTTGCGAACCGTCTTTTCGCAACACGTGCTCGGTCCCGCACTCGAAGACGCCATCGTGG
Organism: Planctomycetaceae bacterium; assembly: GCA_035687365.1. Lineage (GTDB taxonomy): Bacteria > Planctomycetota > Planctomycetia > Planctomycetales > Planctomycetaceae > DASPSM01. Next base: position 9,632 of record DASRXU010000033.1, on the reverse strand, counting down.
CCCGTATCGCGCGATCCAAACGCGAGACGACGACCGAACGTCGACCAGTCGCGGACGTCGGCGTCGTCTTGATTCAAAACAGCCACGTCGTCGGGCGTTTGCCAGCGCAGAATTGTCTGCTTTGCGCGACGGTATTCCGACAGGCAGCCATGCCAATCGAGATGGTTCGGACTGAAGTTGGTCACGACGGCGATATTCGGACTGGCCGGCAGCCGATCCAAGTCGTCGAGCTGAAAGCTGCTCAGCTCGACGACCGACCATTCGTCCGGGCCGATGACGTCGACTTCGGGAAGCAGGCTGGTGCCGATGTTGCCTCCCAAGCGACTGGTCATCCCGGCCGCTTGCAGGATCGCGTGCGTCATCGCGGTGGTCGTCGACTTGCCGTTGCTCCCCGTGACGCCGATCGTTCGGCTGCGATTGAATTGCCAGAAGAGCGACATCTCGCTCGTTAGCGGGACGCACGCATCGCGCGCTCGGGCCAGGAAGGGGCTGTTCGGAGGCACCGCGGGATTGACCACGATCAGGTCGGCATCCTCAAAATCTGCGTCGACATGGCCACCCAAATGAAAGGCCTCGACGGGGCAGCCGGCCAATTGTGACAGCGGCTCGGAGAGTTCTTCAGGGCCCAACAGGTCGGTCACCGTGACGCAGGCACCTCGCGCAGTCAGAAATCGCACGGCGCCGAGACCGCCACCGAACCGTCCCAGGCCCATCACGGTCACTTGGCAACCGGCGAGATCGATGGCCGGCAGCAGATCCATGGGCGGATCCTCGCAATCTGCTCAGGCGGTGGCTGACTTGAGACAATCCGCGGGCTGCCGCGCGCCCGCGTGATCTCCGACGACAATCTCGAAGCCGAGATCCTCGACCATCCGATAATCTTCCTCAGCCGGTTGCCCCTTCGTGGTGAGGTAGTCGCTCACGAAGAGCGAGTTGGCCGGATAAAGTCCCAGCGGCTGCAGCGAGCGAAGGTTCACTTCTCGGCCCCCGGCGATGCGCAGCTCGGTGGTCGGATTCATCAGACGCATCAGACACAGCACTTTGAGGCAATACCGCGGATTGAGGACGTGCGTGCTTTCCAGCGGCGTGCCTGGAATCGCATGCAAGAAGTTCACGGGGATCGACTCGACGCCGATCTCTCGCAACTCGTGTGCCACGTCGACCACGTCGTCGTCCAACTCGCCCATGCCCACGATTAGCCCACAGCACAGCTCGAGCCCGGCGTCGCGAGATGTTCGCAACGTGGCGAGCCGGTCGTCAAAGGTGTGGGTTGAGCAGATCGAATCGTAAAAGCGGCGGCTGGTGTTGAGATTGTGATTGATCCGGTCCACGCCGGCCTGTCGTAGCGTGAGCGCTTGTTCCGACGTCAAAAGCCCCAGACAGCAGCAGACATGCAGGCCGTACTGGTCCTTGATCTTCTCGACCACGCTGGCGACGTGACCGACTTCGCGATCAGAAGGGCCGCGGCCCGAAGCGACGATGCAATACGTCCGGGCGCGCATCTCGTGGGCTTGGCGGGCGCCCTCCAACAGCTTGGCTTCGTTTAATAGGGGATAACGGTCGATGGCCGATTCGGAGACGATCGATTGCGAGCAGTAGCCGCAATCTTCCGGACACAGACCGCTCTTGGCATTCTTCAGATAGTAGAGATGGACCTTCCGGCCGAAGTGCGCGAATCGCACGCGAAAGGCGGCCGCCAGCAGGGCGGGCAATTCGGAGTCGGCCGCGCGGAGAATCGCCAGGCCGTCGTCCCGCGTGAGCGAGTCACCGGCCAGGGCTCGATCCGCTAGCTGATCCCAGGTTGCTGTTCGCGTCTCGGTCGAAAGTTCGGCCATGCTGATACTCGTAAGTAGTTGAAAATTGGGCGCTCAAAAAAGCACCTGGCGCAGTCTAGCTTGGCTCGGAACCGGCCCACAAGGTTTGCGCGATAGATCGGCGCTACGAGATCGACCCGCAAATCGGCTCGCCCCTTCAACGTCCGCGCAGCGGCCGTTATTCTCTGGACATGGCAAAACCACGTCAGCAAAGTCGCCCGGCCGCCTCGTCGGCACAACAATCGCGGATCGCGATGTTGGAGACCTTCGAGAATCCGCATCCGAAACGCGATTACGTCATCGAAACCGTCTGCCCGGAATTTACATCGCTGTGCCCCAAAACGGGTCAGCCCGACTTCGGCACGCTGACCATTTCGTACGTGCCCGACAAACTATGCTTTGAGCTGAAATCGTTGAAGCTCTATCTGCAGAGTTATCGCAACGAAGGCGCGTTTTACGAGGACGTCACGAACCGCATTCTTGATGACCTCGTGGCGGTGACCAAGCCGCGCTCGATGGAGGTCACGGCAGCGTTCACTCCGCGCGGCGGCATCCACACGAATGTGTACGCCGAGTACTTGCCGGACTGATCTTGCTCTCGACTAAGGATCTCTTCGCAAACGACCGACAGCCGCGGCTCGCCTCGCGGACGACTTATGACCCACGACACCATTGAAGACAAGCTTGGTGCGCTTGCCGACTGCGGCTTCCGGCTGAAGGAACAATTCAACGTCGAGGATCTGGCCGCAACCTGGGGCCGAGAGGCGCTCGACGAGCCGGGATTCGACCTGGCCCTGGTTTGTCTCGGTATGTCGGAAGAGGAACCGCCGTGGCGTCCGCATTGCCAGAATCTCTGGCACTTCGACACGGAGTGCATCGAAGGTGACGGCAGCTACATTCAGATTGCCGAGCGCATGGCCGAAATGTCGCAAGGCGCTCTGCAGCTCACGGATCTCGAAGATCATGTCGACATCGACGAAGGCCAGGCCTGGTTACGATTCCGATGCGGCGGCTCGTCGATCCACATAGACTGTGTCGTGCAAGATGATTGGGTCGATCCGAATGTTTTCGAAACGTTCGTCGAATTACTCGCCAAGCACGACCCCCACAAACTCTTCATTTACTACGATCTCGGCGGGCAGGATTGCATCGTCGGCTGCACGACCCGCGACGGCTTTGCCAAGCTGGAGCAGGTGATTCCCGGCGTGCAACCGTTGACATGAGTGGCTCGGGCGTCGACAACTCGCATTTCCGGACCGAATCACCGAGCGCCCTATGACCTCTCCGCAAGCGGATGCCACAATTCGATCGGCCAAGCCCGAAGACGTGCCGAGGATCCTCGCACTGATCGAGCCGTTCGTTTCCGCGGGGAAGTTGCTGCAACGCACGATTGAGGAGATACGCGATCTGGTGCCCACCGGATTCGTGGCCGAACGGGGCGGCGCCATCGTCGGCTTCGCGGCGCTCGAGGTCTATTCCAAAAAGCTGGCGGAAATTCGCAGCTTGGCGGTGAGCGCGGATCAACAAAAGCAAGGACTCGGCTCGCAACTCGTCAAAGCGTGTGTCGAACTGGCCGTCCGCCGCAATATCCTCGAAGTGATGGCCGTCACTTCGTCCGAGGCGTTCTTTCGAGATTGCGGCTTCGACTTCACGCTGCCCGGCGAAAAGAAGGCCCTCTTTATCCAGCCGGTTTTTTCGCAGGCGCCGGCGGACTTGCACTAGGTTTCGCGTCGCTGGCTTTCTTTTCGTCGTCGGCCGGTTTCGGCAAGTCGGGCTTGCCGGGCAGCAGCGTGGCCTTCCTGATCGAATCGAGTCGCGGAAACGCGGCGTTCAAGTAAGCGTCACCCTCAGACTCAATCCGATCCTGGCTACCCGTCGGTTCCTCGCCGTACCCCGAGTAAAGCTCATCGATCGCCGACATCCCGGAGAGCACAATTCCAAACGGCGTGAATCCCGTTCGGTCCAACGTGGGGTTGTCGACGCAGTTGATAAAGATTTGCGTCGTGCGCGAGTTGGGCATTTGCGTCTTCGCGAAGGTCACGTACCCGCGACTGTTGGAATGGCGATTGGGATCCTTGCGCTGGTATTTGTCATCGGGGATGTTGGCGTCGCGCCATTTCGCGTTGACGTGCGGATCACCGCTGAGTCCGAATTGCACCACAAATCCCGCGACGCGGAAGAACTTGCAGCCGTCAAAAAACCCGCTCTTGACCAGTTCGTAGAAGCGGTCGGCTCCGTAGGGAGACCAGTCGCGGTGCACTTCGATGAAGACGTCCCCGCGGGTCGTATTGAATTTCACCCAGTATTCATCGGGCCCCTTTTCGGGAATCGAGCCGGTTGCCGTTTCAGCCGAGGGGATTTCCGGGTCGACGGTTGGGGTGTCCTTCTCACACCCAATCGCCACACAGACGACTGCGACCAGGCCAACCAGTTTCGAGACTCGAGGCACCGTGGTTTCTCCGCGACATGGCTCAGGACAGGCGACATTCGCGCGAAGCGTGGTTCAAAGAGCCGGTCGCTTCCGGGCTGTGCCTGATTCGTTTATAGGATCCACGATTCGTACCCGCCAGTGAATTTGCCGTGAATTGGCCCCGTGCATTAGCCCAGTGGAGTGGCTTTGGCGGCTCGTCGGAACCGCGAGACGCTCTGGGCACGACGTGCCCGACGACCTGGTGAAATCGCATCGTCGGCTGTCGCTTTTTGAGCGGTTGCTACAATACGGCAGGAGGCCGCGATGCAGGTTTATTTTGTCTACATGACCGCTCGTGACGAGGCGGAGGCCCTCGTGATTGGCCGCACGCTGGTCGAAGAGCGCCTGGCCGCCTGCATCAATATCCTGCCCGCGATGACGTCTGTCTATTGGTGGGAAGGAGAACTCGAGCAGTCGGCCGAGGCCGTTCTCATCGCCAAGACTCAGCAAGGTCTGGTGACTGAGTTGGTCGAGCGCGTGAAGCGCCTGCACAGTTATGCCTGCCCGTCGATCGTGGCCTGGCCGGTGGAGACCGGTCACCGGCCTTACCTCGAGTGGATCGCTAAGGAAACACGCTAACGATGGTGCCGATTTACGCTCACAAGCACGTCGTGCTTCCGGACGAGATCGACACGCTGGGGCACGTCAATAATCTGAATTATCTCAAGTGGATGTTGGCGGCGGCCGTCGGTCATTCGACGGTCAATGGCTGGCCTCCCGAACGCTACCGCGAGATTCAGTCGGCCTTTGTCGTACGCTCGCATCACATCGAATACCTCCAGCCGGCCTTTGCTGGGGAGGAAGTTCTGATCCATACGTGGGTCGCCGAGTTCAACAAGGTGACGTGTCTGCGCAAGTACAAAACGGTGCGTCCCAAAGACGGCGTCGTGCTGACCACGGGCGCAACGGGCTGGGTTTTTCTGGGGCTCAAGCCCTATCAGCCACGGCGAATCCCTCCAGACTTGGCGTCGGCCTTCGTATTGGTTCCGCCCGCGGAGGAGCCCTGATTTCCCATGTGTGGACGATTCACTTTGCGGACACCGGCGGCCGACTTGATCGAGATCTTCGAGGTTGCTCGCAGTTTCGAATTGACTCCGCGCCATAACATCGCTCCCACGCAACAAGTGGCCGCTTTGCGCGAAGTTCAAGGCGCCCGCGAACTCGTTCAGCTGCGATGGGGATTGCTCCCCGCGTGGTCCGATGCGGCGGGCGGGCCGCCGATGATCAACGCGCGATCGGAGACGGCCGCCGATAAGCCGGCCTTTCGTAACGCGTTTCGCAGCCGCCGTTGCCTGATTCCCGCCGACGGCTTCTACGAGTGGCGCAAGGCGGGCGGCGACGCCAAGCAGCCTTTTTTGATTACGCTGCGCGACGAGCGCCCCTTTGCGTTTGCCGGACTCTGGGAACGGTGCCGCGGCCCCGACGATAAGACCGTCGAGTCGTGTACGATTCTCACGACCGACGCGAATGAACGCCTCAGCGAACTGCACGACCGGATGCCGGTGATCCTGCCTGCGGATCACTACGGCCCGTGGCTCGATCCGCGGGTCGAGGATGTCGCCGCCCTGCAGTCGCTGCTTACGGCCTATCCAGGTTCGGAAATGACCTTCCGCCCCGTGAGCCGACGCGTGAACAACGCCCGCAACGATGACCCGGGTTGCATCGCTCCTCCGGAAACGCAGAATACGTTGCTCTGAGCGACGTCCCGAGCGGGCGCGGCCTATCTGACGGTCGCGTCAATGCTCGGACCGGCAACGGTCAGAAATGTCGGCGCGAGCGGCACGTAGCGTGCGCTGGGTGGCGACGGGTCGACAAGAGCGCCCAATTCCTCATCGCGGCAGCGCATCTCGGCCAGCACAATCGGATGCCACGACGCGGGCCGCCGGTCGGCCGGAACGTAATTCGAACGGGCCCAACTGCGCAGGCGCAATTCAGAGCCCAAATCGAGGCGCGAGACCTCCACGTTCCCCTCCCTAGCAGCAGTTCTTGCCGAAACATTCGTAACGTCACTTTCTCCATCGGTCACCCAGGCGATCCACGGGATCTTCAGGTAGCAGGCACCGGCTGATCTCTCAAAGATTTCGACGGCCCTGCCGTACCAGGTCGAAGATCGTCACGTCAGGCGAAGTCCCTAGCACCGGCATGAGTTGTGCGCACGGCAACTCCTCGGCCGATTCCTCGACCGGCAGAACACTTCGCATCTACGTCGCAACTCGTCGAGACGGCTGCAGTTGGACGCGTCGATGATGGAATCATTGCCGCGTTCCGTTTCCCAAGCCGACGGCTTCGCCGTCGTCTGATTGGTGAGCACGGGCAGAACGACGGCAGAGCCGTCGGCTTGGGAAAAGTGTGCCTCGCTAGCACCGCCCGCGTTGATTCGTTCAGCCGGGCCCTCGCAACGACTTCCGCCCGAGATGCAAATCTCCTGCAGCCGAGGATCCCTCCGTAGCTGGGCTCGGCCTTACCGGTCGAGTAGGATAGATAAGCCTCCTGTGAGGTCCACCCCCGCCCAGTACCCCTCCAAAACACCGAACGAGCGCCCGTTCGCACCGCCATGCATGCACGAATCCTCCGGCTGGTTGTTTTGTCCGTACCTCTCGCGCTGGCCGTGATGGGAAGTCGCGACGTGTTCGCCGCTTCGCAATCGGGCGGATCGTCAGTGCCGGCCGTCATCGAGTTCAATCGCGACGTGCGGCCGATCCTTACCGACCGCTGCTACGCCTGTCATGGGCCCGACAAGAACAAACGCAAAGCCGATCTTCGGCTCGATACGCGCGAGGGCCTGCTCGGGACGACCGGAAAAACCGGCGCTGTCACCGCCGGCAAACTGGCCGACAGCGAACTCTGGCGACGAATCACGTCCGACTCGCCCGACGAGCGGATGCCGCCCCCGGCTTTTGCGAAGCGACTTTCCGACACCGATCGGCAGGTCCTGCGTCGCTGGATCGAACAGGGGGCGAAATGGGAAGGGCATTGGGCCTTCCTGCCCATCGCCCGTCCGCAACCGCCCGCCGTCGCCGCTGTCGCGAAACCGAAAAACCCGATCGATCGGTTCATCCTCCAAGGTCTGGCTGAGCATCATCTGACTCCCTCGCCCGAGGCCGATCCGGTGACGCTGATTCGACGCCTGCGATTCGACCTGACGGGACTTCCTCCGACCGTCGCAGAAGTCGACGCGTTCGTCGCCGACCCGAGTGAGCGCGGATACGAGCTGGCCGTCGATTGCCTACTCGCCTCGCCCGAATTCGGCGAGCGGATGGCCATGTGGTGGCTCGACCTGGTCCGCTACGCCGACAGCGTCGGATATCACGGCGACCAGCCGATGAGCGTCTCTCCGTTCCGTGACTACGTGATCAAATCGTTCAACGAGAACAAGCCGTTTGATCGATTCACCGTCGAGCAGCTCGCCGGCGATCTCCTTCCCGAAAAAACGACCGAACAAAAGATCGCGTCGGGCTACAACCGCCTGGGGATGATGAGCGCCGAAGGGGGTGTGCAGCCTAAGGAGTACTTGGCTAAGTACATCGCCGAGCGGGTGCGCAACGTCAGCGGCGCGTGGTTGGGCGTGACCTTCGGCTGCTGCGAGTGCCACAACCACAAGTACGATCCGTTCACCCAGCGGGATTTCTATTCGCTGGAGGCCTTCTTCGCCGACATCCAGGAGCAGGGGCTCTACTCGGGGTCGGAGTCTAATGGCAAGTGGGGCTCGAACATCGACCTTCCTACCCCCGCGCAAGAGCGCGAGCGAGAACGACTCGCCAAGGAAATTACGGCCGTCCGCAAGCTGATCGACGCACCGCCTGCACCGAAGAGTGAGAAGACCGCGCCAGCGCTCGAAGAAGCGCGGAAGAAACTGGCCGCACTCGAAGCCGAATCGAAGCAACTGCAATCGCAAATTCCCTCGACCTTGATCACGGTCTCGCTCACGCCTCGCACGATTCGTGTTCTGGGGCGTGGAAACTGGATGGATGAAACCGGCCCCATCGTCGAGCCGACATTTCCCGAAGTCCTATCGCGTCGCCAAGCACACGAAGGACGCCTCACACGCCTCGATTTGGCCCACTGGTTGACCTCCAAAGAGAATCCGCTGACGGCCCGTGTCTTCGTCAACCGCATGTGGAAGCAATTTCTGGGAGCCGGCCTCTCGCGCAAACTCGACGATCAGGGAGCGCAGGGTGATTGGCCCAGCCATCCGCAACTCTTGGATTGGTTGGCCGGTCAGTTCGTCGACTCGGGCTGGAACGTCAAACAGACGATCAAACTGATTGTGATGTCGGGGACGTACCGCCAATCGTCCGCGTTGCGCCCCGATCTGGAGGAAGCCGATCCGGACAACCGCTGGCTCGCGCGGCAGGGACGTTTCCGTCTCGAGGCCGAAGAGGTCCGCGACAGCGCTCTTAAGATCAGTGGCCTGCTGGCCGAGAAAATTGGCGGGCCGAGCGTGAAGCCCTATCAGCCGCCGGGCTATTGGGCCTATCTCAACTTTCCGCCGCGCGAATGGCAGAACGGAACGGGCGACCAACTTTACCGACGTTCGCTCTACACGCATTGGCAGCGGCAATATCTCCATCCGGCCATGCTGGCCTTCGACGCGCCCGGTCGCGAGGAATGTACGGCTGATCGGCCCCGCTCGAACACGCCGTTGCAATCGCTCGTGCTGATGAACGATCCCGAGTTTGTCGAGGCGGCCCGCGGCCTGGCCGAGTGCACGCTGGCCAAGGGCGGATCGTCGGCAAATGATCGCTTGGATTGGGCGTTTCGCCGCGTGGTCTCGCGTCGTCCGACCGAAGCCGAGCGGGCCGTGGTCGCCAAGTTGCTCGCCGATCATTCGGCCCAATACGCGACCGATTCGGCTGCCGTCGATCAGCTGCTGGCAATCGGCCAGCATCCGGTCGCGCCCAACATCGATCGGGCCGCGCTGGCCGCCTGGACCAGCGTTTGCCGCACGCTGCTCAACCTGCACGAGGCGATCACCCGCAACTGAGAGGCCTCGAGGACGCGATCGATGATTCTTCCTGCTCAAATCGGACGCCGCACCTTTGTGACAAACGCGGGCGTCAGCCTGGGATCGATGGCGCTCGGATCCTTGTTGTCGCCCGCGAAGACCGCCTCCGCAGCCGCTCGTCCGCTCGCCGCACCTTGGACAGGAAGTCTCGCGCATCCGCACCTGCTGCCGAAGGCCAAGCGAGTCATTTGGCTCTACATGGCCGGCGGGATGAGTCACCTCGACACGTTCGATCACAAGCCGCTGTTGGAAAAGCTCAGCGGCGAGCCGATGCCCTCGTCGGTCACCAAGGGCCAGCAGATCGCTCAGTTGCAGGGGCAGAAATTGCGAGTCTTTCCGCCTC
>DASRXU010000032.1:0-6462 GCA_035687365.1 Planctomycetaceae bacterium | reverse complement strand
AGTGCCGCCAGCCACGGCGCCTGGTCCTCTCGTGTCGAGGGGCCTTGAACCGGAGCGGGAGACTGCGCTGTGATCGTCTTGAGCTGACTCATCTTCCGGCCGCGGATTCTGCGGACGCGTTGGGGCCGGCCTCGGTCCGGTTAAACCGCGTTTCGAGGTCCGACATCTCGGCGGCCGCATGCTTGGCCCACTCGGGATCACCAGCTCCGTGGCTGATGGTCGCGCGAACCGAAAGGCCGGACCGCAGATTGGGCCAGCGGTCATCCTTTTCGATCTGGATCCGCACGGGCACACGTTGCACGACCTTTGTGAATTCGCCGGAAACAACGTTCCGCGGCAAGAGCGCGAACTGCGCTCCGGTCGATTTGTCGATCCAGACCACTCGTCCCCGGAACGGTTCGCCGAATGCGTCGATTTCTAAGTCGACTGCGTTTCCCGGAGCGACGCCGCGCAAGCGCGTCTCCTCCAGATGCGCTGTCACGTACATCAGGTCGGGGTTGTACATGCTGAGGATCGGGACGCCGGCGGAGCCGAAATCCCCGAGGTGCCGGTAGCGCTTGACGATGATTCCAGGGAATGGGGCGCGGATCTGAGTGTACTTGAGCTGATCCTCGGCGGAAGTCAGGGCCCGCCGTGCCTCGGTGACGTTTTCTTTCTTGAGGGCGGTCAGCAGTTCCACCTCTCGGATCTGCGCGTTGCCCGTCTCGGCCAGATCGACGCCACCGGCCGCTTTTTGCGCCGATTTCTCGGCCGCTTCCAGAGTCCGCTTGGCGACCTCGATCTGCGTCCGTTCGGCTTCGGCTTTGGCGAGTTTCGCGGCTGCCAAGCGGCGCTGCGCCTCGGCAGCGTCTCGGGATCGCGTTACCTCTTGCGAGCGTCGCAAAGGCACCGCGTCCTGCTTGTAGAGCGTCGAAAACCGTGTGTACTCCTGATCCGCCAAAACGAGATCGGCCTTTGCCGCAGCCAGCCCCGCTTGGGCTTCCTCGACGCCTTTTTCGACACTGTCGATGGTGAGCTTCAGAGCCTCCTTGGCTCGGCCCTGGTCCGCGTGGGCGGCCGCGAGCGAACGGCGAGAGATCTCGATTTGGATCGGGACCTCTAACTTGAGTCGCTCCAGCGCGGCTTGTTGACGCCGCAATTCGGCCTCCGCACCGTCGACCTTGCTGCGCGCCAGCTCGACCTGATCGCGGTAGGTAACAGGATCGATCTCAGCAAGCAATTGCCCCTGCTCGACGTGGTCGTTTTCGTCGACCAAGCAACGTACCAAACGCCCCGACACTGCCTGGGGTGCGACGTTGACGATGTGCGCCTCAATGAATGCGTCGTCGGTGATCGAAGCGGTGGCCCGAAAGATTACCCATCGAGCGAGCAAGGCAATCACGACTACAGCAAGAACAGACACCAGCGCGATGACCCAAGGCCGCTTTGCGATATTCTTCGCGGGGGTCTCCACCGATGGTGCCGACGCGCCCACAGGCTGCGCGGATACTGCGCCGGCCGGGGAAGTCGGCGGAGGGGAACTAACGGGTTGGGCACTTGGCGGGCTGGCCATGTAGGCCTTTCGTCACGCAACAACCAGGCCGACGCATCGTCCACGACTTATGGCTATTTGTCGGGCCGCACATGCCAGACTAATCGGGCCAGTAGGGGGGCACAATTGCCGAAAACTCGACAATTGCCGAAAAGTCGTCATTGGGGCGCGTTCGCGCCGGCCGCGAACGGAGCTAGCCGGCAAGGGTCGCTTGGATCAGCTTTGCGCGTTCCAGATCGACATTGGTTTTTAGCACTGTTCCGCCCAGCCCGTGGATCGTGTGCATGATCACTTCCATGTCGCCCGCTTCATCGAGTACGAAGAGCGCGGATGTCCCCGGCCGCATGATCTTCTCGACATCCTGAATGAAATCGGCGTTGATTCCGGCTTGGGCAGCGGAAGCCAGGGTGCCAGCCCCGCCGATAAACGCGCCGATCGTGGCGCCTGATAACGGCGCGGCAACGACGAGACCGGTGAGAAAGCCGACGACCGAACAACTCAAAATGTTCCCAACGCCTGGGAACGGTTCACGGTCGAGCGTGAATGAGCCATCGGGATGGCAGATGACAACCGCAGTGTCCAGCAGGATCAGATATTTGCCTCCCTCACCGGGGTTCCAAGCGAGCTTGGTGATCTCATCGCGCACGGCGGTTGCCCGACTGATTTCGTCAAAACCGACGGCCCACAGATGTCCGCTTTCCGCCATCGCTAATCCTCCGCCTCGGTTCTGAGAACCGCTCATTGACATTCGCAACAAGTGTACCGCGTCACCCGATCGTCCAGTTGGCGACAATTCGGCAACTGCTGAGAAGTCGCCAACGAGACACTCGAGAACGGCCTAATGCTTGCTGCGCCGATGCCGCGGCACTCTTGTTGCACCGCCCGCCCGAAATGATTCTACGAATCGTCCAAGAGTTCGACGACGAAAAAATCGTATTGCGGCTTATCGGCCGTATCGAGTCGGAGCACCTGGACGACCTCAAAGCTCGAATCGCAAGCGAAATGCGAACGATGGTGCTGGATTTGAGCGAAATCAAGCTCGTCAATCAGGCTGCCATACGCTTCTTGCGGCTCAATGAAGACAGCGGAATCGAGCTCCGCAATTGTCCGGCGTATGTGCGCGAGTGGATCCGCTTGGACAGGAGCGCCGGCGAAGAAATCGAGTGAAGTTCCCTCGCAGCAAAATTGCAGGGGCCGCCCTCGTGGCACAAAACCTGCAAATGCCATGAGATCACTGAAGCGAGTTGGAGGAATCTGGCGTGTCAGAGCGAACTGCGACTGTCGTGATCGTTGGTGGAGGCTTCGGCGGCCTCGCGGCCGCGAAGGCGCTGCGAAAGACGCCGGCGCGTGTCTTTCTAATTGACCGCACCAACCACCATCTGTTTCAGCCCCTGTTGTATCAGGTCGCGACTTCCGTCCTCACGCCTGAGCAGATCGGTTCACCGCTACGAGGGATCTTGCGGAACCAGAAAAACGCGACGGTGATCCTGGGAGAGGTGAAGGGAGTCGATAAGGAAAGCAGGCGCGTCATCGTCGACTCGGCAGATCGAGAGGGTGTGCCGCTCTCGTATGACTATCTCGTCCTGGCGACCGGGGCGAGCCACAGTTATTTCGGACACAACGAATTCGAGAAATATGCCCCGGGTTTGAAGAGTCTTCCCGATGCGGTTGCGATCAAGAGCAAGATTTTGGCTGCGTTTGAACAAGCTGAGGCAGAGGACGATCCCAGTCGCCATAAAGAGCTGCTGACGTTTGTGCTAGTGGGAGCCGGCCCCACGGGCGTCGAGCTTGCCGCTGCGATCGCGGTGCTTGTGCGGAGCTCGCTCAAATCTGAATTTCGCCGCATCGATCCGACGTCCGCCCGAATCGTGCTGGTCGACATGGCGAACCGGGTCCTCGGTCCCTTTTCGGAGAAGCTGTCAGCAGACGCAAAGACACGGCTTGAAGAATTGGGAGTGGAGGTGCTGCTGGGGCACGGCGTGGATCAGATCGACGAGAACGGCGTCATAGTCGCGGGAGAGCGAATTACTGCCAAGACAGTGATTTGGACGGCGGGCGTCACGCCATCGCCGGCCGGCAAATGGCTGGGCGTCGAGACGGATCGGGCAGGTCGAGTGCGCGTCGGCAAAGACGTGTCTGTGCCCGGACATCCCGAAGTCTTTGTGGTCGGCGATACCGCATCGTTCGAACAGGACGGGAAACCGTTGCCGGGCGTCGCGCAGGTTGCGATGCAGCAAGGACGCTACGTGGGAAAGTCGATTCACCGTCGGCTCGTCGGTCGCTCGCCGCTCCCGCCGTTTCGTTACTGGGACAAAGGAAACATGGCGGTGGTTGGCAAGGGCTTTGCGGTACTCGAGAGCGGCAAGGTCCGGCTCAGCGGGCTGCTTGCATGGCTCGTCTGGGGCGCGGTGCATCTCCAGTTTCTGGCACAGCGCAATCTGCGCATGGCTGTCTTTTTGCAATGGGTGTGGACTGGCGTCACCGGGCAGCGCGGTTCTCGCCTGATTGTGTCTCGCCCGCTCGCGTCCGAAGACGAGCCTCATCTCGCGTCAGGCTCGAACGCGACCACGAATCGGCCGCTTCCAGCAAATCAACCCGCGTTGAGTGGAGACGGACGATGAGCGACATCATCACAGATCGTTCCGGAAGCATCCTACGGATTCAACTCAACCGCCCGACGAGAAAGAACGCGATGACGTCGGCGATGTACGTCGGCCTCGCGGATCTGCTCAATCAGGCCCTCAGCGACGAGGGCATCCGGGCCGTGCTTTGGCACGCGGCGGGCGACGCGTTCTGCGCGGGCAACGATGTTGAGGACTTCCTGAAGAATCCGTTAGAGGCTGGCGAAACTCCACAGTCGCGCCTCATGAAGGCGTTCCTCAGCTTGGACAAACCCCTGATTGCGGCTGTGCAGGGCTTCGCTGTGGGAGGCGGGGCCACCATGCTGACGCATTGCGATTTCGTCTACGCCGCGGAGAGTGCCAAGTTCCAGATGCCGTTCATCAACCTGGCTTTGGTTCCCGAGTTTGGCACCAGCTGGTCCCTTCCGGCACACGTTGGCTACCTCCGTGCCGCGGAGTTGATTTTGTTGGGAATCCCATACGACGCCAGGCGAGCGCTCGAGCTGGGACTTGTGACCTCCGTCGTGCCGGACCAGGCACTCTTGACGACGGCAACTCGAACGGCGCAGAAGTTGGCGAACCTGCCGTCCGATGCACTTCGGGCCTGTAAACGGCTGATGCGTCAGTCTTACCGCGAGCAAATTGAAAAGGCCATGCGACTCGAAAACGACGAGTACCCGCCGCGGCTTCGGTCAGCCGATGCCAAGGAGGCGCTGACGGCATTTCTCGAAAGACGCCCACCAAACTTCGCAAGGGCTGCAGTCTCATGACCTCAAATGTGGACGATGTCGACTTCATACGCCTAGTAATGTCGAAACAGGCACGGCCAGCGAAGCTTACGAAAGGAAGTACCGAAATGACGACACTTGGAAAACCAATCGAGCAGGCGACCGCAAAACCAGCGAAGCCACAAAAGCCGTTGCCGGCGCCCAACAGTGACTTTTACTCGCTCGCCGAAACCTTGAAGCCGGACGAACTCGCACTGGTGCGAAAGATTCGCGCGTTCATGGAGGCGAAGGTCGCCCCCATCATCAATAAATACTGGGCCGCAGATGCCTTCCCGTTCGAATTGATTCCCGCGTTCAAGGAACTCGACATCGGCGGCCTGGGCATGCAAGGCTACGGCTGCAAAGGGGGAAGTGCGCTGCTGTTTGGCCTGGCCGCGATGGAAATGTCACGCGTCGACTCTTCGATCGCCACATTCTTCGGCGTGCACAACGGCCTGGCGATGGGCTCGATCTACGAGGCCGGTTCTGAAGAACAGAAGCAGAAATGGCTGCCGCCGATGGCCCGCTTCGAAAAGATCGGCTGTTTCGGACTAACGGAGCCGCTCGTCGGTTCCGGAGCGTCCGGCGGACTGATGACGACCGCGAAACGCGAAGGGGACTCCTGGGTCCTCAATGGCCAGAAGAAGTGGATCGGCAACTCTCCTTGGTGTGACATCTCGGTCATCTGGGCGCGCGACGTCGCCGACAACCAGGTCAAGGCGTTCATCGTCGAGAACAAGACGACCCCGGGTTTCAGCGTCGAAAAGATCCAGAACAAGATTGCGCTCAAGGTGGTCCAGAACGGCCTGATCACGATGAAGGATTGCCGCGTGCCGGAAGATCACCATTTGCAGGTCGGCACCTCCTTCCGCGACACGGCGCGAGTGCTCCGCATGACGCGTTACCTCGTCGCCTGGGAAGCGACGGGATGCCAGATGGGAGCCTACGAGCATGCTCTCAAATATGCGCAGGAGCGCCTCCAGTTCGGAAAGCCGATTGGCTCGTTTC
The DNA here is from genome assembly GCA_035687365.1 of Planctomycetaceae bacterium. Taxonomy (GTDB): domain Bacteria; phylum Planctomycetota; class Planctomycetia; order Planctomycetales; family Planctomycetaceae; genus DASPSM01. Next base: position 535 of record DASRXU010000032.1, on the reverse strand, counting down.
AACTCGTTCAGGACCTCTTGGCAAAGATGCTGGCAAATGTCACGGCGTGCCAGTGCCTGGTGGTTCGCACGGCACAACTCCACGCAGAAGGGAAGTTGGGAGACCACCACGCGGCGCTGTCGAAGGCGTTCACGACGGCCAAGATGCGCGAGACGGTCGCGTGGGCTCGGGAGTTGTGCGGAGGCAACGGCATCAGTCTCGACTACAACGTCGCACGGTACTTCGCCGACGCCGAAGCGCTCTACTCCTACGAGGGGACGTATCAGATGCAGAATCTGATCGTGGGCAAAGCCATCACCGGCCTGAGCGCCTTCATCTAAGACCCTCTTTTCCCGAATACACAATCGAGCAGCCACGAACAGTCAGGGTGCGCGCTGACAAAGGAGACATTGAGATGAGTTCGTCCGTCGCCGAGCTAACGTTCGAAAATCTCTTGTACGAGAAGAAGGGGCCGATCGCCTACGTGACTCTCAATCGGCCCAAGGTACTCAATGCTTTGAGCAAAAAAACGTGGGAGAACTTGCACGCCGCTTTC
>DASRXU010000031.1:0-2884 GCA_035687365.1 Planctomycetaceae bacterium | reverse complement strand
GCGGGAGAGACAGTATTCGATCCGACGCTGGAGCAGCGCTCGGCGCTGAAGGGAGAGCGCAGCGCGGCTCTCACCCCGCGCGAACTGGAAGTGCTGCAGATGATTGTCGACGGAAAATCGAATAAAGAGATTGCGACCGCGCTCGATCTCAGTGTCAACACCATCGCCGTGCACCGCGCCAACATCATGAACACGTTGGGAATTCACAAGACCGCGGAACTGGTGGTGTACGCGATTCGCGCCGGGCTGGTGAGCGTTCCGTGAGCTCGGCCGTGAAATGTTCCGTGAGCCGCAGGTCTTTTTTGTGGGGAATGGCTGGGCTGGCGTCTTGGTCGCAACTGCCCGGCCTGCGGGCGCTGGCGGCGCAGACTGGGGCTGCGCCTAGTCCTGGTTCGTCCTCCCCAGGGTTTCGATTCACCGATGTGACCGGCGCGGCGGGGATCCAGTTCCAGCACAACAGCGGAGCCTTCGGCGGGAAATTCTTGCCCGAAACGCTCGGCTCGGGATGCGCCTTCCTCGACTACGACCGGGACGGCTGGCAGGACATTCTGCTGATCAACGGCACAGACTGGCCGGGCCACAAGAAGCGGCGCTCCACGCTGCGGCTTTATCACAACAACGGCAACGGCACCTTCACCGATGTCACGACGCACGCCGGGCTCGATGTCGAAATGTACGGCATGGGCGTCGCGGTCGGTGATTACAACAACGACGGCTTCCCTGACATTCTGATCACTTGCGTGGGACAGAACCGGCTGTTTCGCAACACGGGCAAGGGTACGTTTGTGGATGTGACCACGCCCAGCGGATTGGGGAAGCGCGAGGGATTCAGTACGTCCGCGTTGTGGTTCGATTACGACCGCGATGGGTTGCTCGATCTCTTCGTGTGCAACTACGTGAAGTGGTCGCCGGAACACGACGTGTTCTGCAGCCTCGACGGGAAACACAAATCGTATTGCACTCCGGAAGCCTATCGCGGAGCCACCTGCTGGCTCTTTCACAATCGAGGCGATGGCACGTTCGAAGATGTCACGGCGGCGAGCGGAATTTTCGATAGCAGCTCCAAATCGCTGGGAGTGGCTTTGTTCGACAATAACCGCGATGGCTGGCCCGATCTTCTGGTCGCCAATGACACTCAGCCCAACAAGCTTTATCGCAACCAGCACAATGGCACATTTAAAGATGCCGCGGTCGAGGCCGGACTGGCGTTCAGCAGCGAAGGCAAAGCCCGCGCGGGCATGGGAGTCGACGTAGCTGATTTCGATAATTCGGGCACGCCGGGAGTTGCCATTACGAACTTCGACAATGAAATGATCGGCCTGTACCGCGCCAGCGGCAAGGGTTTTGAAGACATTGCGCCGCAATCCGGAGTCGGCGTCGCCTCCAGAAACAGCCTGGGATTCGGCTGCGCTTTTCTCGACGCCAACCTCGATGGCTGGCTCGACTTCGCGGTGGCCAACGGGCATATCGACGAGACGGTGCGCAACATTCGCGGCAACGTCGGCTACGCACAACCGCCCCAGCTTTTTCTGAACCGCGGCAAGGGAAGTTTTCGCGATGTCGCGGCGGAAGTTGACGGAGGCTTCGATCATCCGAAGGTTGGCCGCGGCCTTGCCTATGGCGATTTTGATCGCGACGGCGATCTTGATCTCCTGATCACTACCAACAACGGGCCAGCCTATCTATATCGCAACGATCAATTCAGTGGAAACCACAGCATCCGCTTCCGTTTGGTGGGGACTAAGTCGAACCGCGACGGGATTGGTGCAACGGTTCGCGTGTTTGTTGGCGGCATGACCCAGTCTCGTCTGGTGAAGGGAGGCTCCAGTTATTTGTCGCAGTCCGAGCTTCCTATAACTTTCGGATTGGAAAAGCGGGACCGCATCGAACGCGCCGTGATCGATTGGCCGAGTGGGCGAACCGAGGAGTACAAGAATCTCGCAGCGGGCCGCTGTTATGAGTGCACGGAGGGAAAAGGAATTGTCCCGCTGGAGGGTTATTAACTCGACGGCTAGTGAGAAGAAGTCGTCGTCGGAACTCCGGTCACGCTACCCGCCGCCATCAGATCAATCTCGACCGAATCATTCACCCGCAGGAACAGCGTGCTCGGATTCTTCATTCCCCATTTCGCATAAGGAACCGTAAAGTGAACCGCGGCGGTCCAACGATCCGCGGACATCTCTACATCGGCCGGCACGGTGATCTCGCGATCGACCCCATGAATCGTGAACCTGCCGTGAACCTTGACGGAGGATTTGCCCTGGCGTGCGACGGCGCCTTCAATCTTGTCCGGACGGAAAACAATTTCGGGGTAATGCTCGCTCTCCAGAACTTCTTTATGCATTTTGCGATCGCGCATCCCGCTGCCGCTCTCGCCGCTGGTGGCGTCAACCACGATCTCGCCTGAGAGTTTTCCAGAAGCCGGATCGAGCTGCAAGACTCCGCGCTTTAACTGAAAAGTTCCGTGAACGGTGTGGAGGACATCCCCAAGTGTGAACTTCACCGAGGTTTGCGACGGGTCCACTTGGAGCGCGGAACTCTGGTGCGCTGCACCCTGGGCCGCGGCTGCGATGACGGAAGCGCCCAACAGAGCTAGAACGGCCGGCCCAAATAGGTACCATGCAACACCCTTGTGACCTTTCGGGCTGGTTACGTTCATGGTGTTTAAGCGGTCAGCAGTCCCCATCCCAGAGTCAGCCCGTCACGCACCACGCGCAATGGCGGCAGCGCTCCCACGTGCAGTTCGACGAAGCGACGAAAAATTTCTGGGCGACGCTCGAAGACCTGCAAGGTTCGATTCTGCAGCCAGGGACGTCGGTCGAGAGTAAGCAGCAGCCGCGCCATGCAGAGCGGACGCCGGGCGAGCTTGCTATGTTCAGTCTGA
>DASRXU010000030.1:0-28783 GCA_035687365.1 Planctomycetaceae bacterium | reverse complement strand
AGGCCGAGGGACAGGTTTGGCAATCGCATCCTTGTTGACGAGCGGCTTAGGAGACGGCTGGGGACACGGCGGTGGTTGGGACACACAGGCCTCGCGATTGGAGTGCGGAAGAGCGAAATTCTGGCCCAACCTCTATTTTCCTGTCACCCGAAATCGACACCATCCCCAGTTTCTACGCGCGTAGAAACAACGCGGGAAATCGCCAGTGGTAGTCGCGCGGAGCGTGATGCGGTAGTCGATCCGTCCCGGAAGACACTGCTGAGCCGAAGACGTCTCAGCAGTGGCACACGGAGGATAAGATTACCCTGGCGACGTCTTCGTGCCGTTCGCCTTGATTCGGTGCCGCTCTTGGTCGACGTACGTCAGCAAGCTCTTCGCAAACGGGCTTTCGATTTGCAGTAGGCTGAGGTCCAAATCGACGTTGAGGAATTGCAGCCTCAGCACGTCCCCCTGGGGGAAGTACAACGGGGCGACGCCGCTGAAGAAAAACCCCTCTTCCTCGAGCGCATGGCAAGTCTCTGGCGTTCCTGGCTCGGTTAACGGCAACTCGAGGTACACCACCTCGACCTCTCGGGCTCGGCAGAGTTCGCGATGCGCGTTTCGCACTTGTTCGACGGTGTCTTTGCCGACCCGGCGAACCAGGATGTTGGCCCGCCTGAGTTCCGGATGATGCTCGACGACGAACTCACCTGACTCGGGGACCAACTGCGACGCGTGAGACTCCAGGCGGACTTGGAACTGTTCATAGATCTGCCGGCAAATTTCTTCATGCCGGGGCGGAACGTGCACGCGGACGGCATCGGCCGCACCCAGATACTTGAAATAGAACACGACGCTCATCCGCTGCGGCAGCGCCTCGCGCATGTTGCGGAAAGTGCGTGGCGTTCGACCGAGGCTCACGCCGCACGGCCGCTCGCCGAATCGCTCGACCATTTTCTGGCTGAAGACGTGGTTGGTCACGGTGCGACCGAAGATTCCGTGCAAGCCGAGCCGAGCGGCCTCTTCTTCCAACAAGAGCCGCATTTTCTCCAACAGATGATGATGCTGGTGCTCGGGAAGGACCATGGCCTCTCCCGATTCCGCGACGCGAGAAGCCGGGTTGGGCCGCTCTAACGCATAGTGCCCGACGATCTTGTCGCCATTCAGAGCCACGACGGAGACCAACCGGCCCGCTTCATTGAGGGCCACGATGTCTTCCGGGTGATACATCTCCGTGTGGATGATGTAGCTGTCGCCGTAGATTCCTCGAACGCAGTCGACAACGCCTTGAGCATCCTCCGCGCGTAGCCGACGAACTGTGTAATCGATCTGCGTTGTCTCCGTCGTCTCCATCGTGCCCCCCTGACAGACCTCGGCCCCGACGATCCTCGCAGGCGCCGTTCGTTCGACGAGAGCTTATTGCGAATCGCAGGGTGCCGCAAGTTTTGAAAACGCCGCGCGAAGAGGTTACATCACCAGCCGCCACAGCGGCGGGCCGAGGATGCAGAGGCCGACGGCGATGGAGCCGATCGCGAGCATCAGCACGGCCCCGGCGGCCGCGTCTTTAGCGATGCGGGCCGCTTCGCTGGGACCGGGGCAGAAGGCGTCGACGAGCGTTTCGACAGCCGTGTTGCCGATTTCCGCGGCCAGCACGGCGAACGCGGTCAAGAACAGCAACGCCTGTTGTTCGGGGGGAATTCGCAGGCCGGCTCCTAACAGCAGCGTAATCAGGCCGACCGCGAGTTGGATTTTCGCGTTGCGTTGCGTGAGCAGCACATGGCCGATTCCCTTGAACGCGTCGCGAAAGCTGGCCGCCAAAGTTCGCCGCTGCATGCCGGGCGTCCTCTCAGTTTGCATCGCGCGGCCGATCAGCATCAGGCGTCCAACGTCTGGCCGCAAGTCCGCTTGGGCACTGCGAACAGAGCCGCGCCGAGCGGCCAATCGTCGAATTTGTCCGCGCGGGAATTTGTCCTCGGGGAGTGGCCGACTATCATAATGGAACCACCAGGGTGACAGCGTCCAACGTGGAGCCACCAGGGTGCCATGCCCCACCGCTTTGGGTCAGCCAGTCCTACATGCCTGCCCATGCCCAGCCGTGGGCATGGCACCCAACCTGTCAATTCAGAGCAGACGCCGCGGGACCGGGGACCGTCGGCACTCAGGACGACCATGCTCGATTCGTTTGCCATCCAGACTCGCGACTTGTCAAAAACCTACCGCGACGGTTGGTTTGGGCGGCGCAAGGTACCGGCTCTCGGCGGCGTCAGCCTGAGCGTCAACCGCGGCGAGATTTTCGGCCTGCTCGGGCCCAACGGGGCGGGCAAGACCACGATGATCAAAATCCTGCTCGGCCTGGTGCACAAATCGGGGGGCGAGGCCGAGATGCTGGGCCGACCGGCCGGTCATCGCCTCACCCGGCGCAAGATTGGTTATCTGCCCGAGCACCATCGCATTCCGCATCACCTCAGCGGCAACACGGCGCTGGAATATTACGGCGGGCTGAGCAACATCCCGCTGCGCGAAATTCGCCGGCTGCGTCCCCAGTTGCTGGAAATGGTCGGGCTCGCGCGGTGGGGCCAAACGCTCGTGCGAAAATACTCGAAAGGGATGTCGCAACGGCTCGGCCTCGCGCAGGCCATGCTGCACGATCCCGAATTGTTGATCCTCGACGAGCCGACCGACGGCGTCGACCCGGTCGGCCGGGCTGAAATTCGCGAAGTGCTCGCCCGTTTGAAGAGTGAGGGGAAAACCGTCTTCTTGAACAGCCACCTGCTGCAAGAGGTCGAACTGGTCTGCGATCGGGTCGCCATTCTGGGACGCGGGAAGCTGCGACGGATGGACACTGTCGACGCGTTGCGTCGGCAAACGTCACCCGAAGCCGTGCTGACTCTGCGAGCTGACGAGTCGAGCGTTCGCCGACTGCTGAATGGTCGCCCGGTGTTGGCCGCCAAGTTGCTCGACTCTGAGCATCTGCGAATCACGGTCGAGGCTCCCGATCAGTCGGCTCTCGATTATTGGGTCGACCTGTTTCGGCAAGGCGGAATCAGCATCGCGTCAGTCGGACGTCGGGAGCAGACGCTCGAGCAGGCGTTCCTCGACCTGATCATGAGCGACGACAAAGAAGGGGCCAATCGGCCCTCATGAGACCGACCTGATGAGACCCTATCTGGCCGTCTTCAAAGATTCCTTCCGCGAGGCGTTTGCCTCTCGAATTCTCTGGCTGATCACGGGCTTGATCACGCTGGTGCTATTCGTGGGCCTGGCGCCGTTCGCGCTTCGCGAAGAAACCGCCTATCGGTTTCAGCGCAACGAATTCCGCAACGGCCCCGAGTTTTTGCAGCTCTTGGCGTCGCAGGAAACAGCCAAGACTCCCTCCGCCGCCCGGCGAGTTTGGTCGCGACTGCCCGAATCGTTGCGACACCGGCTGCACATCGTCAGCCCCACGAACGTCAACGAGCAACTCGATGTGCTCAGCGAAGTTCGCGCCGAGTTCAACGGAATGTTCGACAGCAAAGACCTCTACGATCCCAAGCTCTGGCCGCCGAACACCCTCACCGGCGAAGGGCGACGCCTGGCCGACCGCGGTTACGACGATCTCTCCGCCGAGGAACACCGCCGATTCAATCGCCTGCTGATCGATGCGGCCTTCCCCGACTTCGTGTTGCCCGCCCCCGGTCGCACTCTGTATGCCGAATGGTTCGGTTACCGGATCGGGGCACCGCTGCCCTTCGAGCCCAAGCAGCTCAGTCTGCTGGTGAATTACGCGCTGGCCGTCATCTTGACATTTTTGGCCGGCGTGTTGGGAGTGTTTATCGCTATCCTCGTCTCCGCACCGACGGTGCCGCAAACGTTCGAGCCAGGAGCGATCGACTTGCTGCTCAGTAAGCCGGTCTCCCGTTCCTTATTGTTTCTGACCAAGTTTTTCGGCGCGTCGACGTTCATTCTGCTCAATTCGATTTATCTGATCGGCGGCATGTGGCTGATCGCCGGACTGCGTTTCGACATTTGGAGCGGAAAGCTGTTGTTGTGCATCCCCGTGTTTCTGTTTCTGTTCGTGATCTACTACTCAATCTCGGCGCTGACGGGTGTCATCTGGCGGAACGCCATCGTCTCGGTCTGCTGCACGATCCTGTTCTGGGGCGTTTGCTTCACGGTCGGTACGGCCAAGCGCGTGGCCGAGACCACGTTCCTCGACCCGATTCGGATCGCTTCGATCGTGCCTGCGGGCGAAAAGCTGCTGACGGTCAACCGCTCGGGGCAGACATTCGAGTGGGCAGCCGACCACCAGACCTGGGAAGAAGTCTTTCGCGGCGCGGATGCCGGGGGCGCTCAATTTTTCTCGCGCGCGTCTTTGATCGGCCCCGTTTATGATCCGTCGCACAGCCGTATTGTGGCGATCGAGTCGGCCCGCACGCGGTTTGAGTTGTTCGGCGGTTCGGGCAAGCTGCTGATCGGAGCCCGCAATCAAGAGTGGCGCCGTATGGAGAACGCGGTCACTCCCAATAATCCGCAGGCCCTCTTGCTCGACTCGCAGGGTCACATTCTCGTCGTCAGTTACACAGGCATCTTTCGGTTTGAAGGGGATGCAGCCCGCGAACATCGGCCCTTCAAAGTATTCGGCGTCGACATCTCGCCCCCAGACAGCGGCAAGTTCGAGAAAATCGGCCCCTACCCCGACCAAAAATGGCGCCGGCCGTTCGCTGCCGCCATCGATCACACCGACGGACGCATCGCCGTCTTTTCGCACGGCCAGCTCAGCATGCTCACGCACGACTCGGCCGGCCACTACAACGTCAAACGCGACGTCGAGATCGAAACCGAAAAAGGGGCCGTGCTCGACTTTGTCGGCGGACACATCGTCGTCGCCACCGGCGATGGCCACGTGCGGATCTTCGACGGCACCTCGCTTTCCGAAGAGCTCGACCTCACCCCCCGCCCGAAGGCCAAGCCCCGCAAGCTGGTCGGCTCGCCCGACGGTCGCCGCGTGGCCATCCTCTTCGACGACGGCCACGTCTGGCTCTACGACGTCGAGGAGCAGCACCCGACAGCCGCTAAGCTCGGCAGTCAGGGGGATCTCACGTCGATCGCCTTCTCGCCCGAGAATCGATTGCTGGCGGCCGACGGATTTGGACGCGTGATTGCTTATCGACTCGATCCGTTCGAGCGCGGCAACGCGTATCAATCGCCGATGGACACTTTGCAGATTCTTTATCGCTACGTGGTGACGCCGCTGTACACGATCTTCCCGAAGCCGGGCGAACTGGACAACGTCGTGACGTACCTGGTGGCAGGCGATCCGATCGAGCTGTTCGAGCAAGGCCGCGGAAATCGGGAAGAGCTGCCTCGCGAAGAGCGACCGCAAATCGACATCTGGCCGCCCATCATCAGCAACCTGATTTTTCTGGCGGTCGTGCTGACGATCACGTGCATCTACATCGAACGGCGTGATTTTTGAGGGATGCGGAACTCGGCAAAGAGAGACTCGTCCGAAATCCCAGTTGTTCGATCATCCTGGAATGACGGGTGCCATGCCCAAAGCCTTAGGTCGGCATGTCCCCGCAATGCATGCCCACGCCGAGCCGTGGGCATGGCACCCAAGCTGTGAGTTGACTCGGAACCCTCCTCGCTCAGGAGCAAATCCTGCCCACACCGTCCGCCAATCTCGGCACGCTCTTGATCCGAGCCGACGCCAACTCGGTCATCGGCACGGGGCACGTCATGCGTTGCGTGGCGCTGGCCCAAGCTTGGCAGGAGGCTGGGGGAACGGTCGCCTTTGCCTGTGCCGAACTGCCGGATGCGCTCGAATCTCGGCTGCATTCGGAGCAGTGTGCAGTTCATCGCTTCGAGTCGGCGCCCGCAAGCCGTCGCGAGGCGCACGACATCCAGGAGACGCTGCGCATCGCGAACACCACGCATCCGCAATGGCTCGTGCTCGACGGTTATCAATTCGGACCTGACTATCAACTGGCCTTGCGCGACGTGAAGTGGCGGCTGATGGTGATTGACGACGACGGCCGCCACGAGGCCTATCACGCAAATGTGCTGCTCAACCAGAACGCGGGAGCGGCCGCCGTCTTCTACGGTCGGCACACGCACGGCACTCGAATCTTGCTCGGCTGCCAATACGCGATGCTGCGGCGCGAGTTCCGACAGATGTCTCCCAAGCTGGCAACGAGCGAATCGATTTCGCAGGTCCTTCTGACGTTGGGCGGAGCCGACCAAGGCAACTTGACGGAACGATTTCTCACCATCTTGCGGTCGGGCCTCCCGGCCGACTGCCAGATCAACGTATTGATCGGACCGGCCAATCCTCACGTCTTCCGCTTGCGTGAGATCACAGCGAAAATGAAAGACGTCGCGTTACACGTGTCGCCGAGCAATCTGCCACAGATCATGGCGAGCTGTGACTTGGCCGTGACCGCGGCCGGCAGCTCTGTCTATGAACTCGGTTACTTGGGAGTGCCCATGCTGCTGGCGGTGACGGCCGAAAATCAGCGACCGATTGCGGCGGCGCTGGATCACCTAGGCGCGGCGGTGCGAATTGATGAGCTTGGCACAAATCCATCAGCCGATCTGCCGTCTGCTCTCGAGTCGTTGATTTCGGATCCCGCTCGTCGCGCCGAATGCGCGGCGAAGTTCCGACAACTCGTCGACGGACAGGGAGCGGCCCGGGTCGTCGCGATCTTAAGTGAATCGAGCGGCGTCGCATGAACGTCTTGTTCCTGGGTCCGCCCGATTCGCCCGTGCTCGATTTTCTGAAATCGACCGAGGCGGGAGTCGTCCAAACAATGGATCCACTCGACGCGACATTTTTCGCTCGCCACCCGGTCGACTTTCTCGTCTCGCACGGCTACCGGCACATCATCAAACCCTACGTTCTCGATCGCTTCCCGCGTCGAGCCGTGAATTTGCACATTTCGTACCTCCCCTGGAACCGCGGGGCGGATCCAAATTTGTGGAGCTTTATCGAGAACACGCCGAAAGGTGTTTCGATTCACTACCTCGACGCAGGAATCGACACGGGCGACCTCATCACCCAGCGGATGGTCCAATTCGCGGAAGGGGAGACTCTAGGAACCAGCTACGCGCGACTGCAGTCCGAGATCGGTCAACTCTTCCAGGAGCATTGGCGCCAAATCCGCGAAGGAACCTGCTCGGCCACAAAGCAGATCGGCACGGGATCGTTTCATCGCGCTGCTGATCGCGAAAAGGTCTCGCATCTGCGCACAAACGGTTGGGACACGCCAGTCGCCCAGCTCGAAAAGGCGGGAGGCGAGTGGCGGAAGGGCCACAAACCGGCCTGAATCGGATTCTCGGAAAAGCAGTCTCGCCACGTTTGCAGAGCCCGAGTACAACCAGAAACGGCCTTACTCAAATTAACGTGTCGAGGGACAGCCAACGAAACCCTCGACCGCGAGTGAAAGAGAGTCGGCGAATGCACTTCGATGCGTGGACAGGGATTGGCTTTCTCGTCGGCGCCGGTTGCGCCTTGGTATTGAATCGGCCTGCGATCGAGGTCGCGCAGACAGTGTTCCCATCCAAGCAATGACAAGCCCGCCCTTCAATTCAAATGACGCGTTGCCGCCCATGTTGCAGCTCGGCAAGCGCAAAGTTGGCGATGGTCAGCCCGTGTACATCGTGGCTGAGCTGTCGGCGAATCACTCCGGCAGTCTCGCGACTGCGCTCGAACTGGTGCGCGCCGCGAAAGAGGCCGGAGCCGATGCGGTCAAACTGCAAACCTACACGGCCGACACGCTCACGATTCGTTCCGACCGGCCGGAGTTCCGCATCAGCGGCGGCACACTGTGGGATGGCCGCACGCTGTATGACCTCTATCAAGAAGCCGCCACGCCCTGGGAATGGCACGCGGATCTGTTTGCCGAGGCGCGGCGGTTGGGCATCGACTGCTTTTCGACGCCGTTCGACGCATCGGCGGTCGACTTTCTCGAACAGTTCAATCCCCCCGCGCACAAAATCGCGTCCTTCGAGCTGGTCGATCTGGCCCTGCTGAGAAAAATCGCGGCCACGCGTCGGCCGGTGATCTTGTCCACCGGCATGGCCACGCTGGAAGAAATCACCGACGCGGTGACTGCTCTACGAGAAGCGGGCTGCCGCGAGCTGGCTTTGCTCAAGTGCACCAGCTCGTATCCGGCGCCGGCCGAAGAGGCCAACTTGCGCACGATCGCGCATCTCACATCGACCTTCAACTGCCCGGTTGGGCTCTCCGACCATACGTTGGGCATTGCGTGTCCGGTGGTGGCCGTGTCGCTGGGGGCGTGCCTGATCGAAAAGCATTTCACGCTCTCGCACGAATCGCCGAGCCCGGACAGTGCCTTCTCGCTCGAGCCGGCCGAGTTCGCGGACATGGTCCGCGCCGTCCGAGTGGCCGAAGCCATGCTCGGCAGTGTGCATTACGGACTGACGCCAGCCGAAGCGAAGAGCCGCGTCTTCCGCCGCTCGTTGTTCGCCGTCGCCGACATCGCGGCCGGCGAGCGCTTCACCGAACACAACGTGCGTTCGATTCGCCCGGGCCACGGATTGCCGCCGAAAGACTTGCCGAAAATACTCGGGAAGCGCGCCACTCGCGCGATCAGCCGCGGCGAACCGCTCGCGTGGGACTGTATCGATTAGTCCAAGGTCCGGATTGGTTCAAAGTCGGAGAGGGAGACTCGAAATGGCCGCTGTGCGTACTGCGTCTGACTTTGGAACTTGGACTTTGGACATTGGACTAAAAAGGTGGCCAATGAACAGGGTTTTGGTCTCCCTTGTCGCAGCATTGGCTCTGGCGCCCGGCGTCGACCTGCGGGCCGATCCGCCGCGCCGCACTCGTACGCCGGCCCGCAATCAGGCCCCCCTGCCCCCGGGAGCCAGCGATGTCTGGCAGGTGATCTATCTCGGGAAGAGCCGGATGGGTTATTCGCACACGTTTTCGCGGCCCGTGCAGATCGACGGCAAGGCGCTTGTGAAGACCGATTCCGAGACGCATCTGACAATCAAGCGATTCGGCCAGACGCTGCAAATGGAGACGCGGCAGGAAGAGGAAGAGTTGCCCGGCGGCGAACTGCAGTCGTTCGTGTACGAGGTCAAGAACCCGCCGGCCGCTCCGACGCGCACTGCCTGTCACGTCCGCGGCAGTTTGCTGGTCGGCGAGAGCACGGTTGCCGGCACCGCGCACGAAATCTCAATCCCCTGGGATGCGGCCACGAAATCGTCGGCGTACGTCGATCGCTATCCGCACTTGCATCCCTTTAAGCCGGGTGATGCGGCCACGCTGCGGGTCTTCATGCCCGAACAGATGCAGGTTTCGGACGTGCGGTTTCGGGCCATGCGTCAAGAACGGGTCATCGCACTCGACGGGCGCCGCCGATCGCTGCTGCGGGTCAACCTGGTCGAATCGGTCCTGCCTCAATCGCCGATCGAGGTTTACCTCGACGAGCACGGCGACCCGGCCGTCTCGACGACCGAGATGCTCGGCCAAACGCTGACGACGTACACCGTCCCTGCCGAAGAAGCTCTCAAGGAGATCGCTGGCGAAGGGCTCGACATCGCCGTCAACACGCTCGTTAAAACGACATTCATCCCGAAGGCCCATTTCACTACGCGAGCCGTCTATCGCGTCAAGATGCGCGGCGAGGACCCGACCCCCTTCTTCCTCAACGACGCCAATCAAAAGGTGATCCGCAAGGGTGTCGACGAATGCGAGATCACCGTGCACTGCGTGCGGCCGAGCCCCAGCAATCGCAGCGTCCGCTGCGACCGGCAGTATCTCGCCACCACGCAGTTCCTGCAGGCGAACGATCGCGAGGTGCTGAATCACGTCGACCGCGCGGCCCGCTACCTGGTCGAGCCGTCGAAGATCGCCGTCGCGATGGAGAAATATGTCGACCACGAAATGCAAAAGAAGGATTTCTCGACGGCCCTCGCCTCGGCCGCCGAGGTAGCCCGCACGCTGCAAGGCGACTGCACCGAACACGCGGTGCTGTTGGCCGCCATGCTGCGGGCTCGCAACATTCCGTCGAAGATCGCCGTCGGCCTCGTCTACATCGAGCCCCTGTCCTCCTTCGGCGGCCACATGTGGACAGAGGCCCTCATCGGCGACCGCTGGGTACCTCTCGACGCCACACTCGGCACCGGCGAATCGGGTATCGGAGCGGCCCACATCAAGCTGGGCGAATCGAGCTTCGCCGACAACGGCCCGGCGCCGACGACCAGCTTCTTGCCCCTGGTCCGCGTGTTGGGGCGGATCGAGCTGACGGTGGTGGAGACGTCGTTGCAGTAGTGCTGGGCTGCCCACGTGCGAGCTGTTCCGACGGGTGGCGGGGGCGGCCCGCGTCAGCGGAAGCCCCGTTCGATGGTCCGCGATCCACGTCGAACGCTCGTCCGGCGAAAGTCCGGGGCTTCCGCAAAGCCGGGCGCCCCGGCCACACGGGGCGGATAAAAGATTGCTAGTCCGCCAGCGCCCGCGCCACATCGGTGCGATACGCCGATAGGCCGGGGACGATGCCGATCAGTGAGGCCAGTGCGATCAGGCCCGGCAGGAGCACGAATTCGATTGGCTCGAAGGCGAATGGGTTGATCAAGAGGCCCGTCTGCTGTTGAACGATGGGGGCCGCGGCGAAGACCAGGCCATGACCGAGCAGGATGCCTACGATTCCGCCGCCGAAGCAGAGCAGGATCGACTCGGCCAGGATGATCGAGAAAACGGTCCGGCGCTGTGCGCCCAGGGCGCGCATGATGGCGATCTCTTTGCGGCGGTCTGACATCGAGTTGTAGATGCTCACGAAAATGCCGACGCCCGAGACGACGATGATCAGCGCGGTGAGCACGAGCAGCACCGTTCGCACGTTGCCCAAGATGCTGCTCATCAGTTGTTGCATCGGGATGATCGGATTGACGGCCTGCACTTTGTAGCCGCGCTTCATTTCGCCGTTGAACATGGCCGCCAGGGAAATGCTCTTCATATTCACCAAGATGGCTGTGACTTCCTTTTGGACGTCGCACGTCTTGTGGTGATGATGGTGCTCGCCCGGTTTGTGCGGCGGCTCCTCGAGGGGGATGCCGCACTTCTGGGCCCACTCGGCGGCGGCCGCGTTGATCTCGGCCTCGGTGGTTCCCTTGCCGCTGAACTCATGCCAGCGTTTGACCGCCTCCTTGAGCGGCGCGTCGTGACCGCTGATCGCGTAAAAGCCGTTCAGGTGAATGAACACGGTTTTGTCGTTCGGCGTACCCGTAGGGGCCAGGACCGCACGGACGGTGAACTTCTCTTCGTGCTTGTGCGACTCGGCCCCGCCATGGATCAGTTGGAACTGCGTGCCGATGTCCCATTGGTTCGTGCGTGCGACTTCCGAGCCAATGATGGCGTCGAACGAACTGGCGAACGGTTCGCCTCGGATCTGGAACTTCTGGTCGGGCGCGTAGGGATGCTCGAAAAACTCCTCGGTCGTGCCGACGATCGGGAAGGTCCCCTTTTCGGTCGTGTCGCCCAGGCAGAACGGGACGGCCGTTTCGACGCGCGGGTCCTTCTTCAGTTCCTCGTAATAGAGGTACGGCAAGTTCTGTAGCGGAGCGCTCACGCGGTAGACCGTGTTGAGCACCAACTGCAAATCGCTACCCTTGGGCCCGACGATCAGCTGGTAGCCGATCGTTTGCTGGCTGAACATGTGATCCATGATTCCGTAGATCACGAGCACGGCCACCATCAGCATCACGCCCAGCGCGACGTTGAACGCCGTCAGCGATGACGACAGAAACCGCTGGCGGATGCTCTTCCACGCGATCGCAAACAGGCTCATCGAGGGGCCCCCGTTCCAGATGCAGCGCGGTTGAAGTTCTCGAGTCGATCGACGCGGGGAAACCGGGCCGCGACTTCGGGCGAGTGCGTCACCATCAACAGGGCCACCTTCGACTCGGCACATCCTTCGCGGATCAGGTCGAGGATTAAATCCTGGTTCTTCACGTCGACGTTGGCGGTCGGCTCGTCGGCCAACAGCAGCGTCGGTTGATTGGCCAAGGCCCGGGCGACGGCCACCCGCTGTTGCTCGCCGACTGAAAGCTGCGGCGGCCGATGCGACACGCGATGCCCCAGGCCAACTCGCTCGAGCAGCTGCAAGGCCCGCTTGGAATCGACCCGCTTGCCGGAAAAGCTCATCCCCAACAGCACGTTTTCGAGCGCACTAAACGCGGGAAGCAGGTTAAATGTTTGAAAGACAAAACCAATCCGCTCGGCCCGAAAGCGGTCGCGGGCCACCTCGGGCAACCGCGTGATCTCGAGGCCGTCGACCTTAACGCTGCCCTTGTCGGGCGTGCTGATCCCGGAAATCACATTCAACAGCGAGGTCTTGCCGCCGCCACTGGCTCCCACCAGCACAACCTGCTCGGCCGGTGCGATCTGAAATCGCTCGATGTCGAGCACGGTGAGGATGTTGCCGTCCGGCTCGCGATACGTCTTGACGACATTGCTCAGCTCAAGCGACATACGGTGTGCCCATCAACGGGATGACCCCTGGGGAACGTGATGATATTGGCCTCACCGGCGGCAAGCGAGCGGTCACGAGGCCGAAGCCGTTCGGAGGAATCGGGGAGCGGGCCGGTCTGTTGTACGTTTGAAATCGGGTTTGCGTTGGAGCCGAGAAAAATTCACTCCGTCGGAGCCCATCCGGCCTCGCCGATTAGCTTGACGAAGCGGCAACCGCAGAGCGGCGTCAATCGGCGGCCGGCCGGTGTCTTTTCGAGGATCACGAGATCCTGCGACGATTCATCTCCGACCGGAGCCACAATTCGGCCGCCCAATTTGAGCTGTGAGTAGAGCGGTTCGGGAACGGCGGGAGCGCTCGCGGTCACGATCACCCGATCATAGGGACCGGACTCGGGATTTCCGAGTGTGCCGTCACCAATCCGATAGTCGACGTTGGTGACGCCCAGCTCGGCCAACACTCGGCGGGCGCTGGCCGACAGACTCTCGATGCGTTCGATCGTCACGACGCGACGCGCCAAACGCGCGAGGATGGCCGTCTGATAGCCGCTGCCCGTGCCGATCTCCAGCACGAGTTCATCGCCGCCCAGTCGCAGCTCCTGCGTCATCAGTGCGACGATGTAGGGCTGGCTGATCGTTTGCCCTTCGCCGATGGGAAGGGCGTCGTCTTCGTAGGCCGCGCACTGCAAGGACTCGGGGACGAAGCGGTCGCGACGCGTCTCCTCGACGGCGTCGAGCACGTTGGGGTCGGTGATCCCCCGCCCCTCGAGCGTGTCCCGCAGTTGCCGCTGAAGCTCTGGGATGTTCGTCACACCGTGGCCGACTCCACCGGCTGCCGCGCCGCGACCGACGGCTCGGGCTGCCAGTCGATGAGCTGCAGCTCGACGTTCTCGGCCCCACGAAACCGGTTGATGCAAGGGGCATAGCTGATCGAGAAGGGTCCACCGAGTTGGGCGATTTGGTCGGCCCACTCACTGCGCGCAAAAGCGATCGCGCGGAGGGTGACGTTGTGCTGCCGCACGCGAAGCGACAAGTGCCGTTCGTCCTGCCCCATCTTGCGCGGCGGTTCGGCCAGCTCGACGCGCGTCGTCGCAAACACCGGGCGGGGGTTGTCGGCGCCGAAAGGGCTGAGCAGGTCAAGTTCCCTCACGGCCCGCGGAGTCAGATCGGCCAAGCGCACTTCGGCGTCGATCTGCAGCTCCGAGTCGCGCGGACCGGTCGTATGGTTGTCGGAGACGTAGCGAAAGAAGTCGTCGCGAAAGGCGTCGATGCGGTCTTTCGAGATCTTGAGGCCGGCCGCCGCCTGGTGTCCGCCGAAGGAAATCAAATGCGTCGCGCAAGCGGAGAGGGCCGCGTGCAAATCGAATCGCCCGTGCGTGCGTCCCGAGCCCTGACCGGTGGCCGCCTGTCCGTTGAAGGCGATCAAAATCGCCGGACGCGAAAACTGTTCGACGACACGGCTCGCCACGATGCCGATCACTCCCGGATGCCAACTGTCGGCAGCCAGCACGACGGCGGGCGCCTCGCTCCAGTCGGCACGGCCGGCGATCTGCTCGCGAGCCTCCTTGAAGATCTTCAGCTCGACGGTCCGGCGGCTCTTGTTGAGTTCATCGAGATGGGCGGCCAACATCGCGGCCCGCTCCGGCTTGTCGGTAGTCAACAGCTCGACGGCTAACCGCGCTTGCCCCAACCGGCCAGCGGCGTTGATCCGCGGAGCCAAGCCGAAAGCGATGTCGTCCGCCTCGATCGCGGGTTTTTGATCGAGTTGAGCAACCTTGAGCAGCGACTTCAGGCCGGGCAGGTCGCGGTCGTGCAAACTCTTCAAACCGAATTTGACAATCAGCCGATTCTCGCCGCGGAGCGGGACGACGTCGGCAATCGTGCCGATCGCGGCCAGGCCCATCGCCCCGATCAAGAACTCGCGCATCACGGGAGAAGCACGCTTGCCGTCGCCCAGTCGTTGGCAAATGCCCCACGCCAACTTGAAGGCCACGCCGACACCACACAGTTCGCCAAACGGATACGCACCCCCGGGCAGCCGCGGATGAACCAGGCACGCGGCTTCCGGCAGCGCGGCACCCGCCTGATGGTGATCCGTGATGATCAGTTCCAGCCCCAACTCGCGAGCCAAGAGCGCCTCGGCCACGCTGGTGATGCCGCAGTCGACGCTAACAACCAGTCGCGTGGCATCTTCCTGATGCAACTGCCGCAGAGCTTCGCAGTTGATGCCGTACCCCTCTTCCATGCGGGAGGGGATGTAATAGTCGGCCTTTCCACCGGCGAGCGTGATGCAGTGCCACAAGAGCGCAGTCGCGGTCACGCCATCAACGTCGTAGTCGCCGTAAATGGTGATCCGCCGCCCCGCGCGAATGGCAGAGACAATTCGATCGGCAGCGTCCGACAGGCCGGGAAGCAGTTCCGGCTCATAAAGAGTCGACAGCCGAGGGCTGAGGACGTCGGCCGCCTGGTGTTGCAGTTTGCGAGCGATCAGCACCTGCGCCATCAAAGGCGAGACGCGAAGGTCCGCGGCGACCTGCCCGACGAGGGCGGCATCATGGGGCAAAAACCGCCAAACCCGGGGCATTCCGTTCCCTCTTGTTTCCGATGATTCCTACACATAACGACGCGCTGACCAGGACGTGCCCAACGCCTCGGCCAACGAAGACGCGCCTTCGATCATCCCTTCGAGGTTCGCGTCAACGCAAAGTAAATCACATACAGCCAGGAAAGGATGCCGGCCAGGATCGCCCACAAAATCGAATGATTGCGTTCCCAGGAACAAACAACGGCGATGACCGAGCCGAGCCCGATCCCCGTCTGCGTGACGACCACGGATTGATCAGCATAATAAGCCAGTAGCATGGATGCCTCCGACCGCTTCGTGACAATCTCTACTTCAATTCGCGCAGCCGAATGTTCCGCAGAGCGGCCTGAGTGCGATATGAGGCGATTCCAAACGGTCGCGAGGCTTCGACCTCGCTCCGGATTGAGATCTTCTTTCCCGCGAGTTTCTGGTTGACGATTTGTTCTTTGTCGATCCAGGCCTCGATCTTGGCATCGGTGACGCGGAGCCGAATTGTGTACCAACGTCCGGTGTCGAAGTCCTTGTATTTCGTCGTCGAGTTTTCCGAAGCATCGAGGCCGTCGATGCTGGAGAGGCCGCACACGCCGCCGCCCCAACCGCCGATGATCAGGCTGCACGGGTCCTCCTTGACGGGAAAGGTCAACCCGCAGAAGAAGTCCGAGCCATCGACGCGGCGGGCCTCGAGCGAAACTTCGTAGTTCCGGTGCGGCACGAGGCGTTGAAAATTCACCCCTGTGAGGTCGTTACCGACCCCCAGCAAGATGGCCCCGTCTTTGACCTCGACGGGTCCTTCACCACCGAAGTCCGTCGACTTCCAGTCTTTGAGCGTGCGGCCGTCGAACAGCGACTGCCATCCCGCTTTGGCATCGTCGGCTTTGCCGCCCGCCGCTTGAGGGGCCGATTTCGACGTCTCTTTGGCAGGCTCCGGTGGATCGCCCGCGCAGAGCCGTCCGCAGACTGCGGTGCCAAACAGCAGCACGACTGCCGCGATCGACCGACCGGCGATTCGCAACTCGCCCCCTGTCAATTTTCCGTTCATTCTGCGGATTATCCGCTGCCCGCGGATTGTTCCGCAAGCGCGGCAGAACCGGAATGTCATCAGCGGCGCGGCTGTGCCGCGACACGCTCACCGGGCAACCTGAAATGCCGACTGCCGAGAGCCCCCGCAAAGTCCGTGAGCTAACCTTCAAAATCAGGCCGGCGTTTCCCGTCGTGCCAGCTTTTCAGCCTCCATTTATTCCGCAGATTTGCCGGAGTTTGCCATGGGTCCCCTCGCCTCGGCGATTGATCTCGTGTTCGAAGTCTGTGACCGGGCGGTCTCCGGCGGATATCTCGTCGCCATGGTGCTGATTTGCGCCATGCAGTACATGTTCCATCTCTACACGGGCAACCGATCGCGCGAGCTGAAAGAGCGCCTGTGGCGACAGATCGACGACGTTCAGAAAGATCTGCGAACAGTCAGCCGCGACCGCACACTGACCTCATTGGAAAATCAGATCCTCCGCGACTTCACCGGCGAACTGGATCTCGATCGCACGCTGGAACAATTGATTGGCCGACTGGTGCACGATGACAACCAGGGCTTTGCCGCCTACGTGCCGCTGGGGCTTGCCGACAATTCGATTCGGCACTCGCGGGGGCTCTCCGAGCAATCTCGCAGCTCGCTGTTCGTGGACCCGGAACTCTTGAAGCGAGTCGGCAGCGAAGGCGTGGCCGCCTTCCGCCGCAGTGACCTGCAAGCCACGCGTTTGTTCGAAAGCCTCTCGCCGGCCGACCGCCAGCGGTTCGACCGACTGTTCATCGCGGGCATCGGCGATGCCGACAGCCTGGCCGGCGTGATCGTGACGACGGCGCTGATTCCGCCCGGCATTCCGTTGGAAGAACAAATTGAGTTGGCTCGGCGCCTGATGCGCAGCCTGTCGGGCATCGTCCGCCGCTCGACCGAACTGGAAGTCCGCGATCAGCAGTTGCAATCGATCAACGAGATCATGGAGCTGCGGGCCGTGACCGACCAGAAGCACGCCTCTCCGCTCGACATGGTGGAGGCCTTCGTCGATCGTCTCCGCGAAATGACGGGCGCCGAGCGGGCTGTGCTGTTTCTGATTACGCCCGATGGGCGCGGCTCGTACAAGCCGTTGTGCCGCTGCGGCGATCCGCTGGCGGCCGGCATCTCCCGCAAGCACGCGGAATTCGAAGCCATTCTGGCGGAGGCCGCCATCTCCCGCAAAAGTCCCGAGACCCTGTACGGTCCCGATCTGGCGCGGATGGGCGTCAGCTCGATCATCGGGGCAGCGATCATCGCTCCGGTCATCAGCCCGAACGGAATTGCCGGCGCCCTGTGCCTCACTCGGCAATCCAAACAACCCTTCGAGAATGTGCGTCCCCAGCTACTGGCTTGGGCCGCTCGTTATCTCTCGGAGACGTTGTTGAAGGTCCTGCATCAGGCCGTCTCCGAGTGGCACGCTCGACACGATCCGCTGACCGATCTTTCCAATCGCCGCACGTTCGACAACGAGTTGGGTGCCGCGTTGCGTTCGGCCAATGCCCATGGCGGGCAGTGTGCCTTGCTCATGGTCGACATCGACCGGTTCAAGGGCGTGAACGATCGCTTCGGCCACCTGGTAGGCGACGAAGTGCTCCGCTGCGTATCGAAAGTTTTGAAGGAGACGGTTTCTCGATTGAGCAGCCGAACCCCCGGATTGGCGGCCCGCTTTGGAGGCGAAGAATTTGCCGTGTTGCTGCCCGGCATCTCGGCCGGCGACGCGGCTTGGATCGCCGAAACGATCCGCTCGAGTGTCCAGATCCTGCCCATTCACACGCAGCAAGGGCAGATCAGCGTGACGGTCAGCATCGGCATGGCTCTCGTTCCCGAACACGCTCGGACGGCCGAAGAGCTGATCGCAATGGCCGACGCGGCCCTGTACCAGGCAAAAGACGCCGGCCGCAACCAGGTGATTTGCGCCACAGGCGTTGCGGCGAGCTGATAGCTCCGCTGTCGTTCCACCCGGGACGAGGTCCCCTCAAATGACGCCTGGGTGCCCGGGGCGCCCCGCGAAGCGGAAGCCCCGGACTATCGCGGGACGAATGTCGGCGTGGACCTTGGACCCAACGAACGGGGGCTTCCGCTGACGCGGGACGCCCCCGCCACCCGACGGGCTGCGCTTGTGCTGGCTTCACGGTCCGACGAAAATCGACCGACCACGCTGCCACGCTGAAATTGACGCCTTGAGTTGGGACCCCAGAGATCGCTGAGAATGCAGTCCGTCATGCCCGCCGCCGATGTTAACAACCGGGGCATTCCCCATGCGGGCCGCACGATCGCGGTGATGCCCGCCTACAACGCCGAGCGGACGTTGCGGCGGACGGTCGAAGACATCCCCACGGGGGCCGTCGATCAGATCGTCGTGGTCGACGACTGCAGCCGCGATAACACGGTGCAGGTCGCCCGCGAGCTGGGTTTGACCGTGATCCAGCACCCGCAAAATCGCGGCTACGGCGGCAATCAAAAAACCTGCTACCGGCAGGCCCGCGATCTGGGCGCCGAGTTCGTGGTGATGATTCACCCCGACTATCAATACGACAGCCGCGTGATCCCGATCGCCGTCGAGATTCTGCGGCTGGGGATTTGCGACGTGATCCTCGGCTCGCGAATTCGCACGCGGCGCGAGGCGCTCGACGGCGGCATGCCCTCTTATAAGTACGTCTTCAACCGCTGGCTGACGATCATGGAGAACATGGCCCTGGGGCAAAACCTGGGCGATTTTCACAGCGGCTTTCGCGCGTATCGCCGCGAGGTGCTCGAGACGATTCCCTACGAGCGCAACAGCGACGACTTTGTCTTCGACAGCGAATTTCTGGCGCAGGCCGTGCACTTCGGCTTTAAGCTGGGTGATATCCCCGTCCCCGTCCGCTATTTCGACGAGGCGTCGAGTATCAACTTTCGCCGCAGCGTCGTGTACGGCCTGTCGACGTTGAGCGTGCTCGGGAAGTTCTGGGCCAATCGCCTGCACCTCATTAAGAGCCCGCTGTTTCGCCCGCAGGCGACCTGAGCGGTCGCTTCTTGTCTGGCGTGCGGCCGAATTGCCCCGCCAAAAGGTCTTTCCGCCTCTCGGGCGTGATATCCTGTTGCCGTTCACGCCTAGGATGTTGGAGTGAGCAGGCTCGCGCGCCTGGCTCGGAAAGGCGGAAACATGCCCAGCCCCCTGTTAGAGACCGAACCGGCATCGGCAGAATGCGTTTCGCGATTGAGTTTGCGCATGGCCGTCGCCGCAGATCGGCCTGCCATCTATCGATTGCGGCACGACGTCTATGCGTCGGAACTCGGCCAACACGCGGAAAATGCCCAGCGTGCGCTCAGCGACGCGCTCGATGAATTCAATCAGTACATCGTCGTGTGCAGCGACGGCGAAATTGTCGCCTTTGTCAGCCTCACGCCTCCCGGCCACAACCGCTATTCAGTGGACAAATATGTGCCGCGAACCGAGCTGCCGGTGCCGGCCGACGACGGGCTGTACGAAGTCCGTTTGCTGACGGTGGCCAAATCGCATCGCTCGAGCCGCTGCACCCTGCTCCTGATGCACGCGGCCATGCGTTGGATCGACGAGCGTGGCGGACGCAACGTAGTGGCCATCGGTCGACGTGAAGTGTTGAGCCTCTATGAAAAAGTGGGATTCGCGGCGGCCGGCCGATCGATCCGGTCGGGAGCCGTCAATTACGAACTGATGAGCACGAGTCTCGAACACGCACGCCGCTGCGGAGCTGCCTTCAACGAGCTGATTCGGCGCAGCATCGATCCGGCCGATTGGCAGCTCGGCATTCCCCTGTTCCGCGACGAGCCGTGCCAGCACGGCGGCAACTTCTTTGAGGCGATTGGGACTCGCTTTCAGACGCTCGCCCGGCACAGAGAGATCATCAATGCCGACGTGCTGGATGCCTGGTTTCCACCCGCTCCTGCGGTGCTCGCGGCCGTGCGAGAGGATCTCGAATGGACCCTCCGCACCTCGGCTCCGACGCACTGCGAAGGACTCGTCGCGGCTATCGCCGAGGCCCGTCACGTTCCCGAACGGTGTGTCGCGCCGGGGGCCGGCTCGTCGGCGCTTATTTATCTCGCGCTTCGCGAATGGCTGAGCCCCTCCTCGCGCGTCTTGCTGCTCGATCCGACCTACGGCGAGTATCGGCACGTGCTTGAACAGATCGTCGGCTGCCACGTCGATCGGTTGCGACTCGATCGACGACACGACTACACAGTCGACCTCGAACAATTGGCCGATCGCAGTCGGGAGGGTTACGACCTGGTGGTGCTGGTCAACCCGAACAATCCTACGGGGCGCCCTATTCCGCGAGCTGATCTCGAAGCTCTGATTCGCCGCGCGCCGTCGCGGACGCGATTCTGGATCGACGAGGCTTACATCGACTACGTCAGTTCGGAGCAGTCGCTCGAATCCTTCGCCGCCGCGAGCGAAAATGTGGTCGTCTGCAAGACTCTCTCGAAGGCCTACGCACTAAGCGGGATGCGAGCGGCTTACCTCTGCGGGCCGGTCGCTATTGTGAACGCGCTCCACGTGCTGACGCCGCCCTGGCCGATCGGATTGCCGAGTCAAATCGCCGCCGTGCGAGCCCTCGAAAGCCCCGGCTACTATCAACAGAGATATCGAGACACCGCGACCCTCCGCACCGACCTTGCGGCCCAACTTCGCGCATTGGGTCTGGAAGTCATTCCCGGGGCCGCGAACTTTCTGTTGTGCCACATTCCGCCCGCAGGCCCGGACGGCGGTACCCTCCTGCATCGGTGCCAATTCGAGGGGCTGTTTCTCCGCGATGTCCGCAGCATGGGAAGCGAGTTTGGAACGCACACCTTCCGAATCGCCGTCAAAGAATCCGACACAAATCGGCGGGCGATCGAAATTCTGAGCCGTCAGCTCGCGGCGACCGCGTCGTGAGCACACGTCGAGCCCCTCCACGCAGATTGCCGTCACTGGGCGGCATTTTCGCGCCCCCTTGCGGTAACTCCCTGCGGATGCAATAGTTCGATCAGGCGGCCGGCGAGAGCGTTTTCTGGGTTCGGCTGCCCCCTGCTGCGCCGCGCGGCGGCAATGAGTGCCGAGGAAATGACTGTTCCGCTGATCACCGACGCCGATCAATTCGCCGAGCTTTGCCAGCACATTCGCGAAGCCGGGCTGGTCGCATTCGATACCGAGTTCATCTCCGAACACACCTATCATCCGCACCTGTGCCTGTTGCAATTCGCCACGTCAGAGCGCGTGGCCGCCGTCGATCCGCTGGCCCTGAAGGATCTGTCGGCCTGGTGGGAGTTGATGTCCGACGACGAAACGACGGTCATCACGCACGGCGGACAGGCGGAAATTCGCTTTTGTCTGCACTACTCCGGGCGTCCGCCGCGCAACTTCGTCGACGTGCAGTTGGCCGAGGGCATGCGCAGCCGCAGCTATCCGCTGGGTTATGCCACGCTCGTCAGCCGCGTGCTCGACAAGCGGATTCACGGCAAAGAAACCCGTACCAACTGGGACCATCGGCCGCTGACCAAGGCCCAGATTCAATACGCCTTGGAGGACGTGAAGTTTGTGCTGGCGATCTGGGAAAAGCAGCGGGCGTCGCTCTCGCGGCTCGGCCGACTGGAATGGGCGCACGCCGAATTTCGGCGGATGGTCGACGAGATCGCTGCCGAGCATGTCCGCGAAGCATGGCACCGGCTCCCCAAACTGCACAAACTTTCGCCCCGCGAGATGGCCGTCGTCCGTGAATTGTCGCTCTGGCGCGAGGCCGAGGCCGTCCACAAGAATCGTCCGCCAAGGCGGATTCTGCGGGACGACTTGATCCTTGAGTTGGCCCGCCGTCAGCCGAAGACGATCGACGATCTGTTTGCCACCCGCGACATGAACCGCGGCGACCTGCGCCGCTCGGCCGAACAGATCCTGGCCGGCGTGGAACGGGCCCTGTCGATTCCCGACGCGGAGTTGCCTCCGCCCCCGCGTCCCGCTGGGATGGAAAGCGATTCCGACGAGCACGTCGTCGGCCAACTGTTGGGCATCGCGCTCATGAATCAGTGCACCGCGCTCAACGTCGCCAAAACGCTCGTCGGCACGTCGGCCGACCTGCGCGACCTGGTCCGATGGCATCAGTCCGGCGGCAAGGGAACTCCGCCGCGAATCTTGCAGGGCTGGCGGGCCGAGGTTTGCGGCGAACTGCTGCGTGACGTGCTCAACGGAAAAATCGCCCTGCGGGTCGCCGACAGCAACTCCGATCATCCCCTCGTTTTCGAGCGGTCCGAACGTCCGGCCGAGCATGCCGAACGCAGCACCGCGCGACGGCACTAAACGCCGCGTGATTTCCCAATTTCTCGATTTATGCCCGTTCCCCCGCTCCAACTCCCGATCGTTCAAAACTGGAGCTGCCACAATTGCGGCGGGTGCTGTCGGCAACA
This sequence comes from Planctomycetaceae bacterium, assembly GCA_035687365.1. Lineage (GTDB taxonomy): Bacteria > Planctomycetota > Planctomycetia > Planctomycetales > Planctomycetaceae > DASPSM01. The sequence continues at coordinate 6,307 of DASRXU010000030.1, read as the reverse complement.
CCTGATCGAAATCACCGAAGAAGAGCGGCAGCGGATCCTCCAGCAAAATTGGACGGCGGCCGACGGCATCCCACCCGATCAATCGCCCCTCGTGTGGTTTGCGGGGCCGCCTTGGAAGAGGCGCTATCGGCTCGCGCATCGCCCTGATGGAGCGTGCGTCTTCTTGAACGAGCAGGGGCTGTGCCGCATTCACGCCAAGTTCGGCGAACGGGCGAAGCCGTTGCCGTGCCAGCTCTATCCGTACGCATTTCACCCCGGTGGGCGCAAGGTCGCAGTCAGCCTGCGGTTTAGTTGTCCGTCGGTCGTCGCCAATCGCGGCAAGCCGGTGGATCAGCAGCGCGACGCGCTAAAGGTGCTCGAAGCCCAAGTCGTGCCGACGCACGCCGACAGGATTGGCCCACCTCCCATTTCGCCCCGCGGGCAGGTCGATTGGGCCGACTTTCAGCGTTTTGTTGAGGCGCTAGACGATGTCCTCGCTGAGGCGCAAACGCCTTTGACCTCGCGACTGCTGCAAGCGATGGCGTTCGTGCGTACGATTTCTCAGGCGAAGTTCGACGCGATCCAGGGCGCCCGCCTGGTCGAGTTTCTGCAAATCGTTTCCGGCGCGGTCCGCGCCGAAGCACCGACGCCGGAAAACCCAGCACCGCCGGGACGAGCCGGCCGGCTGCAATTCCGGATGGTGGCCGCCCACTATGCGCGGCGCGACACGTTCCAAGATACCGAGCGCGGTTGGCGCGGCCGCGTGCGACTTTTCCAAGCGGCGTTGACCTTCGCGCGGGGCCGCGGCCTGGCGACGCCCCTGCAGCGCGCCTTCCGCGAAGTCCCCTTCGCAACGTTGGAAGAGCCCTTCGGCGGACTGAATGCCGAGTCGGAAGCCATCCTCACGCGTTACTTCCGCGTCAAGATTCAGGGGCTGCACTTTTGTGGTCCCGCCTATTACAACGTTCCCTTCGTGGAAGGATTTTATAGCCTGGCACTCGTCTTTCCGGTCGTGCTGTGGTTGGCCCGTTGGTTGGCGGCGAGCGACTCGCGCAAGAGCCTCACCACCGACGATGTGAGCCAGGCCCTGGCGATCGCCGACCACCATCACGGCTATTCACCCGTGCTGGGGAGCCGATCGTCGCGGCGGCGTGTCCGCCTATTGACCCACCACGACGATCTGGAGCGGCTGATCGTCTGGTACGCGCGCTAGAGCGTTTAGGAGAGGCGACGGTGTGGCCGGGGCGCCCCGTTTTGCGGAAGCGCCGGACGCTCGCCACACGAAGGTGGAGCGCATCCAGCTCTCAGAGAACGGGGGCTTCCGCTGAGGCGGGGCGCCCCCGCCACACGTCGCTTAGTGAGAGGGCGAAGTTTTCGCGGAGTGGACGGTAGAATCCTGGTTGGTATTGAAGACACGGCTGAGCGAGCTCAGCCGTGGCACCCTGGTGACGTTCAATGCAATACGATCCCCTGGCCAACCCGTTGCAGCCGCACGAGCGCTGGATGCAGGCGGCGCTTGCCGAAGCGCAGGCTGCATTTGAGGCGGGCGAGGTGCCGATCGGCGCGGTCATCGTTCACGAAGATCGGATCATCGCCGCCGCCGGCAATCAGCGAGAGAGTCTCAACGATCCGACCGCCCACGCGGAAATGATCGCCATCACGCAAGCTGCCCAGACGCTCGGCTCGTGGCGGCTGTTGGATTGCACGTTGTATGTCACGCTCGAACCCTGCCCGATGTGCGCGGGGGCCATCGTTCAGGCACGAGTTCCACGCGTCTACTATGGAGCCACCGATCCCAAGGCCGGCGCCTGCCACACGCTGTTTCAGGTGACGAGCGACGTGCGTCTCAATCATCAGGCGGTCGTGATTGGCGGAGTGTTGAAGGACGAGGCGCGGGCCTTGCTCCAAGATTTCTTTGCCCAACAACGCAAGCTTGGGAAGAAATAGATTGATGGCTGACGCCTGTTATCTCGGAGTCGACTTGGGAGCCGAAAGCGGCCGTGTGATGGCCGGGCTCTTTGACGGTCGCCGCGTGCGTTTGGAACAGATGCACCGCTTCGCCAACGGAGCGGTGTCGCTGGGCACCACGCTTCGCTGGGATGTGCTGCGGCTATGGTCCGAAATCCAGGATGGACTGACGCGTGCCGCGGCGCAATTCGGCGAGCGCATCGTTTCCGTCGGCGTTGATACCTGGGGCGTCGACTATGTGTTGCTTGCGCGCAACGGCGAACTGGTCGCCCAGCCGTTCCACTATCGCGACTCGCGCACCGAGGGCGCCCTGGCGCACGCCTTCGGCCGCGTCCCCAAGCGAGATCTGTTCGCGCAAACCGGCTTACAATTCATGGAGTTCAATACGCTTTTTCAGCTGTTGGCCTTTAAGCGGTCGAATCCCGACCTACTGGCGGCCGCGGATCGTGTATTGATGATGCCAGACTTCTTTCATTGGTGTTTGTGCGGCAGCCGAGTGATCGAATTCACGAACGCGACCACCACGCAGTGCTTTCATGCGACCGAGCAGCGGTGGGCCTTCGATATGCTGGCAAAATTCGGTCTGCCCGCGAGTCTGTTCCCTGAGGTCGTGCCGCCGGGGACGGCCCTTGGCAAGCTCCGCGACGGAATGACGGCTCGCACCGGTCTCAAGCGGATTGAAGTCGTTGCCCCGGCCACGCACGACACGGGCTCAGCCGTCGCTGCCGTCCCCACCCAATCGACGGGCACACCGAACTGGGCTTACATCAGCTCGGGCACGTGGTCGCTGATGGGGGTCGAGGTGCAACAAGCCGTGTTGACCGAACGAGCGCTGGAACTGAATGTGACGAACGAAGGGGGCATCGACCGCACGTATCGACTGCTCAAGAACATCATGGGTTTGTGGCTCGTGCAGGAGTGCAAGCGGGCCTTCGAGCGGCGGGGAAAGATCTACGACTATGCCGAGCTGACGCGGCTCGCCACGCAGTCGCGGTCGTTGCGATCGCTCGTCAATCCCGACGATCGCGCGTTCCTCAAGCCCGACGACATGGCCTCGGCGATCCAAAAGTGGTGTGGCGACTACGGCGAACCGGTGCCCCAGGCGGAAGGCGAATTGATTCGCTGCGCTCTGGAAAGCCTGGCTTTCAAATACCGCATGGTCCTCGAGTGGTTGGAGGAACTGACCGGCACGCGGATCGAAGTGGTGCATATCGTCGGGGGCGGTTGCCAGAACGAGGCGCTCAACCAACTGACAGCCGACGCGTGCGGCCGGCCGGTCGTCGCCGGCCCCGTCGAAGCCACCGTGCTGGGGAACGTTTTGATCCAAGCGCGCTCGGCCGGCGAATTGAAATCGCTATCCGACCTGCGGCAAGTCGTGCGTGAATCGAGCACGCTCAAGACGTTCGAGCCCCGCCCGACGGCCGCCTGGAACGACGCCTATCCCCGTTTCATCGAGCTTGTCGCCAAGTCGGCCCGCAATGCAGCCGTTTGAACTGGCCGGCGACCGACGTGTCCCCTGCCGCGCTGACGGTCGAATCGACTCCGCCGCAGGGAGCAGTGCCCTGTGATCGACGCGACCACGCTGCAAGTGATGGCGGTGATCTTCTTCGCGACGCTGATCCGCTCCTCGTTCGGCTTCGGCGAAGCGCTGATCGCCGTCCCCTTGTTGTCGTTGCGACTTCCCGTGGCAGTCGCGGCGCCATTGGCCGTGGCCGTGTCAGTTGTAATCGCCGGGATCATCGTCGCTCAGGACTGGCGGAAGATCGAAATGCGAAGCGCGGCGGGTCTCGTGCTCTCGGCGATGTTCGGCATTCCCCTGGGTCTGCTCTTGATCACGCGTGTCGACGATCACATCGTGAAACTCATTCTCGGTGCGGTGATTGCCGCGTTTTCGATCTACTCGCTCACCGCCCGGACGCGGCTGCATCTCGAGAAGGATCACCCGGTGTGGTTGCTCGTTTCGGGGTTCTGCTCGGGCATTCTGGGCGGCGCCTACGGAATGAACGCCCCGCCGCTGGTGATTTACGGATCGTTGCGGCGTTGGTCGCCGCAGCACTTCCGAGCCACGCTCCAGGGCTATTTTCTACCGGCCAGTCTGGTAGGCCTAATCGGCTATGTAGTGGTCGGACTCTGGTTGCCCGCCGTCACCATCTACCTCTTGTATTCGCTGCCGGGAGTCTTCGCGGCGATCTTGATCGGCCGCGCCATCAACCGTCGCCTCCGCGGGGATCATTTTTTCCGATACGTATATTTCGGATTGCTCGTCATCGGGGGAGTTTTGGTGGTTCAGGCAATTTCGAGCGGATCGATTGCCTAGATCGCCTAAATAGAATTTCATGAACGCTTCGCAAGCCGATCCGTTAGATCCTGGGGTCTTCGCCCGAGGTCAAACGTCGAACTCCTGATTCTTCGGGGATACCCTAAACAGGCTATTAGGCCGCCGTAGGTGTTTACGTTAATTGACCTGGGGTAATCGCCATCGCATACTCGGCAGTGCGCTTAACCACCATCTCCGTTCCCGTTTGGACCTTCCGGGACGAGCGCGTGTGACAACCTCGAAACGCCATGACGTGGCGTCCGAAGGCGATGCGAAGCCCTCATCGCCGGGCGACTGTCGCGAGACTCGAACGTTCCCGGTTTCGGGCGTCGATCAGGCTACAGATGTGCGGCTCGTCGCTCTCAGGATCCGGCGATTCGAGATTCTCGAAGAGATCGGGCGAGGTGGCCACGGGGTCGTCTTTCGCGCAAACGACCGAGTCCTCCAACGTCTCGTCGCTCTGAAACTGCCGCGACCCGAGGTTCTGCGTTCCAAGGAAATGCGCCGGCGGTTTGTCGGCGAAGCTCAAGTCGTGGCGGCCCTCGATCATCCCAACATCATCAAGGTGTTCGACGCCGGCTTCGAAGCCAAGGTTTGCTACATCGCCCAGGAATTGTGCAACGGTCCCTCGCTGGCGGCCTGGCTGAGAGAACGCCCGGCCACGATCGAGGCCGACGTGGCCGCTTCCGTCATGCAGGGGCTGGCCCGCGGGCTCGAGCACGCTCATCAACGCGGAGTGCTGCATCGCGATCTCAAGCCGGCCAACGTGCTGCTGAAGCCACATACCGGCAACGCCGGCGACAGTGATTGGGAGGTTGCTTCCAACCTGGGCACGGTCTCGCGGTCGTTTCCCTACACCCCCAAACTGTGTGATTTTGGTATCTGCAAGGCCTTCGACGTCGACCCGGATGAAACGGCGACGCGGACCGGTATGGTCTTGGGGACGGCCGCTTACATGGCGCCCGAGCAAGCTGTCGGAAAAGCGTCTGAAGTGGGGCCGCAGTCCGACGTCTACTCACTGGGTGCCATCTTGTACGAGATGCTCACCGGGCATCCTCCCTTCCAGAGTGAATCCTCGGCGGACCACCTGAAGCAGGTCTTGGTGGAGGAACCGGTTTCGATCCGCGCCACGCGCCGCGATGTGCCCCCGGCCCTCGATGCGATCTGTTTGAAATGTCTCGAGAAGTCGCCCACGCAGCGCTATGCGACGGCCGCTGAGCTGGCGGAAGATCTTCGTCGGTTCGTCACCGGTGAGCCGGTTCGAGCGCCGCACAAGGGTGGTTTGAAGTCGCTTTTGAAGTCCGTAGTCAGACCGCGTCGAGCGATCCCAATCGCGCTCGCCGTGTCAGGGTGGATCCTGGTGTTGGTCACGCTGGGCCTCTACCTTCGAGGTCACAATAGCAGTTCGGACGCCAGTGCCGGTGCGGCGGAGGGCGACAGTGAGGCGGCGGTGGCTGCCGACGTCCACAGCGTCCTCAACCTGTGGCACGAGAATGCCGAGCGACTTCGAGATAACCCCGCCGTCGGCGACGAGATGACCGCGCTCTTGACGCGTCATATCCCCAAATCGGGGGACATCGACCGGCGAGGGTTCGACTGGCATTACGCCTGGCGGCTTTGTCATCCGGCGGAATCCGTCGGAACGTTGACTTCGGTTGCCTCCTTCCGCGCCCATCCAACCGACGCCTATTTCGTCACCTTTTCGCGGGACGGCTCCCAGTTCGCCACCTGCGGCAAAGATCGGACGGCCCGCGTTTGGAAGACGAAAACGGGAGCCCCCGTTTGTGTTTGCTCCGGGCATACAGACGACGTCAACTGGGTTGATTTTTCTCCGGATCAGCGCTGGCTCGCGACGGCGAGTGACGATCACACTGTGCGGGTTTGGGATGCCGTGACGGGGAAGGAACAGTTCAAGCTGCAGGGCCACGAGAGTTCGGTCGTCGCTGTGCGATTCAATCCGATTGGTGACACTCTCGCCTCCGGCGACCATCAAGGTGTGCTGAAGCTCTGGAATCTCCGTAAAAGGGAGCTCCTGAAATCGGT
>DASRXU010000029.1:0-7371 GCA_035687365.1 Planctomycetaceae bacterium | reverse complement strand
ACACTCGGCGCACGGAATGGTTGTACTGCTGCTCGCAGCACGAGGAGCAAGCTGCAACCAGCACGGCGGCGATCAGGATGTGGCGGCGACTTCTTTGCATGGCGCGCAAACGGTCGTAACCCCCCGGCGCAAGTCCACACGATAGGCGTGGACGCGCGATACAACCGTCACTATCGGAATATTTGACCGCGCTATCCGGGTCATTGGTCGCGAACCGCCGCGCAGAAATAGGGATGGCTCGCTCGCGAGCGTTAAGGTTCGCCAATCTTCCCGATTTCTCGACCCTTCGCGCGCGAGGCTTGGCTGCTTCAGTCTTAGGCGATGTCAAATCGGGCAGGGCACCCGCTGCCACATCGGTGCGTCAGGTGGAATTCCCGGCGCGATGCTCGGGCCGCTCGAGCACGTAGAGGGCACTTTCGGCCCGCAAGTTGGCGGCCCAGGCGCGATCGACGGCATGCCCCCGGATGATGGGCAGTTCTTTGATGATGTGAATGCCCAGACGCTCGACCAGGTCGCGGAAATCGTACATCGACATAAAGTGCAAGTTTGGCGTGTTGTACCACTCGTAAGGCAACGCTTCCGTAACTGGGGCTCGTCCCCCAAAGAGATGTTGTAAACGTCCCTTCCAAAAACCGAAGTTTGGCACCACGACGAGCGCTCGCCGCGCGACGCGAAGAATCTCCTCCAGCACGCGCTTGGGGAATTTGAGTTGTTGCAGCGTCTGACTCAAGACCGCGTAATCAAAGGAGTCGTCAGGGAACTCGGGCAGCCCGTAGTCGAGGTCGCCCTGAATCACGGGAACCCCCCGATCGATGCAGGCAATAATCTCCCGCGGATCCAGCTCGATGCCCTGCACCCGGCACTGGTGCACTTCCCGCAGAATTTCCAACAGGCGTCCGTCTCCGCAACCGAGGTCGAGCACGCGACTGCCGACAGGCACGTGCTTCATGATTTCTTTGTCGGTGAGGGCGACGGTCGGATCGGGCATCAGGTAGCGAGTTCGGGCCAAACGCGACGTCTTGCGCGCAGTCGCCTTCGAGTCGTGCCCGCCGGCTGTGCCCGGAGTGGAGGTTTGTGAGTCAGGTTGCGACATAGATGCTAACGAGCAAGAACGCCCGTGGTTTAGGAGACAGGTTCCCCGCGAACTTCTTCCAGGGTCCGCTCGAGGAATGGGCGAGCCAGTGCTTCGAGCTGGTCGATTTCAATCAAGAACGTGTCGTGCCCCTTGGCACTATGCAGCTCGATAAACGAAACATGCTTCCCGGCCGACACCAGTGATTGCACGATCTCTTTGCTTTGGCGCGTCGGGTAAAGCCAATCGCTGTCATACGACACCACGAGAAAGCGTGCCCGCGATGCGGCGAAGGCCTGCTCGAGCGATCCGTAGCTCTGAGCCAGGTTGTAGTAGTCCATGGCCTTCGTGAGATACAGATAGCTGTTGGCATCGAAGCGTTCGACGAAGCGTCGTCCCTGGTGGTTGAGGTAACTCTCAACCTGAAACTCCGTCTCTTTGATCAAATCGAACGCGAGCGCGTCGACGTCCTGCAGCCTGCGGCCGAATTTTCGCTCGATCGATTCTTCGGAAAGATACGTGATGTGCGCGACCATTCGCGCCAGCGCCAAGCCCGAGCGCGGGCCGCTGTCGTGGTGATAGCGTCCTTCGTTGTAATTGGGATCATTAAAGATCGCGCTGCGGCCCACCGCGTTAAACGCAATCCCTTGGGCAGACATTCGAGTGCTCGACGCCAGCACCACGGCTGAGGCCATCCGCTCGGGATATCGGGCGACCCATTCGAGCACCTGCATTCCGCCCAGACTTCCGCCGACCACTGACAGCAGTCGCTCGATGCCCAGCGAGCGCACCAATTCGGCATGCACGTCGACGATGTCGGGAATCTGAATGACGGGAAAATCTGGCCCCCACGGCTCGCCCGATTGCGGACAAATGCTGCTGGGTCCAGTCGTTCCCTGACAGCCGCCGAGTGCATTGGCGCAAATCACAAAATACTTATCGGTGTCGAGCCCTTTGCCCGGACCGATGAAGCCGTCCCACCAGCCCGCCTTGCGCGCAGCGAGGTCTTCCTTCGAACGGTAGCCGGCCGCGTGAGCGTCGCCGGTCAGTGCGTGGCAAACAAAGATCGCATTGTCTCGCTCGGCCGAGAGCTTACCGTACGTCTCGTAGGCGACCGTGATCGGACCCAGCTTGCGAGAATTGGCCAGCGTCAGTTCATGGGGAGGGGCGAACAGAGTTGCCGATTGCGTGCGGACCACTCCCACGGAGCGGGGACCGACGTCGGGAACGCTTTCTTCGATCAATTCCGTGGACATAGCAGTGATTATAGGGCGACTAAATCGGCATTGCGAATCGCCGTTTTCGGCTTTTGAGGCCGTCCCGTCGGCGAAATCACCCGTACAAACCTGCCCTTGTTCCGCTTTTGCGGCCCGCGATATCATCCGCCTCCCCTCGTCGTGGCTCCTGGCGAAAACCATTCCAGCATCTGGCCGGTCGATGGACCAACCGAACACTGCTGCTTTGCTACTAGAAGTCGACGCGCGGCGGATTTGCATAATCAAGCCCAGCGCGCTGGGGGACGTCGTCCAAGCGCTGCCGGTGCTGCCGGCACTGCGCCGACGTTTCCCGAAGGCGAGAATCTCTTGGGTGATCAGCCGCTCGCTCGCTCCGCTCCTCGAAGGCCACCCGGATCTTGACGAAATTATTCCCTTCGATCGCCGCGGCTCGTTCGGCGACTGGCGCAAGCTGTTGACACGCCTGCGTCGCAGCCGGTTCGATCTGGTTTTCGATCTGCAGGGGTTGATGCGCAGCGGACTGATGCTGTTGGCGACCCGCGCGTCACTGCGCGTGGGACTGGAGTCGGCCCGTGAAGGGTCGATGTGGGGCTGCCACTTCTTGATTCCCGGGACCGATCTTTCCATACCCGCCCATTTGCGCTCGCGCCACGTCGTCGATGCGTTGGGCCTTGCCAACTTTTCTAGCGGGTTGCGACTGGGAATTTCTCGCGCCGACAAGGAATGGGCCGCGACACAGCTGGCACCCGTTGCCGGTTCGGTCCTGGCGATTCATCCCGCAGCGAGCTGGAAAACGAAGCGCTGGCCCGCCGATCGATTTGCCGCGGTCGCTTCCAAAGCGATTCGTCGCTTCGGACTCTCACCAGTGATTCTCGGCGGCGCCGAAGAGCAGCCACTGTCGGCTCAGTTTGTACAAACGCTGAGGCAACTCGCGCCGCAAGCGCGGCTTGTCGATCTGACCGGGCAGACGAATCTCAAACATTTGGCCGCCGTCCTCGAGCAGTCTCGCGCTTTGCTTACGACCGACTCTGGGCCGATGCAATTGGCAGCTGGCCTCGGCACGCCGGTCGTCGGCGTCTTCACGTGTACGAGCCCGGTCATTTCTGGACCAGCGGGCAGCCAACACGAATTGGTCGCCACCGGGGTCAGTTGCGCGGCCAGCTACCGCAAGCGCTGTCCCCATCGGGGCAAAAAACATCTGGCCTGCCTGGAAGAGCTCGACGTCGAACGCGTCTGGGCCGCATTGTGCCGGCTGATGCAGAAGAACTTCCAGCAGGCCGACGCGGCGTAGCAACGCTCGGACCTTCACTTCGAGTTGGGCGCTGGAAGTGGATCCTCGATCGGCCGCTCGTCGCTTCGCGTTCCCCAGAGAAATCCCTGGGCGAAATAAATGATCCAAAACAGACCGGTCAGCGCGGCGTAGAGCAAGCGTTCGTTCGTTGTCAGGTGGCTCTGCCGCACAAAACTCTCAATGAAGGCGGCCATCACGAGCATTCCCGCGACGCCAATCGCGGTCCGGCCGGCTTCCGAGCCCGCGTCGACCAGAGCTTCCGCGCGGGTCTTGAGCCCGGGGCTGATGACCGCGCGGCTTAGTACCAGACCGACACCGCCACACAGCACGGTCGCGGTCAGCTCGGTAATACCGTGAGGCAGGATCCAAGCCCATACCTCCAGGCCCAGTCCGGCCTTCATGTAGACCGAGAGAAATGCGCCGAGAATCATGCCGTTGTAAAGCATCAAGAGGACCGTCGGCACTCCGGCGAGTACCCCCAAGCCCATCGCGAGCAGGCCGACCTTCAGGTTATGGGTGAACAGGAACGAGGCGAACAGAGATTTTGACCCGGAACCCATATCTTGCCCGCCATTCAGGTATTCCAGAAGCCGCTCGCGCGGCGTTCCGGGAAGCCGCGAGTCGCCGGGAACTGCCAAAGCATAGGCGGCCAAAACATCGTGCGTCGCCGCGTGATAAGCCAAAAAGGCCCCCGCCAGCAGCAGGGCTCCGGAGATCGCGTGCGCCCGCCAATTTCGCGCGACACACTGTGCGAAGCCCAGCGCCGCAAAAATCCCGATTTTGCTAACAACCCCCTGTCGCGGTGGCAGGTAAATCAGGCTGTGCGCAGCCGCCGCGAGCTGATTGAGATAGGCGGCCAACCGCTCGTCTCGCGTCCGCGTGCGGACCTGCGCCAAATGGATGGCGACCCGTCGGTAAAGCACGTCGAGACGGTTCAAATCCTCAGGCGAGAGCCGTCCGACGGAACGCCGGCCCCGCGCCAAGAGCTGCTCCAGCTCGTCCCAATCGGGCCGATTGCGCGTCACGAAGTCGGCCATTAGCGTTACTTTCCGATTCTCGTTACTTTCAGAGCGATTGCCTTCGCTCGAAAGAGCAGCGGACGCGGCCACGGGGCCGCGATTGAGTTTGACGCGAGAACTTTACGATGGCCAGCCCGGTCCTATTTGAGACGCCCGAGAACGTGCAGATCGCGTACAAGACGGCCGGTCTTGGGACGCGATTTTGCGCCTGGGTGGTCGACTGGATTTTCGTCGTCATCGTCGCAGTCTTGCTAGTATTTCTGGCCTCCGTTGTCGCCTCGGCGACCAGCATTACCCTCGACAGCATCCGACAAAAGTTGGGAGTCCGCCGCCCAATCTCGCAAGAAGAGATCCAGTTATACATTTTTTCGGCCATATTAATCGCCTTCGAGTTGGGCAGCTTTGTCTACTTCGTCACCGCCGAACTGTTGGTGCGCGGCCAGACCATCGGCAAGCGGACCTGTGGCGTGCGGGTCGTGAAAGCGGACGGATTTTCGCTCGATGCCGGCAGCATTTTGATTCGCAATATTTTTCGCCTGATCGATCAAATCCCCGTGCTGTGGATTGTGCCCCTACTGTCGGGTCGCAGCCAACGCCTGGGCGACATGGTGGCAGGCACTCTGGTCGTGGCGGAAACACAGGATCGAATCGGCGATCTGCGAGCCAAACTTGTCGCGAGGGATTCGTCAGAGAGCCGGTTTCGCTTCGACGCGGCCATGCTGAATCGCACGCGGCCCACCGATGTCGAGGCCCTCGAGCGAATCCTCGAGCGCTGGTCGTCGCTCAATGACCGCCAGCGCACCATCCTGCTCGACCGCATAGTGGAACCGCTGGCGAAACGCCTCGCCGCTCCGTCCCCCGACAACGTCGACCGCGAGGAGTTCCTCGTCGAACTGCTCGCTGCAATTTATCGTCGCGAATCGCGCAGGCTCGGCTGATGCAACATTACCTGCGACAAGTTTTGGACGTCGTCTCGGACACATTGCACGACCATTGGACCAAGTTTGCCACGGCTGCGCTCATTGCGGCCGTGAGCTGGTATCTCGGTCGTCGGCGAGCCCGAGCCGACTGGGGACGCCGAGAGTTCTACGACCGACTGAATATCTCGCTCAACGCGTTTCGCGACGGCACCTTGACCATTCGCACGATCGCCGAAGAAAGTTGCTTGGAGGTCTTCCTCAACTCAATCGCGGTCACCGCTCTGATTAATGCGGCACGTCACACCCGGCCGGACGATCCTCTCTTGGAACTGCCGGAGAAAGATTACTGGTATTACCTCAACTCGGTTCTGAACAAGGTCGCGGAAAAATTCGGCGAGGGGCAGATTCGACGCGACATGGGCCTGCCGGTGACGACCGCTCGCTATGTGATGTGCTTGACCAGCGAAAGCGCCGGCGAGGTCCGCACGCGAAAAATTCGAGCGATGATGATTCAAAAGGACCTGCTTCTGAATCTCCCCAAGGGCGAGCCCAAGTTCGAAAACCCGACTCACGCCACGCGCTGGAAGACGCTGCAATATCTTGCCGCGCAGTTCCAGAAGACGCCGTATAAGTTTCGCGAAGTGGAAATCTGCATTTGAGCGAGCCAAATTCGCGGCAGGCTCGGGGGCTATGCCTCCTCCTTTTTCTTATTTGCCAGCCTCATTCGCTTGTTTCAGCTCGAGCTCCACCTGTTCCAACTGAGCAACTTTGATGGCAACCTGAGCCTGCGCAGCGGCGATTGACGCTCGAGCAGCCTCAACGCTCGATGCCGCGTCGTCACGCAGGTGAGTCGCCTCGTCGACGTCGTTCTGGCTGACTGCGTTCTGCTTTCTCAGTTGCTGCACGCGCGTAACCTGGGTTTCGCGATATTTGACGTTCGTCAAAGCGCGCTTTAGCTCGGCTGCGCCCTGCTGGCCAACGGCACGGGCCGCAGCGACTTCGGCCTCCGCGATTCGCACGCGGACTTCCAGAGATTGCACGAATGCCGCCGCTCGCCGAGGGTTCGGCGGCGATGTCGCCCTGGCTTGCATCAGCTTGATCTCAGCATCCAGGCGCGCCTCGTGCACCGCATTGAACTCCCCGAAACTAGAGGTTCCGAATTTCCACCTTTTCTCTGCGACATCGTCAAAAAACCTCATGAATTCCAAATAGCGCTCATAGATTCCGACCGCCTCCTTCACCGTGGCCATCGCGAGTTCGGCGTCGAGCAGCGTCCGCGCCGCGACAATCACAGTCGTGATCGCCGTGTTGGAATCGATTGTGGTTCTCCCGTATTGATCCTGCAGTGATTTGAGCGCCGAGTTGTAGCGGTCTTTGAGCAGCCTGTGTAATTCGTCATCCCCGGCCGCGGGTTCCAGCGGTTTGGCCCTCAACATTGCCGCCCGCGTTTCGGATGCACTGGCTGCAGTCACAAGACCGCTCGTGACGGCTGGCGCCGGCACCGACCGCGTAGATTCTGCAAGGCCGGCGGGCGCGGTCAAAACTGGCTGAGTCGTTTCTGGTGCTTTGCCTTTCTCTTTGGGAAGAAGCTGCGCCAATTTGAGCTTGGCGTCGAACATGGCCTCGCGCGCCTGGGCCTCGTCGACGGGACTGAAACCGGTTGCTCCTCCGATGTCGAGCCTGGCTTTCGCCAGTCTCCAAGAGAATGTGACGAAATCGAGGTAATCCTCGAGCGCCCGCGTTTGGTCCTCCGATGCCTTCCCCAAGGCCAGCTTCGCATCGAGCAGGTTTCGAGCGGCTGCCAGCACGTTTCCCAAAGGCGTTCTGTTGATGT
>DASRXU010000028.1:0-5203 GCA_035687365.1 Planctomycetaceae bacterium | reverse complement strand
CCTTCGAGATCCTTGCGAAACATGTGCAGCGGCAGGCTTTCGACGAGCGAGCGATACCGTGCCTCGGAGTGCCGCAGGTCGTCGTCGGCCCGCTTGCGCCCGACGGCATAGCGGATCGCGTGCTCGAGGACGCTCGCCTTGAGGTCGTTACGAATCAGGTAATCCTGCGCGCCTTGCTGCAGCGATTCGATCGCGGCGTCCTCGTGCTCGAGGTCACAGAGCGCAACCAGCGCGGCGTCGGGGGCCCGTTCGCGGATTCGAGCCAGCACGCCAACGCCGCCGTTTCGCGGAGAGACGTCAATCAGCACGACCTGAATCGGGCCCTGCGCGAGATGCGCGAAACCCGACTCGACGGTCTCGGCGAATAAGATGTCGAAATTGACTCGCTGAGCCTGGTCCAACAGATCGCGAGTCGCCCGGCCGAGGTCGGCATCGCGTTCGATCAGCAAGATCTTGATCGAAGGCTGACTCATTGATTCGGGCCGAAGGGAACGGCTGAAAAGCCAGTTCCGAGTGTAACCCTGCCTGCCGGTCGTTTCAACGCGTTTGTGTCGTGACGAAACCGCGACCGGCACGCGTAACGAGTGAAGTGCGCTGTCTCAGATTATAGCGCCTCGCAAGGTGCGCACTCCACAAGATCTCCGTGCGACTGAGTTTCCCGGCCGGGAGCGTCTTCGCCGTACCAACGAGTCAGCACGTCGTGCCATTCTTGCGGGCTCTTGACGGCGACAAACGCGCGCGACACCTCGGTGTCATGCGGATGAAGCTGCGCGTACTTGATTCCGAACTTGCGCATCAGAGCGCACGAGCGCTGATCGCCATAGGTCTCGCGTGAGAGCGCGAAGTGTTCGGCCAGCACGTCACGTTGCTCGAAGAGACTGGGCCAACGGATCGGCTTGCCCGCGACGGCGTCACGGACTTGCCCGAAAATCCACGGGTTGCCGATCGCCCCGCGAGCGATGCTGACGCCGTTCAGCCCCGTGCGCGCGATCATTTCGATGCAGGCCTTCGCGGAGAACAAATCGCCGCTTCCCAGCACGACCCGATCACCTGCCTGGCGTTTGATGTCTGCCAAGATGTCCCAGTTGCTAGGTCCGACGTACCGCTGCACAACCGTCCGACCGTGCACCGTGATCGCCGCGACGCCCAATTCGAACGCACCCGTGAAGATCTCGTTGAAGTTGTCACGGCTCTGCGGAGTATCGTCGAGGGCTCGGCGCATCTTCACGGTAACGGGAATCTGCGGCGGCAAGATCTCGCGGACGCGGGCGACGATTTCCAAGGCCGTCCGCGGTTGGCTCAACAGAAACCCGCCCCGACACCGGCCGAGCACCTTTTTCACCGGACAACCGAAGTTGATATCGACGACGTCGAAGCCGGCTTCCACGAGTTTCAAGGCAGCCGGCGCGAACTGTTCGGGTTCGGCTCCCATCAGTTGCCCGCCGACGGGATGTTCTTCGTCGGTCACCTTCAACTGCCGCCGATTCGCCCGGTTCAGTTTCTGATCGAGCACGAACCGATCGAGGAGCACTTCGCACAGTGTATAGGGCGCGCCGAGCCGGCGGGCGATCACCCGCATGGGCCAGTCGCTGTAGCCGGAGAGCGCGGCCTGCACGGCCGGAAAGCCGACATCGATCGCACCGATGCGTAACGGAGTCCAGGCACCGCTCACTTGGCGGCGTCCGCAAGGCGGCGATAAGCGCTGAGGATGAGCGATTCGGTCTCTTCCCAGCCAATGCAGCCGTCGGTGATCGACACTCCCTCCTTCAGATCAGCACGATTTCCCGTCAGTTTCTGTGATCCCGGGTTGAGGTTGCTTTCGAGCATAAGCCCGACGATCGTCGAATTGCCCGCCGCGCGCTGGGCGACGACGTCGTTCCAAGCAACGTGTTGGAGGCGATAATCCTTGTCGGAGTTCGCATGGCTGCAATCGACGACCAGGTTCGGCGATGCTCCCGCTTCCTTGAGGCGGACGGCTGCCGCCTTGAGATGCTCCGCAGCGTAATTCGGGCCGGACCGGCCGCCGCGCAGGATTAAGTGTCCCCAGGGGTTGCCGGTGGTGTTGATGACGCACGTGTTGCCGTCAGGATCAATTCCCAAAAAGCTGTGACAGCCGCGGCCGGCGACGAGGGCGTCGATCGCCACTTGCAGATTTCCATCGGTCCCATTTTTGTAACCGACGGGCATCGACAGGCCGCTCGACATTTGTCGGTGGGTGGGCGATTCGGTCGTACGGGCGCCAATTGAAGCGACCGTGATCAAGTCGGCGATGTATTGGGGCGTAATCGGCTCGAGCATTTCCGTCGCAGCGGGGACGCCCAGTTCGGCAATCTCGAGCAGGATCGTCCGAGCCAGTCGCAGGCCAGTTGCAATATCGAATGTGTCGTTGAGGTGCGGATCGTTGATCAGCCCCTTCCAGCCCAGGGTCGTCCGCGGCTTCTCGAAATAGACCCGCATCACCGGAAAGACTCGGTCTTCGACTTTGTCGGCGAGGCGCTTGAGCCGGCGAGCGTACTCCAACGCGGTCCCGTGGTCGTGAATCGAACAGGGCCCCACCACCACGAACATCCGCGGATCGTCGCCCTTCAGAATCCGCTTGATGGTTTCCCGCGATTCGACCACGGTGCGATTGGCCGCGAGCGAAGCCTCCGTCTCCTCACGCAGAGCGCGCGGGGCAATGAGGGGCACCGTACTGCG
The DNA here is from genome assembly GCA_035687365.1 of Planctomycetaceae bacterium. Taxonomy (GTDB): domain Bacteria; phylum Planctomycetota; class Planctomycetia; order Planctomycetales; family Planctomycetaceae; genus DASPSM01. Next base: position 2,506 of record DASRXU010000028.1, on the reverse strand, counting down.
GACATTCAGGTCGTGCGTCGGTTGTAGCTCGTGGTCGACAATCATGCGGCTGCACTCATTTCTCGCGGTTAAGTGCCGAAATTATAGGGGCGCGGCAGGGCCCGTGCCATGCGACTTGCCCCGCGCCGCAGAGGCTTCCATCTCCAGCAGTCGCTGTTTGAGTTCAACACCCGTGCGGCAAGAGAATCCGCCGATGGCTCCGCCCGCGGCAACCACCCTGTGACACGGGATCAAGAGTGCGATGCGATTTGACGCCATCGCGCTTCCCACGGCGCGGGCCGCGCGAGGCTTGCCAGAGCGAGCGGCCAGTTCGCCATACGACATCGTTTTGCCGTAGGGAATCCGACGTGCCGTCTCGAGCACCTTCTGGCGATAAGGCGTTGTGCGGCCGAGGTCGATCTTGAACGATCTCAAGTCGACGAACTGTCCCTGCGCATACCGTTCGAGCGCACGGCGCAGCTCGGGATACCAATCGCGTTCCACTAAAGAGTCTCGATTGCCGGGGTGAGAGTCAGAAGTTGCTCTGCCCGGAATCGAAATCTGGGCAGCCAGCGCCGATCGAACCTCGTCCGCCGAAGCGTGTCCAATCGTGAGGGCCACAACGGTGGTTCCCGAGCCGGCGACTCCGATCCATCCGAGCGCCGTCGCGAAGATCGATGCCTGGATTTGTCGAGGCTCCGCAGGCGCGGCGCTCCGCGAACGAGCCGCTCGGCGAACGGTGGCGGTCGGTCTTTGACCCATACGTCGACCCCTTATAGAATAGGTGAGGCTCGTGACAGACCGAGCCTGATTGTAGGGCTAGGCACTCGTTCGAGGATGCGCCCATCGGCCTGATTCTGGCCGTTTGATCCGGGTTCCGCACGCAGAATCGTCGAGGTCGGATTATGAACGTGTACAGTTCGCTCGCCGACGACTATTACATCAATCTCAACCTCAACACGGAAATGACTCTTCCGCAGGGGCGCGAGACGATTCTGGGTTTCTTCGAGCGAATCCAGAAACAGTACCCGAGCATGCGGAACTTTTACACGCGTGAGAATGGCGATTTTGTCCTCGAAGAGGACAAGGATCAGCCACACCAGCGCTGGATCTCCCTCGAGCCGCGCCGCATCTGCAGCGGCGTGATCGATCCCATGGATGTCGATTCGGCCGTCGAGCAACACGCGCTCATGTTGCGGCTGGCGCCTTACATGCTCTCGGTCAGCCCGATCGAATGCGAGGCCCTCGACTACATGATGGGCTTCGACTTCAGCTACCGTGGCAATCACGATGAGCTGGTGGCCGAGGCCCTCGGCGCGGGGCCGGCGCTCGACGGCATGGTAAGCGTGCCGGGGGCGAAGGTTCTCAACTATGAGCCGTCGATCACGATTAGTCTCGATGAGACATGCCGACGGCAGGCGCGCTTGATGGTCGAGACCCGGACCAACGCCTACCAGGTTCGCCGCGGCGAGTTCGCGGAAGACCAGATCAGCGTCTACTTCACGGTGCGCCAATACGGCGGACTCGAAGGGGTCGAGTCCTTCGAGCAGAGCCTGTTCAAGCTCCGCGAGCAATGCGACGAGCTGATGCACGGCTACGTGGTTGACCACGTGCTGCGTCCGCTGCAGCAGGCCATCTCCGCGAAGTGAAACCTCTCTCGACGTGGCACCAGCCGCGTGAGGACTGGGATGCTGACGCTCCACGGCCGCCGCTACGAAAATGGCGAGCCTGTGCGAATCACCGTTGAGGGCGAACGGATTGCCGCCGTCGAACCGGCCTGGCCAGCCCGCGATGCCGAAGAGTGGCCCATCGTGGCCCCGGGACTGTTCGATCTCCAGATTAATGGTTACGGCGGCACGTGGTTCGGCAAAGCAGGCATCACGGTCGATGAAGTCCTAGGAGTGCTCCAGCAGCATTTCCGTTTCGGCGTGACGCGGCTTTGCCCGACCGTCATCACCAATTCGTTCGAAGTGCTGAAAGGCGCCCTGACCGCCCTGCGACAGGCCTGCGAACAGGAGCCCTGGGCCGCACGAATGGTGCCCGGCTTTCACGTCGAGGGGCCGTACATTTCGCCGGAAGATGGGCCGCGTGGAGCGCATCCCCGCGAGCATGTCCGGCCGCCCGATTGGGCCGAATTCGAGCGCCTGCAAACGGCGGCCGGCGGCCGGATTTGCCTAATCACCTTGGCACCGGAGCTTCCCGGAGCGATCGACTTCATCCGTCGGGCCACGACCTCGGGAGTGACCGTCTCGCTCGGTCACACGGCGGCCGAAGGACCCCAGATTGCCGAGGCCGTGGAAGCCGGCGCCCGCCTCAGTACTCACCTGGGCAACGGCGCCCATCCCTTGATTCGTCGCCATCCGAATTACATCTGGGAGCAGTTGGGGGACTCGCGGCTGTCGGCCAGTGTCATCGCCGACGGTCATCATCTTCCCGGATCGGTGCTGCGCTCGATTTTCCGCGCAAAGGGAGTCCGCGGAGTGATTTTGACCTGCGACGCGTCAGGTCTCGCGGGCTGCACCCCGGG
>DASRXU010000027.1:0-7588 GCA_035687365.1 Planctomycetaceae bacterium | reverse complement strand
TCGCAGCGGCATCGGAGAGGAACTCATCAAGCAGTCGGCGAATGGAGCCGTCGTCTACATCGGCTGCAATACGGGGGCGCAGCCGTGCGCCTATTCGCTGCTCGAGGGATTCTTGCTCGCGTTGGAGAAATCGCAACGCCCCTTGGTCGGCGACTGCTGGGCGCGTGCCATCCGCTACTATTACGAAAAAGAGCATCTCGCCAAACTGGTGCCAACCGACACTTGGTATCCGCCGAGCACTTTCTTCCAGGGGATGAAGTTCATGTTCTTCGGTGACCCGACACTTCCAATGGCGTCGCCCACCCGATGGGTCCCCGGCAGCGTGTCAAGACGATAAATCCTGAACCGGCCGGCACCACGCGCATCGGTTTCGGGCAGGACCGGCAACGTGATGAGGCGAGCGGCGCTTTGTTCACAACGGCGATTAGTCGCGCCCTCAGAACAGCTCCGTCAGCGCTTCGCCCTCGTCCAGCAAATGGAACGGACGGTTCTGGCGGTCGGTGGCCATGAGGTCGCGGACGCCCATTGCGTGATAGACGGTCTTCGCTACGTGCGCGGGAGTTACGGGTTTATCCGCCGGATACTCGGCGAAGCGGTCGCTCGAGCCGTAAGTCTGGCCGCCGCGGATGCCGCCGCCGGCGAGCACGTCGGTCAGGCAATGCGTCCAGTGGTCGCGTCCGGCACCAATTGTCGCGCCGCTGCGCACGTCGCCAATCTTCGGCTTACGTCCCATCTCGCTGGTGACCATCAGAAGCGTCGAATCGAGCAGGCCGCGCATCGACAAATCTTCGATCAACGCCGAAAAACAACGGTCGAACTCGGGAAGCAGATTTTCTTTGAGGCAGCGGAAATTATTGCCGTGCGTGTCCCATCCGCCGCCGCTCAGACATTTCTTTGAGACGAGTTCGTCTTCTTCTGACCAAAATACCGTGATGAATGGCACGCCTGCCTCGACCAGCCTGCGGGCCGCGAGCAGGCTCATCGCATTGACGGTGCGGCCGTAGCGCTCGATGAGTGCGGGAGATTCCGACTCGATGTCGAACGCTTTGAGCGTGCTCGATGACGACAACAGCGTCACCGCCCGATTGTTCTGCGTCGACCACGACTGGACTTTGGCGAACGCATCGAGGTCGCGCCGAGCCGCATCGAGTCCCGCGAGCAAACCCTGACGTGCGAACAGGCGGCGCGTCGGCACTTCACTCGACAGCACCAGGTCGGGCGCTCGGAACTGCGTCGGCCGCTGGCGATCGCCGAGCACGTAGAGCGGATCGTATTGCACGCCCAGCTTGCCCGCGAATTGTCCTGGCCGCGTGTACGGCGACTGGCTTGGCTTCCAGGGCAGCGTGACGGCGTTGGGCATCCCATCTCGCAACGGCCTCTTCGCGGCGACCACGCAACCCATGTAGGGCCAGTCGTCGGCGAACGGCGTGCGATTGTTGCCCAACGACAAGAAGGTCGGATCGGGCACGTGACCCGTCAGGTTGTGATAGTAGCCCGCGTGATGGTCGTTGGTGTTGACCGTGCCGTCGATCGAGTTGATGAGCGCGATGTGGTGCGCTTGCTTAGCTAAAAGCGGCAAATGCTCGCACAACCGCACGCCGGGTGCCGAAGTCGCAATCGGCTGAAACTCGCCCCGATACTCGGCTGGAGCATTGGGTTTCATGTCCCAGGTATCGACGTGCGAAATCCCGCCGCAGAGAAAGAAGAGGATCGTCGACCGCGCGGTCCCGGCACCACTGGTGCTCGGGGCCGCAGGCAGAATTCGCGACCCGGCGGCAATTCCGGCCAGGCCGGTGGCGGACGCGACGAGGAAATTCCGTCGGGGCGTGCTCGGCAAAGATTGCTGCAGATCCGACATCAGGCCCAGTTCCCGATTTCCCGTCCGTGGAAATGCGCGCCCCACTGCTCACGTCGCAGGTATCGACGTTAACGGCTCGAACAACGGGCCGCAAGAAAACCTGGCTACACAAGCGGCAGTGTGTGGCCGGGGCGCCCCGCTTTGCGGAAACCCCGGAGGCTCGGTCAGCACGCCGGCGCCGCGTGCGAATCTTCTCCCCTCTCCCCTCGCGGGAGAGGGGTTGGGGGTGAGGGGCCTCATCCGGTCTTCCAAGATCGCCCATGATTATTTGGGCCCCGGTAACGGAGGCGTCCGGAAAGGAGGGTGCCCGACACGCTCCGCGGCAACCCTGCTCGCGAAAGCTTCCGAGTTATTTCTACGCGCGTAGAAACGCGACGTCGGTGGATTGGCGTTCTGGTGGTACGCTGAATGAATCCGTCCGGCGCGCGATCACGATCGTGGTACGCGCCCGAAGGCCCAGATCCGTCTTCGAGTAACAAATGGACCCAAGTTAACTCGACAGAGACTCACTGCGGGACGGGACGCGAACGCCGGGACCGGGACACCGGCTGGCACCGAACACCCAAGCGCTCCCATAGCTAACGAACAACGGTAGGCTCTCCTTTCCGTCTTGGTCCAAAAAAAAAGACGGGCGGCCCGCGCTTTGGGTTCAGTTCGCATCGCAGGCTCAGAATTCGGGTGCCCTCGTAACACCCGTGACCCATTTGCGCCTTGAATGGCGGGGCCCGATAACGGTCGCCCCCCCCCACGAGCCTTATCGAGGCGAGGCCAGCGAGAGATCACGGCCCTTAAGAGAAAAAGGGAGAATGACAATGTTACGACAATTTAAATATATGGTTTGCGTGGCGGTCGTTAGTTTTGCGGGCAACTTGGGTGATGTCTCAGTTGCGACGGCCTGCGATCCGTGCGACGCCTGCCATGGCGGCCCTTCGAACGTCAAAGATGCCCCGCCCACGCGCATTCGCATCCGCTGGGTGCCTGTCTACGAGGACGGCCGTGTTCGCCTTGTGCGAAGAGCCTATCGCGTTCGAGTCTCTGTTCCTGCGAACCTCTCGGCCCCGGCGTCCACAACCCCTGAGATTGAAGCCTCCGAACCGACGACGCCTGCAACTGAAGCCCCGACGCCTAAGGACCATTCGTTGTCGCGTCCCGTGTCAACGGGACCTGCGCCAACGGATTCTGCCGTTTCGGATCCTGCGCCTTCGGGCCAAGCGGCGCTTGCAAATCGCGCACAAGCGCTGCTGAAGGCGAAGTGCGTCCGTTGCCACGGGGAAAAGAGGCAGGAATCTGGCCTGGATCTTCGTTCGCGAGAGACGATCCTCAAGGGAGGCGAGTCTGGGCCGGGCCTTGTGCCGGGTCAGCCTGATGAAAGCCTGGTGTTCAAGCGGGTGCGCGATGGCGAAATGCCGCCGAGGAACGTCGGTCGCTTGTTGCCAGAGGAAATCGCGACGCTCCAGCAGTGGATCGCAGCGGGCGCTCCGTCTGAACGTGCTTCAACAGCCGTCAGGAATCGATCGCGGCCAAAACGGTCATCGCAAAGCAACTGAACGACCAAAACCATCTAGGGGGGGCGAAGCGGACGATTCGCCCTCCTATTTTGAATTGTCGGTGTGAAGCCCCACCCTTTCCTGCGATCCGCAGCGCGGAGTACCGATTGGCTCGCGTCAGGCAATTGAGGCTTTGAACGCGTTATCGACGGCGGGTTTTCACGGCGGGGTGGGAAGGATTTCCTGATATAGGAAGGCTTTCACGCCGGACCCTATTCCTGGGAAAGACTGTCCGGAGTTAACTCTCGATCAGAAATTCGTTTGCGATGAAACCGGAATCAGGTCCGGACACGTGCGCTAACAGGTCCGGTCCCGCTCCTTTTCAGTGGAATTTGTCCCGCCCCGTTGGGGCTTGGGGATTTGTTCGAACGGATCGGGATCCCAGGCCTTCGCTGTGCTACGACCTGGGCTTTAGGATCGCGCCCCTTTGGGGCTGAAGGTCGTGCGCGAGACTGGGACGGGACTCGAATAACTGGGACCGGGTTGCCCGGTTGGACCTCTGGTGGGAAGCGGACCGGAATTAACTCGGGAACAGAAAGCCCGTTGCGACGAAAGCTGAATCAGGTCCGGACACTAGGTCCGGACACTTTCTCCGACTGGGACCTAGTGTGGGACCGGACTCGAACTGGTCCCGAGATGAGGATGTCAGCCCTCACCCCAACCCTCTCCCATCGGAATGGGAGAGGGGGAAAGACGGCGGTCCGGACACATCAGTCGGCCGGAGCGATCTAGCGCGTCTGCAGACGGGCCGCGGAAGAAGTCGGCTTCCAGGCGGAGGTCGTTTGGGTGCTGGCTGTGCTGACCGATTGTTGTCCGCGGGGGTCGTCGGAGCCGGTGGCCGTGACTGAAGATTCGGCGCCAGGCGTGGTCGGAACTTGGTCTTTCGCTTCGCCCGTCAAGTACTTCATGAACTTGCGGCTGGCTCGGTTGATGATCACGACCTTGCTGTTCCCCGTGTGATGAATGGGTCGAATGATGCAGATCACTTCGGCGTCTTCCGTCGCGGGGACGGCCTCGGCTTCCGCCCGGGCGGTGGGTTCCTCGCCGAGTGCTTCGGCTGCGGTGTGTTTGACGCGGGCTTGTTTCATCTGGGCCAATTCCAGCTCTTGCTTGGCGGGGGCCGGCTCCTCGGTGGGAGCTGTCGGCGGCGCGGCGGCGACGTCGACCGTTCGTCCGCGAGTCCGACGCGAGCCGGGGATCAGGTCTTCCAATCCAGCCGCGCGAAGGAGTTTATGAATGGGCTTCAGACCGGCATAGACGCCTTTGCCCTCGGTCGGATCAGCGTTAGTGCACACGCCGACGACCTGGCCGTTCATCGTGAAGAGTCCGCCGCCGGAACGACCCTTCACGGGCACGCCTTTGCATTCGATCGTGTCGGGACCTTCGTACCGGTTGAGCATGGTCACCTGCAGCCGCTCGATGCTGGGCAGTTCGCCGCGGCTGCATCCGATGCTCACCAAGCGTTGGCCTCGCATGACCTGATTTTCGGCGGCAGCGACGGGCGACGCCGTCACGCTCGAAGGCGTTTGCAGCATCACCAGTCCGACGTCGGCATCGAGATCGAATTTGACGATCGAGCCGCGATAGGTGTGATAGTTCTTGCCGCCAAAGAGATCGACCTCGATCTGGCTGCCGGGTTTGACGTCGCGCAGGATGTGGCCACACGTCAGCACGATGCTCTTACCGGCCGTTCCATCAATGACGACGCCCGAGCCGAAATACACACCTCCATCATCGGTAACTCGAATTCGAGCGCTGGAAGCCAACAGGGAAACGCTGGCGGGATCTGGCGAGGCTTCTGGCTCGTTCGAGTAGCGCGGGGCGGCCCCTCGCACGACCGAGTCTGGCCCGGCGACGCTCGAGTCCATCGGCAGATCTTGACGTCGGTCGCTCGCCACGCTCGGGTCGCTGCGCTCGGGCACACCGCTGTCGGGTTGTGTGTTGTCGGCCAGCACAGTGCCCGAAGCGGTCGGCGATCGGCGACCCGCGTTCGGCGTATCGATTTGCACCATGCCGGTGTTTTTGGAGGAGTTGGACGAGAACGGCGGCAGCGGGAGACTGAAATTCCATTTGGGCTTGGTCTCGTCATCAGCCAGGCGGACCGGCAAAGAGCGCGAGGATCGAGCCGGTCGCTCCGGAGCGCGCGGCGCGCGTCGGGGAATTTGTGCGAGCATGTTCCGCAACGTCGATTCTTCCTGCATGCCAGAGATGCTTTGTTGCACCTGTCCGCCGACCACCAACACAAAGGTCGGAACGACGGATATGCCGAAGCGCTGCGCCAAGTCGGGCCGATCGTCGATGTTGATCTTCACGATCGGATGCCCTTCCGCGTGCAGCCGCTCGACCATCGGCATCATCATTTGGCACGGGCCGCAGTGCGTGCTGAAGAAGTCGTAGAGCACATCTTGTTGGGGAGCGGCGGCCAGCGAAGCCAAACTGAGCACGAGAATGGACGCGTTCATAACGAGGCTCCAGAGCGCTGCGGAACGCAGCAAATGCGGAATCGCCCAGGGACTGGGAAGAGATGCGGGAGGGCAGAGCCAGAGGGGAATTGAGACGTGCGAGCGAAAGGTGCGGGCGGAGCGATGCCGCCGCAACAAAGGGGTCGGCCGATCCCAATCACAGGATTCCGACACAACACGAGTCAGGCCTCCCTGCCTGCACTTGTAAATCTTTCAAGCGCGCGACGCTTTTGTAACAACTGAAAGTCCGCGCTCCCTGCGGGCTGTCCGGCAGCGATCTGCCGTAAGCTGTTACCGTAAAAGACGCTTCGCGTCGCCAACTGGCTCCCAGGGTGTTGGCCCAGTCCGGTTCACCCCGGGAGCGTGACGGATTAATGCACGAGGTGTGCCACATCGGCAGTATTTGCCGCTCGCTCAGACGGCCAAACAAACCGGTAATCAGCTCCTGCCAAGTGGCAAGTGCTTGACCTCATCACCCGCCGTCGGATGTAATGAACAAACCGACACGCGAAACCGCCGAACGAGAGTTTTATGGCCGACCGACCGATGCAGAGCTTGAGCCTTCGCGAGATGCTCGTCGAGGCCGAACGCCTCAGCCGCGAGTTGTCGGAGCATCTCGATCAGTCGTTCATTCCCAAGTGCCTCGAACTGACCCGCTTGGTGCGGCCGATCAACGGCGAACCGCCCGACGAGCGAGCCCTTGAAGACGTGACCCTGCGCACGCAAGCTGCCCGCATCCTCGAGACCGAGACCTTCACCGAGAACGTCTTTCAGCAGCTTTCGCAATACTGCAGCGCCATCGAAGGCGCGGTGAACAAGATCGCCTCCGAAGGCTAGGCTCCGTCGCGCGTCACGTCGCGAACGTCCGCCAGCTGTGCGCTATCCACCGACGGCGGCTGGCACTCGACGCGGGCGACGCGGCTTCGGGATGTCGAAACGGGGCAGGTCGCGCGAGGTGCGCACGTCGTTGGGCTGCACTCCGTCCAACAGAACGTTGGCGATCACCGGGGCGCCCGACTTCAGGGTCACCCAGGCGACGTGGTCGAATTCGCCATACTCGACGCCCCGCATTTTGGAGCCGCCGCCCGTCGTCGCCAGCATGAAATACTCGCGGCCGTGGCGAATGAATTTGGCGTAGTTATGTTCGTGTCCGACAAAGACCGTGTATTGCCGATCGTTGGCGGCCAAGGCGTCTTCGATCGGCGTCCAACCTTGGGCCACCGGGTCGCCCATCGCTTCGCGCCACACCGGCTTGTGGAAGAAGACGAACGTCCAGCGGACGTCGCTGTTCTGACGCAGCGTTTGTCGCAACCATTCTTGCTGCTCGGGACTGAACTGATAGCTGACTTCCTTCGGCCGCGCCTCCTCTGAATTGAGGACCACGAACAATGCACCGCGAAACAAAAACGAGTAGTAGCTGCGGCCGAACTTCCGCTTCCAGTTTTCGCTCATCGGCAGGTTCGACATGTCGTGGTTGCCCGTGCAGAAGAAGAAGGGCATCTGCAGGTCATCGACCTTCGACTCGAATTCAGACCACTCGATGGCCCATTGTCCCGGGTCTTCACTGTAACCTTCGATCAGGTCGCCCACCGACATCACGAACTCGGGCTGCAGCAGGTTGATCATCCGCACGGCCCGCGAAAAAATGCCCGGCCGATGCCCGCCCGTGCGGTCGGAGACGACGGCAAAGCGAAAGGCGTCGGCCCCCTGATCGAGCTCGA
>DASRXU010000026.1:0-10343 GCA_035687365.1 Planctomycetaceae bacterium | reverse complement strand
GATGGAGTTCGTCTTTCCCGGGGTGAGCTGACCATCAAAGAGAATGCCGAAAACTCGCGCGGGTCCGACAGCCATGGGGAGACTCGCTTGCAGGGTAAGGAAGCGGGGCAAAGATCACCTGCAAGCTACGAACGAGCAAAGCCATCGTCAAGGCTATATATGGCTATCCAATACCGTATAGCACGTTCGCATGGAAATCCTCACGATCGATCAACATTGGAACAATATCACCCACCACGAAAAGAGAAGTAAGTGGCCTTATTCCGTGACCCTTAGCGAGCTGCGAACGGGACCGCGTCGCCCAGGGAATCACGCATCGCGTTCGGAAACGGCGTCGCCGTCCGCGCGGGGGACGAGAATGCCGACGTCTCGCGTGGACGTGCTAAGCACCAAGCGGCCGGGACTCGATTTGATTGCCCAGCCGGCGATCGCCGTCAGCAGGGACACAACCGCGAGCGGAATCGAAACATAAAGCGGCCAGTGTTCGAGAAAGCAAACCAGCGCGCCGACTCCAAAACCGAACGACATCACCCACAAGACGCCGCGCAGCACGAGCTGAATCAGATACTCGACCGCTCGCGGCACTTCGTCGCTGGTAGCGAGGCGTTTTTCGGGGGTCGACATCAATCGTGCGCCTTTGCGTGCCGACACGAACGAACACCGCTTACTGCGTGCGCGGCTCTTTAGAGACCGGTCAGCTCGCGTCTCAACGCGTCTAGCTCGTCGTCGATCGCGCGGGTTCGCGGGTCGTCTTCTTCCAGGTTGGCGTGGGACGATTGAGAACCGGTGACGGTCGCTTTGGCGCTGGTTTGCAGCTCGTGCTGGCGACGGCGAGCTTCGGACAGCCGAGCTTCCAGCGCGCGGAGCGTCGTATTCAGGTGATCACGGGTGGCGCAAGCCGCTTTGTGCTGTTGCTCGAGGCCGCCGACCACGTCGACGACTTCTTGTTTGCGAATCAGGGCGATGCGGGCCGCCGATTCGTCGTGATTGCGCAGGGCGTCGCGGGCTTCGTCGGTCAGTTGTTCCGCCTGGCCACCAAGTTCGGCGATCTCGCGGCCGAGCCGTTCTTCGTTTGCCGTCGCCGTGCCGACACTGCGGCGAGCGCCGGCGAGGCCTTCCTCCATTTCCGAAATGATCTTTCGCAATGCGGTAGACGGGTCTCCCTCGCGGGCCAGCATTTCGGCCAAATTGCAGGTCACAATGTCGGTCAGACGGCTGAAATAATTCATTTCAAGATTCCCTTCGCGATGGCCAGCACCCCCGCGTCTCGCGCTTGATTGGCTCAGTTCGAAAAACTCGCACCCGGGCACGCCGCACCACGCGTCGTCCCGGGCCACTCTCACTGTAACGGTGTCTGGAAGGCCCAGGATCTGCGCGGTTTGCTTCCGATTGGGAAAAACTCGAAATTAATTCTCCGCGCGTCGGACGAGCCCTCTTACGACCGGAACTCGGCCCGCGCTTGACAAAGAATCGGCACGCGGGCTATCTCTATAAATCAACGCCCGTTTATGCAACCGGATTAACCCGCCAGTCCGCCTCCACCGCACCCGCAGAGGATCCGCCAAAGCCTTCTTTCCCGCAAATCTTACGCCTTCGTACCTGCCTCCCCGAAGGAATTGTGGAATGCCTTTCCGCATTGATGCCGGTGGTTCCGAGCGCTATTGCGACGGCCTGAGTCGCCGCAGTTTTGTCCAGTTGGGCGTCGCGGGCATGGCGAGTGTCGGCCTGGCCGGCGTCCTGCGGGCCCGGGCCGAGTCGACCGCTCCTAGCGGGAAGGGCGGAGCTAGAAGTGGAACTGGCGGCAAAAAGTCCGTCATCCTGATCTGGCTGGACGGCGGGCCAAGCCATCTCGATCTTTACGATCTCAAGCCCGAGGCGGCCTCCGAAATTCGGGGCATTTGGAAGCCGATTCGTACGAACGTCCCGGGTTTTGAAATCTCTGAGCTGTTCCCCAAACAGGCCCAAATTGCCGACAAATTCTCGATCGTCCGCTCCCTCTCTCATGGCACGGGCGACCACTTTGGCGGCGGCCATCGGATGCTGACCAGCAAAGAGATGGGAGTCAACGGGGCGAATCAGTCGGGCCGATTCCCGTCCATCGGTTCGATCATCGCCCGCGAGCGGGGGGCCAACCGGCCGGGCATGCCGCCCTACATCGCAGTCCCCATCGCGGCCAGTATCGGCCTCGTTCCCGGATACTTCGGCGGCAACTGGCTCGGGGCCCAGTACGATCCGTTTCAAACCGGCGGCGATCCGAACGGCACGAACTTCCAAGTTCAGAATCTCGACTTGGTCCCCGGACTGAGCCTGGCTCGGTTGGAAGATCGGCGGTCGCTCATGCGGCACCTCGATCGGGTGCCCCGAGCGGTCGACTCCGTCGGCAAGTTTTCGACGATCGACCAGTTCGACCACGACGCGTACGAATTCGTCTCGGGCAAAGAAGCCCGCGCGGCGTTCAGCATCGATCGCGAAAACGCCAAGACCCGCGAGCGCTACGGTCGACACACCTGGGGCCAGTCGACGCTCTTGGCCCGCCGTCTCGTCGAGGCGGGAGCCACGTTCGTCACGGTGCATCTCGGCGGTTGGGATCATCACTGGGATCTGCAGGCCGGCATGCAGAACAACCTGCCGATTGTCGACACGCTTGTATCGACTCTCTTCTGCGACCTGCAAGAACGCGGACTGCTCGACACGACGATGGTCGTCCTGTGCGGAGAGTTCAGCCGCACGCCGCGGATGAACGACGGCGGCAACGGCGGCCCGCCGCGCAGCATGGGAACCCCCGGCCGCGACCACTGGGGCGACGCGATGTTTTGCCTCTTGGGCGGCGGCGGAATCCGCGGCGGCCAAATCATCGGCTCGACCGACGCGAAAGGCTACCGCCCGCTGACGCGCCCCGTGCGTCCGCAAAACATCCACGCGACGATCTACAAATGCCTCGGCATCGATCCGGCCCTCAAGCTGCTCGACCTGCAGGGCCGCCCGACGCCCGTGTTGGAAGATCCGTCGCCGATCGGCGAATTGATCTAGGGCACTTTTCTCTTTTATGCAGCCGAGTAGCCGCAGTGATCTTCCATCGCCGTCGCCCTACGCTGATGTGAAGTTTGACTTCCAATCTGCGTTCGAAGGCTGGGACTGCGATATCTGCTGTGCAAACGGTCAATGTGGCGATCTACTCCCTGGTTCGCTTACCATTAAGGCTCATATAGCAGTGCACGGGGGGAGCCCGCCAAGAGTTGTTTTGGTTACAGCATCAGTGTTGAATACTGCTTCCTTTACTCGTGCCAAGAATTCGTTCTGTTTTCGGGTTCGAGTTGCTCGGATATTGGCGGCGGATAGAAGAGTCGGAGCGATGGCATCCAGGACACGATCCCAAGCGGCGTGGCGGTCCTGGCGTGCCGGAGTCCGCTAAGAAGCGCTCCAGCATACTCGGGAGAGGTCGGCGCCAGCAGGTCAAGACAGTTAAGCGACGCGTCCTACCTCTGGTGAGGTCGGATTTTGGCTCAGAATACCGGTGACGGTCGCGAACATCGCGAGGATTTTGCGTATGGTCGGGGACTCGCGATCGGATCGATCCTCTTCGCCATTCCACTTCTGATCGCTTTCTACTTGTGCTGGCGCTATCTCTTCGTCGGTGGCCCGCGGTTATGGTCCGCGATGGCCGCGTTTGTCGGATGGTTGGTTGTGTGGGGGGCATTCGAATCGTTCAGGCGGCACAATTATTACTGTCCGGAGTGTGGCCAAAGGATTACCGCGCCTACTGTTGAGCGCCCTACCGTTGGCACCCCTCTTTGTTACTACTGTCCAACGTGCAACGTCGAATGGGATACGGGCGTTCGTCAGCCGGAGTCCGGTACCGACTAGGGCCGCTGGGATGGTGTAGGGTGAGACAAGCACGCCGAAGGCGGGCGCAGACACACCATCTAACGAGTCGCGACAAGCGACGGTGTGCCTTCGTCCGCTAAGAGCGACCTCGTCACACCCTACCAATCTGGCGCTGCCGCCTCGTCGCAACTGAATTCCGCTCCCAAAACTTGCGGCGGCGTTTGGGACGTGTATGATGTGAGCCAACGCAAGGTTTTTGCCCCTCTCTGAGGCCCACTTTCGCGGTTCCGCGATCGAATCGATTGGCCGGTTGTGAGCGCGGATGATCTGACAGGCTGCGAAGGTCCATCTCGTACAGGAGAACGCGGGATGAAGTCGCATTCTCGACACTGCTCTGTCGTTGCGTGCTCTGTTATTCGTGGATTCGCTTTGGCGTGTCTGGCAGCGGTCTGCCTTGCAGCGAACGCCCGAACGGTCTCTGCCGACGGTGGTTTCTTCGAGACGCTATTCGGCGTCAAGTCGTCTTCGACGGCCAAGGAACCGACCGAGTCCGGCAACGTCACGCATGCGTTCAAGAAGAGTATTTCGGTCCGCAGTGCCGACAGCCGGCTGAGCATCCTCTCCTTCTGTCTGAACAAAGACGGGCAGATTGTCGCGCTGCTGGGTAACGAATCCAGCTACGGGGCCAGTCAAGACGCGAAGGCTGAGAGCGGAGTGCGGGTCCTCTCGAAAGACGGTGAATCGCTCAAAGAGTGGAAGGTGGACTTCGTCGCCCAGTCGATCAACGTCGGTTCGGACGGCGCGGTCTACGTCGCCGGAAGCGGCAACGTCGCCAAGTTTTCGCCGGACGGAAAGCTGCTCAAGAAACTCGAGCTGCCGCACATCGCCGACTTCCTCAAAAACAAAGACGTCATCCGCAAGCGGGCCGAAGAAGAAGCACGCGAGCGAACCCAGTCCATAAAAGCGTTCGTCACCGCATCCAAGAATCGCATCAATCGCTTGGAGAAGACGCCCGCCGAAAAACGCTCGTTATCTGACACCCTGGCGATCGAGCAGCTCAAGAACTCAATCAAGATGATGGAAAGTGATCAGGGCGCGGAGCAGAGTATCGACTCGATCGTGCAGCAGATCACAGCTCGGATGCGAATCATCAATTCCGTTGCCGTCTCGGATCGGGACGTGTTCATCGTCTGTGGAGAGAGCACCGGCTATGGCTACTCGGTCTGGCGGATGGATCACGATTTCGGCTCCGCCAGGCAGGTCATGAAGGGGTTGGCTGGTTGCTGCGGGCAAATGGATGTGCAGGTTCACGGAGACGATCTGCTCGTCGCCGAGAACTGCCAGCACTCGTTTGCTCGATTCGATCGCGACGCCAAGAAGATCGGCGAGTGGGGCGGTCGGGCGACGGGTGACGACAATGGGAAATGCTTCGGTGGTTGCTGCAACCCGATGAATGTTCGCTGCGGCCCCAATGGCGATATCTTTACGGCCGAATCGGAAGGAGTCGTCAAGCGGTTCTCCGGCAAGGGAGATTTCGTCGCGCTGGTGGCCAAGCGGCCATTGTCGGGTGGGTGCAAAAATGTGGCCGTCGCTGCATCGGCCGACGGGCGGCTGATTTATTGTTGTGACAAGCCCGGTTCGCGCATCAATATCTTTGAAGAGAAACCCAAGACCGTGGCTGAGGCCAAGCCGGTGGGAAAATAAGGGTGCACGTCGCACAGATTGGCGCCTGATTCGGATTCATCGTCCACGCGAGGATTTTGCCGATGAAAGCCTTTTCGCTCACCTTGGTGGCCGCCGTCTTGGCGGCGGCGCAAGCGATTTTGGTCGGACCCGCGGTCGCCGCTGAGCCGAGCACGACGCATTCCACAGCGCCTCCTCTGATGGTGATCGTGATGGATCCGCTCGCGCTGCCGCTCTCGTGCCCCTGCGTGAAGGGCTACGCGCAGCGCGACTACGATCAGCTCGGAAAATATCTCGAAGGCCGATTGCATTTCCCGGTCCGCGTCGTCTTCAGCGAAACGGTGCGCGAGGCGCTCGACAAAAAAACCGGGGGCAGGGCCGACCTCGTCATCGGCAAAGACTCGGTCGTCCGCCGGCAAACGAAGCGAGCGGGGATCGGCGTGGCGCACGTGGCGGCCCTCACCGGGCTCGACGGCAAGACGACGCAGACGGGGCTCTGGGTGGTGCCCGCTAAAGACCCGGCCATTTCAATCTCCGACATCAAGGGATATCGCATCATCCTGGGATCCGAAGATTGCGACGAAAAGAATCTGGCGGCCCAGAATCTGATGGTGGATATGGGTCTGCCCAAGATCAAAAAGCCCGAGACGTGTTCGGCCTGTAGCGACGGCGCGACCCGCATCCTCGCGCTCTTCAAGGAAGGCACGAAGTCGGCAACCGTGATCTCCAGCTATGCCAAGCCGCTGCTCGAGGGCTGCGGTACGATCAAGAAGGGCGATCTCCGCGTGATCGGCGAAACGGAGAGCGTTCCGTTCGTGGCGGCCTTCGTTAATAACAAGCTGCCGCCATCGACGCGCGAGGCGATTCAAACCGCATTGTTGGACGTCGCACATCACCCCAGGCTCTGCAAGTCGCTCGAGACGAAGTTGGGGTTTGTGATGCCCGATCAATCCAATGCGTCCGCGCACGTTGCGGCAAAAAAAAATTAACCGTCGCAGAGCCGCTGGCCCTCGCGCATGACAGAGGAGCCGCGGCCGCAACGGGGCCTTTACAGCCCGGGAAATCGCCCGCAGTCGTCGCTTGGAACGGTTGGCGCGGGTCGGCGCGCGATGGGAAAGTCCCCTGGCTGCCCCCCAAGCTTTCGGCGAAGCCTTCCATCATTTGGCGCCGCGGCCTGCGCGTTCGTGGCCTGGGGGGAGTCGCCGCGACGCCTGAGCAGGTCATCGTCTCCGATCGCGAGCTGAGCGACAAAGCCGACGCCTGGCGCTGCCTGGATGCGAAGAACGGCGCGGATCTCTGGACGGATCTGGTTCCGTGCGCCGGACGCCTCGATTTCGGAAACTCCCCTCGGGCCACTCCACTCATCGACGGCGAGTTCGTTTATCTGGCCGGCGCCTTCGGGCAGTTGCAGTGCGTGAAGCGCGCCGACGGCGACACGGTGTGGACCGTGGACCTCAAGGAAGAGTTCAAGCCACAGGCTGAACTCCCCTGGGGCTATTGCGCCTCGCCACTCCTCATCGACGGCAAGTTGATCGTGAATCCGGGCGCGGCTGACGCATCGATCGTCGCGCTCGACGCCAAAACGGGACGCGTCGTTTGGAAAACGCCCGGCGGTCCGCCTGGCTATGGGTCCTTCCTTGCTGCCCGGCTCGGAGGCCGATTGCAGGTCGTGGGACACGATTCCCAATCGCTGGGCGGTTGGGATGTGGTCACGGGGAGGCGGCTTTGGCAGATTCCCATGGGCATCTCGCGCGAGTTCGGCGTCCCCACTCCGATCGTAGTCGGCGATCGGCTCGTTGTCTCTTCGGAGAATCAAGGCACGCGGCTCTACGGCTTCAGACCCGACGGCAAGATCGATCCCCATCCGCTGGCGATCAATCCCGACCTCGCACCCGATTGCCATACGCCGGTCGCCGTGGGCGAACGGCTGTTCGGGGTCTGGAACGGGCTGTACTGCCTCGACCTCAAGAACGGACTCAAGACCCGCTGGCGTATCGACAACGATGCATTTGCTGGCTACGCCAGCATCATCGCGTCGAGTGACCGGTTGCTGGTCACAGCGATCGACGGGGCAGTCGTGCTCGTCGATTCGACGGGCGACAAACCACGAATCGCCGGCCAGTGGAAGGTCTTTGAAGACGATCACGGCGTCTATTCTCACCCAGCCGTCGTCGGCACTCGGCTCTACCTGCGGGGCTCCGCCGAGATTGTCTGCATCGATCTGCTGGGCCAATGAATCAAGCTGACCCCAGCGCCTGCCTCAAGGTCACGCGACATCTCCGATGATGAAATCGGACAGTTCCAACACGCCGTATTCTGGGCAAGCCAAAACAATAAATGACACGTTCGGATGCGCCGAGAAAGTGCACCGCGGCTGTTCGCCCGCTTGAAGCGCGCAATGCAGCTTGTAGTGGCCACCCGCTCGGTAGGGCATGTACCGGTATCGGCCGCTCGCACTCGGACGGTGCGAGGCCAGGAAATACCCAGCGATCAAACTTTCATAAGCAAAATCGAATTCATGTCGCATGCGCGAAGACTAATTTGAATCGCCTTAATTTCGCCGAACGCGCCCACCATACGAGTTTACCATTTCCGGCTGTGCGCAGCGGTCTGAGATGACCGGCCAGGCGACTTTCGTTATCGTGGCAAGTTCGTTCAATTTGATCCGAAGAACCGGCAGGCTTACACCTGCCGCTCGCCGGAGCTTGTCGTTTAGGATGGAATAGATGCCACGTTGTCTGGTTACCGGCGGTGCGGGATTTATCGGGAGCCACCTCGTCGAACGGCTGCTGGAGCTGGGGCACGAGGTGACGATCCTCGATGATCTCTCGACCGGCCAGCGGCCCAATCTCGATCGGGTTGTGTCGCATCCCAAGTGTGAGCTGCGCGTCGGGTCGATTACCGATCCGGTCGTGCTCGGCGAAGTCGTCCGAGGCGTCGACGTCATCTATCACCTGGCGGCCGCCGTCGGGGTCAAACTGGTGGCCGACGACCCCGTACGAACGATCGAGACGAACATCTATCCGTTCGACGTGTTGTTGCGTTTGGCGGTGCAGGGGGGCAACGCGGGAAAAGGGCCGCGGATCTTTTTGGCATCGACCAGCGAAGTTTACGGAAAGAATCCGAAGGAGCGTTGGTGTGAGGAAGACGATCTCCTCCTCGGACCGACGTCGCGGCCCCGCTGGGCGTACGGGTGCTCGAAGGCGATCGACGAATTCTTGGCCCTCGCCTATCACCGCAAGTACAACCTCAAAATCGTGGTGGGGCGATTCTTCAACGTCGTCGGGCCACGCCAGGTCGGCCACTATGGAATGGTGATTCCTCGATTCGTCGATCAGGCGCTCGACGGCGGACCGGTCGTCGTTTATGACGACGGCGGGCAGACGCGCTGCTTCGCGCACGTCCGCGAAGTGGTCGACTCGATCATCCGTCTGATGGAGACCGAAGCCGCCGTCGGCCGGATCTTCAACATCGGCAGCGACGAAGCGGTCACCATTCGCCAACTGGCCGAAGAGATCATCAGCCGGGTCGACTCGAAAGTGAAGATCGACTATCTTCCGTACCATCGCGCGTACGGCGAGGATTTCGAAGACGTGCGGCGTCGCGTCCCTGACGTCACTCGTCTCGCCGAGACGATCGGCAGCAAGCCGGTGATTCCGCTGGGTGCCATCCTGGACGACATCATTCGCTGGAAACGCGCGGAGCGGGGAAAATAAGTCCAAAGTCCAAGGTCTAAAGTCGAAGACATCGTAGACCGCGCGTTTCGCCTGCTAACCTTGGACGGACGTTGGACCTTGGACTGAGCCGGGACCGGCCGTGATTGTTGTCGACGACGCCAGGTTGCTGCAGCTTGCGGCTCATCGGCCGAAGGATGCCTTTCCGATCCTCGAGCGGGCCGCCTCGTTGACGCCGCTGGTGTTGGTCCTCACTTTCTTGCCGGGCATCGTGGCCCTGCAAGCGGCGACGCTTTCAGAGCGCGACGCCCAGTGGCGGTTGAAGGGACTGGAAGTCTCCACCGTCCCCAGCATCTTCGACGCCGTTGATCCCGCCGCGGCGAGCAGCGTGACGCTGCTCAAATTTCAGCCACCGTTGAGCACCTGGTTTTCGGCCGCGGCCGACCGGTGGTTGCCCTTCGATGCGCACGCGTTGCCCCTCTTCGATTATCTTTCCGCGGCCAGTTTGATTCCGGCCTGCTTCTTCTGCATGTCGCGCTTGGCAGGGCGGCGCGTCGGCTTCATCACCGCCGCCTTGGCCGCCTTCCACGGAACCTTCTTGGAGCAGTATCAACACGCGGGGCCCAATGCGTTGGCCGTGTCGGCCGCTCTCTTCGCCTTTTGGGGATTTTTCGGACACCTCTGGCTGGCGAACGAACTGGTCTCGATTGACCTGTTGATCGGCGGCCTCTCGCTGGGAGTTTGCCTGCTCGCAGGCGGTCCGCTGGCGATCGTGGTCGTCATCGTCTTGTTGCTCGCGTCGCTGTTGCGAATCGAACCGTACGTCGGATCGCGACAAGGGGGACTGGGACGATCGGGTGCGACCACGGTTTCACCCCGCGGTCGGCGTTTGTGGTCGACGTGGCACGCGGTCCGCTCTTTGGGAGTGATGACGGCCACCGCGTTTGCCGCCGGCGGATGGTGGGAACTGATGATGCTGTACTCGTACGGCCGCGCCTTCGCCACGGGTTGGTTGTTCGCGATGCCCACGTCGCCCAACGTCGCGCTCGACCCGGACGATCCGTTGCACGTCGCTCGAATCGCTCAACAGATCTGTGGCGAATTGTTGTCTGCCGGCGGCGCGCTCGCGGGATTGACCGTGCTTGGGCTGTGGATCGTCGG
>DASRXU010000025.1:0-16289 GCA_035687365.1 Planctomycetaceae bacterium | reverse complement strand
AGACGCCGGGCTTGGCCCGAAAGCTGCGCATCGTGATCGACTGGACCTTTGCGCTGCTGTTTCGCCCGGACGTCGTCAAAGTCAATCTCGACACCGAGACCGCCTCGTTACTTCGCGAAGTCGCGCTTGATGAATTAGCTCCCGAGCACGAAGAGGGCAGGGTCTACACCGAGCTCGCGCGAGTTTGATGACAAGGTCCGGGCGATCGGCATTCCTCACATTTTTTACGGTCTACATAGGAGTTCACCATGAAGACACTCGTCAATAACGGTTCTCAGACCGCTCACGTCTCGGCGGAGTCTACACCAGTCCCTTCCGACGAGGCGCTCACGCACGCGCCCGAGGCGAGGTCGACTGCCACGGCCGACCCGCCCCCGAAGCATGAAGCACCTGCCACGCCGACAGACGGTTCGGCACGCATCAGTCAGGCCCAACTGCGCGTTCCCGCGCCGCCGGTGCATCACTATCGGAAATGGTTGCTTTCGGCCGGGATCGTGGCCGCGCTCGGAGTCGGCGCATACTTCTCGGTCTCCTGGGTGAATACGGTGCTCAACACGGTGAGCACGGACGACGCTTACATCAACGGCCACGTGACTTTCGTCGCGCCCAGAGTCTCCGGCCAGGTGAAGAGGGTGCCGGTCGATGACAACCAGCGTGTGAAGAAAGGGGATTTGCTGCTCCAACTCGACAAAGAGCCTTTCCAGGTGCAGGTGGCGCTCAAGCGTGCCGCCGTCAAGGTGGCGGAGGCAAACCTGGCGGCCGCCGAGTCCAAGGCCCGCAGCCTGGAGGCTCAACTCGGCAGCCAACGTTGGAAGCTCCAAAGCGCTTGCGAGCAGGTCG
The DNA here is from genome assembly GCA_035687365.1 of Planctomycetaceae bacterium. Classification (GTDB taxonomy): domain Bacteria; phylum Planctomycetota; class Planctomycetia; order Planctomycetales; family Planctomycetaceae; genus DASPSM01. The sequence continues at coordinate 15,449 of DASRXU010000025.1, read as the reverse complement.
ACAGCCAGGTCGCGCTCCTGGCAGCTCAGGAAGCCAACCTGCGAACGCAGGAAGCGACACTCGACGTGGCCCGAGCTGACTACGAGCGCGGCCAGCGATTGTTGCCGTCCTCGGCGATAAGCCGTGAGGACTTCGACCACCGCCATCAGCAATATCGGGTCGCTACGGCCAATGTAAAGCAGGCCCGCGAAGCGATCCACCAGACGCGCGCGGCACTCGGACTTCCCCCCGAGCCAAAAAAAGGCGAGAGCCTGACCGACGTGCCATCGGACCTGAATCAGACCTTCTCCGCAGTCCGAACCGCGCTCGCTGACTGTATGGACACGATGACCCAGCTCGGACTGCCGCTGGGATTCACCGGCCTGACACCGAACAAGGCCCTCGAAGAATTTCGTCGGTTCGACAAGGAGGGAGACATTGACCGCATCCTGCGCAATTTGCTGCCGAAGGTGCCCAGCGTGCTTCAGGCCAACGCCGCATTGGAACAGGCCCGACACGACCTGGAGCAAGCCGAGTTGAACCTGCGCTATTGCGACATTGCCAGCGAGATCGACGGAGTCGTGACCAGCCGCAACGTCAATCCCGGGAACGATGTCCAATTCGGGCAAAGTTTGATGGCCGTACGCTCTGTCAATGAGATCTGGATCGACGCCAATTTCAAAGAGACACAGCTTGCGGACCTGCGGATCGGCCAGCGGGTGCGCTGCGAAGTGGACATGTACGGCGGTCGCCGGGAGTTTGAGGGCCGCATCACCGGCTTCACGATGGGGACCGGCCAGACGCTCGCGCTGTTGCCGCCGCAAAACGCCACCGGCAACTTCGTCAAAATCATCCAGCGGTTGCCGGTCCGGATCGAACTGACCGACTACGACGCGAGCAAGAATCCCCTGTTCGTCGGCCTGTCGGTCACGCCCTACGTGTACTTCCGGGAAGCCGCAACCGGCTCCAACGCGGGAGAAGTCTTACAGCCTTATGCCGCAATGCCCAAAGGCCGCACGGAACGTAAATCCTGAACTGTGAGACGACGATTTTGAACCGGCGATAACAGAGGACCGCCACACCTCGCTCGGTTACCGGAGGACGCATCATGAGTACCATCGCACTCAGCCCCGCAGCAGTCAGCCGACCGGCATTCAATTATTGGATCGTCGCCTTCGTGGTCGTCGTGCCCACGTTCATGGAGATTTTGGACACGACGATTACGAACGTGGCCCTGCGGTATATCGCCGGTGGCCTGTCCGCCGCAGAGACCGATGCCGATTGGGTCATCACTAGCTATCTGGCCGCAAACGCCATCGTCCTGCCGCTCACCGGCTGGCTGTCGGCGCACCTCGGCCGCCGCAGATACTTCCTGCTATCGATCACCCTCTTCACGGTCGCCTCGGCCCTCTGCGGCCTGGCTGGCAGCCTCCAGCAGATGATCTTCTTCCGGGTGATCCAAGGTCTGGCCGGCGGCGGGCTGCAGCCGTGCAGCCAGGGCGTTTTGCTCGATGCGTTCCCGTCCGAGAAACAGGGAACCGCTATGACGCTTTTCGGAGTTGCCGCCATTATCGCGCCCATTGTCGGGCCGACGTTGGGCGGTTGGATTTGTGTCAACTACGACTGGCCGTGGATCTTCCTCATCAACGTCCCGATCGGCCTGTTGTCCCTGGTCGCCGCGTACGCCGTGGTCGACGACCCCGAATACCTCAAGCAGGAGCGGGCCGAACTAAGTCGCGGGCCGCTGAACTTCGACTACATTGGCCTGGGGCTTTTGGCCCTGGTCATGTCTTGCTGGGAAATCATGCTCAGCAAAGGACAAGAATGGGACTGGCTGGGCGACCCGTTTGGCCGGGTTCAGACGCTGATGATTTTGTTCGTACTGGGGCTTTGCCTCTTGATCTTCCGCGAGATGCGGATCGCCAGCCCGATCATTAACTTCCGGGTCCTCAAAGAGCGAAACCTCGCCGTGAGCTGCATCATCATGTTCTGTGCCTTCGGAGTGCTGTACGGCGCGAGCATCGCACTGCCGGGAATGCTGCAGAGGCTGTTCGGCTATGACGCCCTCCGCTCGGGGCTGGTGATGTCCCCCTCGGGAGTTTCCTCGTTGGCCGCGATGGTCATCGTCGGCGTTCTTGTAGGTCGGGGGCTGGACGCGCGCTGGCCCATCGCGGCAGGGCTCGTAGCGATGGCTGCCGGCAACTATTGGATGGCGCGGATGAACCTCGAGATCAGCCCTGGCCAGGTGGTCGGGCCGCGGATGCTGCTGACGCTAGGTCTGGGGCTCTTGTTTGCGCCGATGAGCGTAGCCGCATACAAATACACTCCGGTGCATCTCCGCGGCGCTGCCGTGGGACTACTTAGCCTCTTGCGCACCGAGGGGGGCAGCGTCGGCACGTCGATGGCCCAGACCATTCAAGAGCGGCGCGAGCAGTTTCACCTGTCGCGTCTGGGTGAGGGCCTTGGCTCGCTGAACCCACACGTCCAAGGGTTCCTGGATGGGGCCCGGGCGGTACTCCTGCAGCGGACGGGTGACCCGGCGCGGTCACAGCTACTGGGCATCCAAGCGCTCGACGACTTGCGCCAACAGCAAGCCGCGTCGCTTGCGTACTTCGACGTGTTCTTTCTGTGCGCCGTCCTAGCCCTAGCCCTGGTCCTTCTGGTGTTGTTTATGAAACGCTCCGTAGCCGAGAAGGGTGAGCACATTGGAGGGGAGTAATTCAGAACAACGGAAAGCCGTGGGCAGCGAGGTTCTTGAAACGGTCCGAACTTGGCTTTTTCGACGGGCCTCCCCTCCGGAGGCGCGACCGCCGGAGCAGCCGACACCTGCGCGCCCCGGCTCGACGAACCGAAACCCGACCTGTGGCACACGCCTCGAATCTCTGCAGATACTTACACTCGCGAAACGGCATCGCGATTACTGGGATCAGCGCGAGGAGCCGCAGTGAGCTTTCCTTGACGGGTCAGGCCCTCGGGCTCGCGTCCATCTCGGAGGCACGCGCCAATGCTTGCGTGTCGATATACTCCCGGACGTTCGTCAATTTGCCATTTCGAACGGTTATGGCGAAGACCCAATGGTCATCGAACGTCCTATTCGTGGCTTTGACTCTCCCCGTAGCGAAGCCGACGACCAGAACCCGGTCTCCCTGCGCTATGAACTCGGGGGGCACTGGGTACGAAGTTTCCACCGTCTCGTTAGCCTTCTGAAGCACATCCGCCAATCCCGCGTGCCCGCGGTGCGTGCCGGCCAGCGGCCAGTCCTCGCCCGGAATGATCCACTCGATATCTTCGGCAGACAACGCCAGCAAACCTTCCTTATCGCGGCGGCCGAGTGCTGCAAAAAACTCCTTCACAATCTGGACATTCTCTTGGATGCTCATCGGCCTCTCTCCATTTCCCTTACATCGGATCGTGTAAGTTTCAGCGCGACAGCTCTCACACTACCCCTATCTTTTTCGATTTCTCTCACAAACTTGATCTGCACTCTCCGTATTAGACCTGCGCCATGCCCCCATCGACGGCGAGATCCACGCCGGTGATGTAAGAACTTTCATCAGAGGCGAGGAACACGACGGCAGCAGCGACTTCCTCGGCCTTGCCTCTGCGGCCGAGCGGAACTTCCGTGGCGAACTGGGCTGCCGCCTGTTTTACCTGTTCAGCGGTGAGGCCCGCGTTCTCCAAAGCCGGAGTTTCGATTGGGCCAGGGCTCATCGAATTCACACGAATCTGGCGATCCTTCAGTTCCACCGTCCAGCCGCGGGCGAAAGAGCGCACAGCCGCCTTGCTCGCAGCGTAGGCGGTAAACGCTGCATCTCCCCTCACATTGGCGACTGAAGAGGTCAGGATGATCGAGCCGCCATCTTTGAAAAGGGGAAGGGCCTTTTGCACTGTGAAGAACGTTCCCTTTGCGTTTAGGTCGAAGGTCTTGTCAAAATGAGCCTCGGTCGCCGTTTCGAGCGGAGCGACTTCACCCCAGCCAGCGTTTGCGAAGAGGACGTCGATGTGGCCGTGCTTCTCTTTCACGACGGCATAGAGCCGGTCCAAATCCTCCAGGCGCGATACGTCGCCAGCGACCGTCGTGACGTTTCTCCCGATCAAGGCTGCGGCCTCTTTCAGCTCTTTCTCTCGTCGGCCAGTGATCACGACGTGCGCGCCTTCTTCCACGAAGCGCTTGGCCGTGGCCAAGCCTATCCCGCTGTTTCCGCCTGTGATCACGGCGATTTTTCCTGCTAATTTTTGTCCGTTGTTGTTGCTCATATTTTTCTCCGTTTATTTATGGTGGTTAAAACGAATCTTCGCGTCAGAGTTGAGCTAGGCCGCCGTCGACGGCGACTTTGCTGGCGGTCATGAAGCTGCTGTCCGACGAGGCGAGAAAGGCGGCCACCGCGCCGGGGACCGCCATGCCATGAAGAAGAAGTCGCGATCAGGCTTTGTCGAGCCCTCCTCAGGCGACCAGCAGTCGCGCACCGCTTATGCTGAGGGGATTCTAGACGTACCTATGCCGGCCCGAATATCGGCTAGACGGTTGAACTTGGCCTCCACCCTTGGGTTGAGGAGCGTCAGGGAAGCCGTACTAAGCCCCGGTTGAGCGCCAGCGTGACCGTCTGAGTGCGATCGTTACAGCCAAGTTTGGCCATGATGTGATTGATGTGAGTTTTGATGGTCGACTCGCTCACGCAGAGGTCGGAAGCGATTTCTTTGTTCGCCCGACCGGCCGCCATGCGCTTGAGCACCTCCAGTTCTCGGGGAGTGAGTTCGGCAGCCCCGACTCGCCCGGCCAGACGTGCTACCAGCGCCTCCGGCACGCGTGTCTCCCCGCGACTTACCCTCCGGATGCAATCGGTGAACTCGTCCAGGGACGTGTCCTTGAGAAGGTATCCACGGGCCCCGGCCCGCACCGCTTGGTAGAGGTCCTCGTCGGTGTCGTAGGTGGTGATGATGATGATCTGGGCGGCCGGAAATTCCGCCCGGACTGCGGCGACCACCTCGGCGCCACCGAGGCCGGGCATGCGGAAGTCGATCAGGGCGACATCGGGGACGTGCTCGCGGTAGGCGGCGACCGTCTCTGGGCCGTCGCTCGCCTCGGCTACGACCGCCATGTCCTCTTGATCCTCTAGCATGGCCGTTAACCCACGGCGGACGACCGGGTGGTCGTCGGCGATCAAGAGGCGGATTTTCGTTGGTCCATTCATTCCTCTTCCTCCTCGGCCGATACGACGACTGTCACGACGGTCCCGCCGCCCAGCGTGCTATCCACGGTCAAGGTACCTCCGATCCGGTCAACCCGTTCACGCATGCCTGTTATCCCAAACGTAGTCGGCGGGTCCGGAAGTTGCGTGTCAAACCCGCCGCCGTCGTCGCGGACCGCCAGCCGGATTAAGGCTGCGTCGAATGTTAAATCGATACTGATCAGGCTCGCTTTGGCATGTCGCAGGCTGTTCGTTAACGCTTCCTTGGCGACCCGATATAATTCTTCCTCGACCTTGGCAGCCAAGGGACGGGTCCGGCCGTGGACGTGGACGGCGACGGCCGGCCCGCCGTCGTCCCGACGCACGGCCAATCGATTTAGGGCCTGGGTCAGGTCGCCGCCGTCGAGGGGCAACGGCCTCAAGGCCCGTACCGACCTGCGGGCCTCATCCAAACCGTCCCGCGCCACCTGGAGGGCGTCGAGGACGCAGGCCTGGGCCTTTTCCGGCCGGCGCGCGGCTGCGTCCTTAGCGGCCTCAAGGAAGGTAACCACCCCGACAAATGCCTGGGCCAAGGTGTCATGGATCTCTCTTGCCAGGCGGTTGCGCTCCCCAAAGACGGCGGCCTCCCGCTCGGCTGAACGAGAATGGGCAGCCCGCTCTCGCTCGGCCGTTATCGCGGCATCACTTGCCTGCTCGGCAAGACGGCCGAGTCGGACGGCCAAGGCGATCTGATTGGCCAGCGCCTGGGCTAAGTCAATCTGGTCCGGCGTGAACGCCTCTGGCCGGGTGTTCGGGGTACTCAGGTACCCGATCAGGTCCTCGCCAAGAAGGAGTGGGACATACAGCACCTGTCGCGCCCCGATGGCGAGGTAAAAATCTCGAGGCCGCGACGGAGGGAGCGAGGACGGGTCGGACAGAATGTGCGCTTGGCGTTTGGCGCGAAGGACGCCCCAGATCGGGAACTGAACGGTCGGAACGGATACTGGCTCGTGGCCTGTCTCGGCGCCATAAATCGTCACTGTCCCGTGCTTGTAGCAGGTGTGGAGCGACAAGGTGCCGCGGGCAGCGTCATGGAAGCAGAGAGCGGTATTCACGCTTCCGAGTTGCTCGGCAACGGCGGTCACCACCTGCCCGTAGACCTCGTCGGTCGAGGTCGGCCGGGTCAGCCCTGCTGTTATCTGGGCCAAGACAGCGGCCTGACCGCGAGAGACACGGTCGGCGGTTCCGTCCGGGGTGTGGTCCTGAGTCGGAAGCATGGTAGCGTGACTCCTCAATTGACGCTCAAAAGCACAGATAAGCGTTACGAGAGACCCACTGTATCAGGCTCAACCAATACGTCGCCCGTGATGGCGGAATCAGCGATCGGACGTATCAGCGCGGCGTGCGGGAATTGCTCCAAAAGGAATTCCTTTATCAACATGACGATGAAGTACGCTCACATCGGCATCGTCGATCAGGCGAAAGCGATTGCCAAGCTGCCCGCACCTCGCAACGGTGCGCTGCACGGGCGCTGCATCCTGACGGTCTCAGTTGTCATGTTCTGTCGTCGCTTGACGCTGATTTGCGCCGCATCATTGCAGTTTGGCCGCACATGCCCACACCAATTAAGTCAGCCATTCGAGCGCTTGTCGAATTGCAAAGTCTCTAGTCTGGTGCGTGCTAGTTAGGCTTCGGTTTGGCGAACGGGCGCGCGCATTTGGCGCGCAATGGTCATTCCGGTTGGCGGAATGCTGAGCACACGCACCTCTTTGTTCCTTGAGTTGAGAGAAAGGACGCTGTCCCAAACGCGGATCGATCACGGTTGTAAAGACCGGCGCGGTTGCGTTTATTCGCCACTGATCCGCTGTCCAGCATCGTTTCTTGCGGTCCAAATTGGACCGGGGCACAATGCTTGCGCTCGCACGAATGAAACCCGAGGAATGCAGGAGATCGAGATGAGAATACTTATGGTGCTGACTTCACACGATCAACTGGGTAACACCGGTCGCACGACCGGCTTCTGGCTCGAGGAATTCGCGGCGCCCTATTTTGTATTCAGGGATGCCGGTGTCGACGTGACGCTGGCCTCGCCCAAAGGAGGGCAACCTCCACTCGACCCGAAGAGTGATTTGCCTGAGAATCAAACCCCCGCGATGGGGCGGTTCAAAGACGACAAGGCGGCGCAACAGGCGCTTGCCCGCACCGCCAAGCTCGCCGACATGAAGTCAGAAAACTTCGACACCGTGTTTTATGTCGGCGGGCACGGGCCAATGTGGGACCTGGCCGAGAGCCCCGTGTCGATCGCTTTGCTCGAATCGTTCTACGATTCGGGCAAGGTGATCGCTCTGGTCTGTCACTCGCCAGGAGTGCTGCGCCACGTGAAGTACCAAGGAGAGCCGCTCGTGAAGGGAAAGCGCGTCACCGGCTTCACGAACGAAGAGGAAGAAGCGGTGCACCTCACGAAAGTTGTGCCTTTTCTGGTTGAAGATGAGCTGAAACGGCTGGGCGCCAAGTTCGAGAAATTGCCCGTTTGGCAGCCGCATTCCATCGTCGATGGCCGACTCGTTACGGGCCAGAATCCTGCATCGTCAACGTCGGCGGCCCAAAAGCTGCTGAAGTTGCTCGCGTAGCAAGGTTCTCACTTAGCCGCGGCTTCGGGGCCGCACCAAATCTTCCGATCACGATCTTGGTAGCTCCGATGGATCTGGACGGAGTTCCGGATTCTGTCCTGTCAGCGTGGTCCGTGATTACTGCCGGCTGATGGGCCCAAGTGCTCGTGTGCTCCTTGGCAGGGCACGACGAGCGCCAAGGGCAATCAACCGGCTTTCAAAGAGTGAAACCGCAAAGGAGCACCCAAGTGAGCACGGTTACGAAACCAGTACAGCTTCGCCTGACCCAGCGGTCGCCTGCCTATTGGCGTGTCACGATCGACAATCCGCCAATCAATGTGATGGGACCGGAGATGATCCGGCAGTTCCAGGAAATCATGAACGCTCTGGATGCGGACGAACATGTCAGGGTCGTTGTCTTCGACAGCGCGGTTGACGGCTACTTCCTGAATCACTCTGATTTCCTCGGCAAACTAGAGGACCTGACCGCAATGCCAGCCGGTCCAACAGGCTTGGCACCTTGGCTGGACGTCATGGTGCGTCTGACTCGCGCGCCAGTCGTCTCCATCGCACTCATCCGCGGCCGTGCGACCGGCAACGGCAGCGAGCTCACTCTCGCCTGCGACATGAGCTTCGCCAGCCGCGAGAAGGCCATTCTCTCGCAGTGGGAGGTCGGCGTGGGCGTGGTGCCCGGCGGCGGCCCAATGGCCCGGCTGCCCCAACTCATCGGCCGAAACCGCGCCCTCGAGGTTCTCTTGAGTTCCGAAGACATCCGGGGAGAGCAGGCCGAGGACTACGGCTACGTGAATCGCGCCCTGCCCGACGCCGAATTGGACGCATTCGTGGAGGCTCTCGCGACCCGGATCGCCGGTTTCGACAAATGGGCGATCGCCAATACCAAGCGCCTCGTCAACACGAGCTTGCCGCCGGACGTCGAACTCGGCGCCGGGTGGGATGTGTGCATCGCTTCGCTCGGGCGACCCGCCGCTCAAGCTGCCATCAAAGCACTGATGGATCGCGGTTTCCACAAACCAGGAGATGTCGAAAATCGCCTCGGATACTACTTAAGTAAAATCGCTCGCTAGGCGGGCGCCCGACGTCGCACACGCCATCGCGAAAACGGTCGTCCAGGCTGAGACTGATTGATCGCCAGCACAAGGGAGGTTTTTGGCATGCCCACAAACTCTGCCGAGGATCGCCTGGCAAAACTTGGCATTCATCTGCCCGATGCGCCGACGCCATTCGGCGCGTACGTGCCGGCGGTTCAAACAGGCAATCTCTTGTTCCTGAGCGGCATGCTCGCCACCTCGGGCCATGCCGCCACAGTCGTCGGCGTCGTCGGCAAAGACCTTGACGTGAAAGCAGGGCGGGAAGCGGCACACGCCGCGGCGCTAAATGTCCTTGCCCTCACGAAAATGCGGCTGGGCTCCTTGGACCGCGTTAGCCACGTGGTCAGACTCGGCGTTTACGTCGCGGCTACGCCCGAGTTCACCGATCACCCCAAGGTCGCCGACGCCGCGTCCGAACTGCTTCGCGATGTTTTCGGCGAAGAAACCGTTTCATCGCGACTCGTGTTTGGCGTCGCGAGCCTGCCGCTCGGCTCTCCGGTTGAACTCGAAGTCATTTTGGAAACGCGGGGGTAAATGACATGTCCTTTCAGCGAATCAGTTGGCTGGTCTTGTTTGCTGCGCTCATTTTATCCAGCACTGTGCTCGCTCAATCGAAGGAGCCTGCGATGGCCCAACCTACCTTGTATCGTAGCGTGAAAATTGACGGCCTCTCCATCTTCTACCGCGAAGCCGGCCCGAAAGACGCGCCCGCGCTGCTCCTTCTTCACGGACTTCCATCATCGTCGCGGATGTTCGAGCCTTTGCTTTCGCGTCTGGCGGGGCAGTTTCATCTGATTGCCCCCGACTATCCGGGCTTCGGACACAGCGACGCGCCGACGCCCAAGGAGTTCTCGTACACCTTCGATAACATCGCCAGCGTAATGAATCATTTCACCGAAACATTGAACCTGACCAGATACACGCTTTATATGCAGGACTACGGCGGACCGGTCGGCTTTCGAATGGCGCTTGCGCACCCGGATCGCATCGAAGCGCTCATCGTGCAAGATGCCGTGGCTCATAACGAAGGGCTCGGTGCGAATTGGAAGACCAGGCGTGCGTTCTGGGCGGACCGCGCCTCACACGAGGCGGCGCTGCGGACCAACTTGCTCTCCTTAGGAACGACACGGACACGACACGTCGGCAATGACCCGAACCCCGACAAGTACGATCCCGATCTCTGGACCGACGAATACGCGTTCCTGAATAAGCCAGGCCAGGCGGACATCCAGAGTGATCTGTTCTACGACTACCGAACTAACGTGGACGCTTACCCGAAGTGGCAGGCCTGGATGCAAAAGACCCAGCCGCGCCTGATGGTGCTGTGGGGAAAATACGACTTATCTTTCGAGCTGACCGAGCCCGAGGCGTACCGCAAGGACGTTCCGAGGGCTGAGGTTCACGTGCTCGATGCCGGGCACTTCGCCTTGGATACCGCCGCCGATGAGATCGCCGATCTGGTTCTACGATTCATGAGAAAAGAGGGGAGACAGCACTAGCCGACGAGCCCGTCCTCTGCAAACCCCCGAGCCGTTCAAGGAAAGAGATCGGCCTGATGAGATAAACGCCGCCGCTCGCGATCAACCCTTTCACCCGATGATCCTCAAGAATCGCGCCAAATTGTCCAATCGAGCGATTTGTCCTTCGACTCTTCCTCAGGAGGGAAGGTCCCGTATGGATTTGGCGGCCAGGAAGGTGTGACGTAGCTTGTCGCTGTCTATGGCACCAGCCAAAGATTGGACGACCGCCCGCGCACGCCCGAGGAATTCCGAACGGGCGGAATCGTTCCTCTGGCGCCGGGCGAGTTCTCCGGCCTCCTTCAGGATCTTCCATTCGATGGTCGGACACGGATGGCGCTGGAGAACACCTAAGGCAGTCCCATAGTGGCGCTGACCATCTTCCACGCGATCTTCGAGGCCCGCGATTTCCCCGAGCAGCTTGTGTGCCCAGGCCATGTGCTTGCGGAACCGCGCCGCTTCCGCCCCTTGCAGCGCTCGGGCCGCGTGCGAAGCTGCCGCCTTCAGGTCGCGTCGGATGATCCAATAGCTCGCCAGCTCGGCCTGCAAGCGCAAGTTGTACTGCCAGCGAAACCAAACATCTTGATCGAAGAGTCGCTCGACTTCCTGAAGGTGCTCGAAAGCAGTTGTCGGCTCACCTAGCTCCAGGTAGACATGGCACAGATTGATCCGCGCGTTGGCCTCGGCCTCGGGGTGGCCGAATTCTCGCCCCTGTCGAACGCTTTCGGCGTCCAGGCAAAGGGCGGTCTCCAGATCGTGCAACTCCCGGTGCAGCCAGCCCAGAGTATTCGGCAGACGCGGTAGCCAAAAGCGCTCACCGTTGAGCTCGGCCAGCCGTGTCCCTTCGCGGAGCATTGCCAGTGCTTCCGATAGGCGCCCCTGGTTTCCCAGTGCCATGCCACCATAAAAATGGGCCTCAATCAGATGAAAACTCGCGCCAAGTTCTTGGGCCTTGGCTCGCACGCGTCCCAGGATCTCTTCGGCGTCTGAGTATTCCAATCGCCAGCCCGAGAGCAGGCCACGAAAGCACATGGCATCCAGAGCGGATACGGGCTCACCCTCTACACTTAACACCGGGATCGCGCGATCGAGATGGCACTCGGCGGCAGCCAGATCTCCGATGCACATGCGCTGGCTCGCGAGAACGCCTTCGGCCAAGGCGAGCCCCGCCCGGGACTCGGCGAGCCGGGCGAGCTCCGCGGCCTGGTTCGCAACTTGGTCCGTCTCGGTCAATCGCTTGCTGTAGAAGAGCGCCATCGCCTTGCGGCAGAGAGCGTTGATCCGGGCTTCCCGATCACCCGTCTCTTCCGCCACTTTTTCGGCCCGTTCACAGTCGGCAATCGCGTCGTCAAAACGCGCGAGTGTCTGGTGTAACACGGCCCGCTGCATCGCAACGGCCAAGATGCGGGATTGGCGGGCCGCTCCGCGCAGTTTCTCCGCGTTCACCAGGGCACGGCCCAGGAGCGCAACGGCCTCTTGATTGGCATAAACGCGCGCCGCGTTCTGGGCCGCCAACGCGAAGGCATCGGCAGCACGGGCAAAATCGCGGCCGGCCTCGAAGAGCAAGGCCAGTTCCGAAGCCACGGCCGCGCTTTGCTCGCCATGATGGCTCAGGATTGATTCCGCGACTGCGACACTGAGCGCTCCCCTGCGTGCCGGCGTCAGCAACGCGTAGAGGGCGTTCTGGTAGAGCACGTGCACAAAGCGATAGCGCAGTGTCAGCGTGCCATCAGGGAACTCCCGTTCCTGGAGCCGTTGCACGAAAGCGTGGCTCCGCTCCAGCGCTTCCAGCCGTTCCTCGACGTCGCCGGCCGGTAGAGTCAGCGCCTGAGCCACGACCGCGGCGTCGAATTCATATCCCTGCACGCTGGCGGCCAACAGCAAGCGGCGGTCTGCTTCGCCGACCTGATCGATTTTCCGCTGAATCATGCTGCGCACCGACTCCGGCAGCTCCTGCCGGATGTCGGCGACCGATTGAGTCAGCGTCCAGCGGCCTCGATCCTGGGCGATCACGCCGCGCTCACGCAAGTAGCGGAGCACGTCGACCATGAAGAGCGGATTCCCCGCCGTGCGCGCGTGGACGAGAGCGGCGAATGCCGCCGGAAACCCATGTTCGGGAAACTCGAGCGCCAGATAGCGTTCGAGATCGGGGTGGCTCAAGAAGCCCAGCAGGATCTCCCGGCAAACACCTCGCCCCTGCAACTCCATCTTTACGCGCAGGAACGGGTGCTGGCTCAACAATAAGTCGGACGGGCGGTAGGAGAGCGCCATCAACAGCCGCATCTCCGCGCACTTGCTGCCGACGTAAGCCAACAAGTCCACGGTCGAGACGTCGGCCCAGTGCACATCGTCGAGGAACAGCACCAGCGGCTGGAGCCGCGCCGCTTCCTGGAGAAAGGCGGCCAGCTCGCGTTTGAGGCGCTCCTGGGAGGCCACTTTGGCTTCTTCCTGCACGCGCGAAAAGGAGGAATCCTCCAACGCCAAAGGCGCAAGCTGCACATACCAAGTCGGCGCCACAACTTTCATTAGCTGAGCCACCGCATCGCCGCCGGCGCCGTGGAGCAGGCCATCCAGGGCTTCCAGAAACGGCAAATAGGCTTCGGCACCGGCCAAGCGCTCCGAGCAGCGGCCGCTACCGTGGCGATACGTCCTGTCCCCCGCTGCCAGCTCTTCGAGGAACTCCTCCACCAGAGTGGTCTTGCCGATACCCGGCTCGCCGGCGACGCACAGCAGGAGCCCACGGCCGGCCGCCGCTGCCTCGAAGCCGGCGCGCAGTTCGGCTAGCTCTGGTTGGCGCCCAACCGTGTTGCGCTGGATCAACGAGAGTGCCCCACCGGCCGGCCGGCTAGCGACGCTCCGGGCCAGCTCGCTGAGCGCGGCGTCCACCTCGGCAGCCTGCGGCCGGATGCGGGGATCTTTCTCCAGCATGCGAAGGAGCAACCCTTCCAGCGCCGCGGGGATCTCCGGATTCAGCCGCGTGGGCAGCAACGGCGATCGCGCCATGATGGCGTGCAAGGTGCCGACGTGCGATTCCGCCGGGAAGGGATGTTGACCAACGGCCAGCTCGTAGAGGACGATCCCCAGCGCAAAAATATCGCTGGCACTGCCGGCGGGTTCGCCCCGCGCCTGTTCGGGAGACATGTAGCGCACTGTGCCGAGCAACACTCCCGGCTCGGTCAACTGGCCGGAGGGGATTGCGGCCGGTCCGGTAGGGAGTCGGCGGGCCAGGCCGAAATCAAGCACCTTCACGTAGCCGTCCGAGCGCACCATGATGTTCTCGGGCTTGATGTCGCGGTGCACAATGCTTGCGGCATGCGCGACCGCCAACGCCTTGGCTGCCTGTCCGATTAACTCCGCCAGCGCGGCCAGAGGGGGGTGTTGACCGGCGAAATCCCGGAGTGTCTGCCCCTCGATGAGCTCCATGACGAGGAAGGGCTGCCCTTCGTACTCGTCGATATCGTAGATGGTGCAAATGTGGGGATGGTTCAAGGCGGAGGCGGAGCGCGCTTCGCGCTGGAATCGCTCCAGGGCACCAGGATCCTGCGCGAAGGCCGCGGGGAGAAACTTTAAAGCGACCGGCCGGTCGAGCCTGGTATCGTGGCCCCGGTAGACCACGCCCATGTTGCCGCCACCCAGCCGGTCCCCGAGGCTATAGTGCGCGACAATCTGGCCGATCTTGAACACGGCGGATGGCCGTGAGCTTTCCTCCGCGATGCATGGCCACGTCTTCTCGGGGTCCGTCCCCAAGTTTGAACCGCAGGCGGGACAGCGCAGCAAATCCGGCGCAGAAGAATCCGTGGGGTCGATCGCACAGCCGCAGTTCAGGCAGCTGAGGTACACGAACGCACCTTCGCGCACGATGAGAGGATGATGGCCACCCGACTGCATTCCGCTGACGATGGGCTGATTCTAGCACCCAAGGGAGCGCTAACAAGTCGTCGGCATTCCTCGCGAGAAGATCGACACGCGCCGTGCCTCACCTCCACGGATCAGGAATTGTGCGGAGCGCTGACGAGCATCGTGATCAAATGCGCGTCAGTCCCGAACGCCGAAAGATGCAATGCGGCTCGCAACGTAGAAACCCAGAAGGTCTTGCTCATGAGAGAACAAGGCGGCCGACCAAAGATCGAACGTGTGCCGATGTCGTTAAACTCGCGCTGCACCTGCGCTGCAAACTCGGCGGCTCCAGCTCTTGTTCAATCCACGACTTGTCGGTGAAAACGGATCGATCGATGCGTCGCTTTTACATACGACGTTTGGGCTTGCGTCGAAGATAATACGACGCGACTTCGATCGGAGCCAGCGGCAACTAACCCCTGTCCCTTGAAGTCGCAAGTCAATGCAGCACAATGATTTGCGTAACTGAAAGTGGAGGATAGGGGACTTGAACCCCTGACCTTCTGGCTGCCAGCCAGACGCTCTCCCAACTGAGCTAATCCCCCAGGGCTGAGGCGGCAACCATAGCACTTAAGCGGCTTGGCTGTCAACGACTTTGGCGCGGCGTCAGGTGGCCGCTGATTGGGCCGGGGCGCACTTCGCCGTCTTCGCCAGGGCCAACTCTTTGACTGCTTTCAGGTCGAGCTTGCCGGTGCCCAAAATCGGGATTTCGGGCACTTCGATGAAGCTATCCGCTGAGGGGAGCCACAGGTTGGGAATGTCGGCTGCGCCGAGTTGTTTCAGGATCTCGTCGACCGATTTTCCCAGGGGCTTGTGAAGTACGATGATCCGCTCGCCTTTGTCCGCGTCAGGCACGGCGGTGACGGCAATTTTGGCTTCGCCTTCGGCTTCCTCGTCGGTCGGATCTTCGACGATCTTCTCTAACAGCTCCTCAATGCGAATGTGCGGCACCATTTCTCCAGCAATCTTGGAGAAGCGGCTCTGGCGACCGGTGATCCGAATGAACCCGTCGTTGTCGATCGTGCCGATGTCGCCCGTGTTGTACCAGCCGTCGTGAATGACCTCAGCCGTTTTGTCGGGTTTGTTGAGATAGCCGGCCATCACATTCGGCCCCTTGATCCACAACAGCCCGTCGTGATTGGTGCCGACGTCGGCTCCTGTTTCGGGATC
>DASRXU010000024.1:0-10842 GCA_035687365.1 Planctomycetaceae bacterium | reverse complement strand
CCGGATTGATCGCGAGCGACTCTGACAAGGCGTTGGATCCTCGACCGTTGGGAAAATAGGGGTCACGTATGGCGGTCGAAATCTGCGAAAGCCGCGCCGGAGAGTCGCCGGTGCCCGAGTCCACGGTTGGCCAAAAGGATCCGGGCAAGACCGCCAGCATCTTGGTGGTAGACGACGTCTCGGCCAATCTCCAGGTTCTGTCCGGGATGCTCAAAGAGCGCGGCTACAAGGTCCGGCCCGTTCCGAGCGGTGAGCTGGCACTTCGAGCGGCGCGGAAGGATCCTCCCGACCTGATCCTGCTCGACATCAATATGCCGGAAATGAACGGCTTTGAAGTTTGCCGGCATCTGAAAGCCAATGAGACTCTCAGGGGCATTCCCGTCATCTTCATCAGCGCGCTCAATGAAAATCTCGACAAGGTGAATGCGTTCGCCTGCGGCGGTGTGGACTACATCACGAAGCCCTTTCAGATGGAAGAATTGCACGCACGCGTCGAGACACATCTGAAGCTCCGACGTCTGCAAGTGGAAGTGGAGGAATCCAACTCCCGATTGGAACGCATCAACGGCCGGATGTCGCGCGACCTGGAGGCCGCCGCTAAGATCCAGAAAACGTTCCTGCCTTCCGTAGCTCCGGCCGTCTCCGGCCTGGAGTTCGCCTGGTGTTACCGACCGTGTGACGAGTTGGCCGGCGACGCGCTCAACATCATTCCACTTGGTGGCAATAGGGTTGGCCTCTACATCCTCGATGTCAGCGGTCATGGCGTTTCGGCGGCATTGTTATCGGTGACGCTCAGCCGTTTGCTCTCGCCGATGTCCGAGCAATCATCAATCCTGATCCGAAATCGAGAGAACCTTGCCGTCGCGGCGCCCGAAGTCACACCACCGGCCGACGTCGCCGACCGCCTCAATCAGCTCTTTCCCTTTGACACCGCCACGGAGCAATTCGCCACGCTCCTGTATGGAGTGTTGGATCTCTCGACGGGAGATTTCCGTCATGTCTCCGCCGGTCATCCCGGTCCGATAATCCTCCCCGCCAGCGGGCCCGCAGTGACCCTCGAAACTCCTGGCTTTCCGATCGGCCTCTCAGACGAAGCTTACTGCGAGAGGTCGGTGCATTTGGCGGCGGGGGACCGGTTGTATCTCTACTCCGATGGCCTCACCGAGACGATGAACTCCGACGGAGAGGCGTTCGGCGACGCAAGGCTTCGAGAAGCGATTGGTCGAGAGAGCGGCAATCCACTCCGGCAGGGAATCGACAACCTGCTGACGGAGATCTTGCGATGGCACGGAGGCGACAAACTGCAAGACGACATTTCCATCCTGGCAGTCGAGGTGGCGGCCGCGCCCGGACAGCACGAACAACCTGAACAGTCCGAGCGTAAGCACAACAATTCCGTGTGATCGATTCACTGCAACACATGTCCGCGGACCGTGCACGTTGAGTTTTCGATCAAATGATGGTATAAGGGTACTGTCGCTCGAATTACCGAAAGCGGTGACGCTCGAACGACGCGGGTCGGACGACTAGGTGAGGGGCAACCCAGCAGCGCCAGGGGAGCCCGTTGACGAGTAAGCCGACGTGGTCGAATACCTGAGGGTGTTCAGCCACGTCGGCTTTTTTTATCCCCTCGCAGAACCTTGGCGCTCGACAGCACCCGCATCGACCGCTCAAGGATGGCTCATGGTTTTCATGAGTGCGTCCAGGCGTGCACTGAGACTGGCAAAGAATTGGTCAGTCGGCTTCCTCTCGCGGAAACCCCGCAGGCCAGAATCGGTCGGCGTGGTCGCTGAGTAATGACGCCGCGAGTCACGTCGCCTTGCTCCGAGGAAGTCCTACGAAGTCGCCAACTCCCACAGGAGAAAATGAAGACACAACCAGAACTCACACGAACGCACCGACGCACTTATGAGACGGTTTTCGCTCATCCGGCGGCGCACAATCTCGAATGGCGCGATCTGCGCGGGCTCTTGAACGAGCTGGCCGAAGTCGAAGAGGAACCCAATGGAAAACTGAAAATAACGCGAAACGGCCAGACGCTGAGTGTACAGCCCGATCGCCACAAGGACGTCGCCGAGGTCGAGGAACTCATGAGAATCCGACATTTCCTCGAGCGCTCGAACATAGCAGAGTCGCCCCCCGACGCGGAGGGGCATCATCTGCTCGTCGTGATCGATCACCGCGAAGCCCGGATCTTCAAGGCTGACTTGAAAGGGTCCGTGCCAGAACGGATCACACCGTTCGACCCACAGGGACTTGGCCGGCACCTGCATAGCGTCACGGACGATTCCAACGGCCAGCGCCTGCCCGAGCGCAAGAGTTTTTACGAAGACGTTGCCAAATGTTTGCGGGGAGCGGAACAGATTCTCTTGTTTGGAACCGGTACCGGTGCGAGTAGCGCTATGGAGCAGTTGCGTGCCGAGTTGAAGCAACATCATGCGGATGTAGCCAAACACATCGTCGGCTCAGTCGCGGTGGACGAACATCACCTGACCGAAGACCAATTGCTGGCTCGTGCCCGAGAGTTCTATGGGTCTGCGACCGAAGCGCCGGGTGCCTGAAGAGCGTCATAGAACGCGACATCGATCTCGCCAAACGAGAAGAGAGACAATCATGGACAGCGATTTCGTGCAAGTCGTCGACGTCAAGGAACGAGTGCAAGTCGTCAATACGCGGCACATCGTCAAAATGCATCAGGATGCCCTCAAGTGGAGGGTCGTGTTCACCAACGGCAAGCCGGTCGTATTGGATAAATCGGAAGCAGACAAACTATTCAAACGGCTCCCCGGTGTTGAAAGCACACATCGATTTAAATCCGTAAAGGTCCGCGCGCACTAGTCGAGCCGCCGTAGACCTGCTCACGAGTTCAGCAACCACGGACTTCGGCCATGCAGCCGAGGCGGATCAATGGGCTACGTCCTCAAAGTGTCAAACAACTCCGGCGGCAGCGGCTGGATATCCAAGCTGAATGCCGACGGCATTCGAAGCATCGGTGACCTGCGAAGAGCCCAGGTCTTTCCGACCCGTGATGGTGCGCAGCAAGAGATCGAAAGGCTCTCGACTCATCTTCCGGACGGACCGATCCGTATTCGGATCGAGCAGCAATGACAAACATCCGTGCTCACAGCCGCTCTGCGTTTCTCGTGCTACCTCTTAGGGGAGCCCGTTAATGCTTTTGTTTGTCCTCCGTCACAAGAACCAGTTCTCATTGGGATCGCACCTCTGACTGAGTTGAAGCGGAACGAATTCGTTCGACCGCGGCGACTTTCCTGTCCAACGCGCAGGACCTTGACGCTCTGCAGACTAATGCGTCATCCATTCAGAGGCTGGTCTATGATTTTCAAATCCGAAGAACATCTTTCGCCCCAGGAACTCGAAGAGCGTTTTGAGCTGCTGGCCGACACCGCTCACGAGTACGCCATCTTTCTGGTTGATCCGGATGGCCACATTGTCTGTTGGAACCCGGGAGCAAGCCGCCTGTTCGGCTATCAGTCCGACGAGGTTGTGGGGCAACACTTCTCCCGGTTCTTTTCCCCCGAGGACATCCAATCGGGGCAGCCCGAGCAGGAACTCGAGATCGCGCGCGCCGCAGGTCGGTGCGATGTCGTGCGCTGGCAATATCGCAAGGACGGCGGCCGCTTCTGGTGCGGAGCCACATTGACGCCCCTGTTCGACGAGAATAAGCACCTGAGATCGTTCGCGCGGGTGATGCACGATCTCACCGACGGGCAGGTTCTCGAAGGACAAAAGAAACGCGCGGACGATTTGGCCACAGCCAATCGCAGCAAAGAAGAATTCATGGCTTTGCTGTCACACGAACTGCGCAATCCCCTCGCGCCAATTCTCGACGCTCTGAACATTCAACGCGAAGTGAAGTCAGCCGACCCCATCTTGCAACAAGCCGGTCATGTCATCGAGCGCCAGGTTGGCCAGATGGTCCGCCTTGTGGACGACCTGTTGGATGTCAGCCGCATCACGACGGGCAAGCTTCGCCTCAACAAGCAACCTGTGGAATTACGTAGTATCGTCAATGACGCGGTCGAGGCCTCGCGGCATTCCGTCGACGCACGCAGACACGAATTCTCAGTCGAGCTTCTCACGGAGCCGATCTGGGTCGACGCTGATCCGGCTCGGCTGGAACAAGTGTTCGTGAACCTGCTCAACAACGCTTCGAGATACACCAGCCCCGGCGGCCTGATTCGGGTCACGGTCGAGCGAGAGGCAAAAGAGGGAGTCGTCCGAGTCCGGGATAACGGGACCGGGATTCCAACGGAAATGCTGCCACACATTTTTGAACTCTTTACCCAAGTCGACGCGACAGCCGGGCGATCCCACGGAGGTCTGGGAATCGGCCTGGCATTGGTCGGCACTCTCGTCGAGATGCACAATGGACGCGTGCACGTCACGAGTGAGGGTCTCGGCAAAGGCAGCGAATTCACCGTCCGCTTGCCGACAATCGCGAACCCGCCGGAGTCGCAGTCGCCGTCGCACGCCGGGATGGTAGTTCCCACGGGCGCACGTCTGCGCGTCTTGATCGTGGAAGACGACATCGACTCGGGCGACATGCTCTGCATGCTGCTACGGCTGAAGGGACATGAAGTCTCCGTGGCGCGGAGCGGCCAGGCAGCTCTGGAAGTGGCCCCGACCTTTCTCCCCGACGTGGTGCTCTGCGACGTTGGGCTCCCAGGAATGGATGGTTACGAGGTCGCCAGGCGTCTTCGAGAGACGCCTGAGTGCAAGGACAAAATTCTCTGTGCGCTAACTGGCTATACGCCCAGCGAAGCCGATAACCGGCGGCTGCCTCTCGCCGGATTCGATCACCACTTCGTCAAGCCGGTCGCCATCGAGACTCTGTTGGCGCTGTTCCAGATAGTGAGGTCATAGGAAGACGCGGGGTTGTCGCGGTCCTTTACGCCGCCAACGTCGCGATCTGACCTGCCCGACGGCGAGCTTAAGCGAACTCCGAGAGGACATACGTGACACGCGCAAGCCGACTGCGGATTGAAATCCGATGGATCGTGGCGCAGCGGTTTGTGCTTCGAGAAACGTCCGTTTGCTGAAAGGTCGGGCTCCCTACTGCGGAGCAGAGCCCTTAGTGGGCCGTCGGTTCGCCGTGTGTCGTGCGACGCACGTGGTGAGCAATTGGCGAGGATTGGTCACGATCGCAGCCTCGCGAACCTCGGTCCGGCGAGTGAACTACGCTGCACGGCACTGCATTCGATGCAGCCGACGACCTCAAATGGGAACGCAGCCAAACAGCGCCGCACGTACTCGAACCTCAGATGAGGTAAGCACTTTCGCAATTCCTGTCCGGCGAGTGAAATCCTAAAGCGGTGGGAAAGTTACCCGCGAACTATGGTGACGTAAGTCATTTCACAACAATAGCTTGCTAACACTCGAAGTGGAGGCGGCGGGAATCGAACCCGCGTCCTGTGATCCCTTGGCGACGGCCTCTACGTGCGTATTTCGTCGATTAAATCTCGCCTAGACAGGGCTCAAGCGAACAAGGCCCTGGCTAAGCCAGCTACGACAAATCTCGCGTCGCCTGTAGTGGCATGAGACGACGCCAGTCTGAATTTGATGATCCAGCTTTTGGACTCCTCAGACGGGGATTCCGCAGCCAGAGCTACCCAGTTAATTAGGCAGCGAGAGCAACCTGCTTTTCGGCAGATGTTGTTTGATCGGCTTTTTACGTGGCCAGCTGATCAACCACGGCACGCCACCGACACCTACGGCGACCCAGTCAAATCCAATCGCCCCCTCTTTTTGGCCTTTTAAAGGCTATCCCGAACAAGTCGAAGATCTGCACGCCCCAATCCTATCGGCATCCCCGGGCTCGTCAACCGGCAACAAGGTCCCCAATTTCCCGGGTTCGAGCGGCCGGCGGGGGAGAATTTCCGCCATCCGCGCTGAAAATCCCATGGAAAGGGACTGGCCAAGGCCCCGGCCCATCGCATAGAATCACGATATTGAGACTCAGTCTCAGTCACCGGCGGGGAGTTGGACTCGCGTTCTCAGACTGCCTCCTTGCCTTGGGTTCCTGATTATGGTCACAGCCAGCCTCGCCGACACGGATCGCATCGTCTGTCGCTGCCTGGGAATTGCGGAATCGGAGATTCGCTGCGCCCTGATGGAGGGAACAGCCGATTGCCTCCGCACGTTGATGGCAGCGACGGGGGCCGGAACGGGCTGCAATTGCTGCCACCGCGCGATCAGGGACATTTTGGCCCAAGAGCGATTGCAGGCGCAATCGACGTCTCAGTGCGAAGGCGCTTCGTCTTCGCCCACCTGCGTGACGAGGTAGTTCTCGAGTCCCATCGTCTTGATCAGATCGAGCTGCGACTCGAGCCAGTCGACGTGCTCTTCTGACTCGACCAGAATCTTCGCCAAAAGTTCGCGGCTGCCCCCGTCGCTTTCCCGCACGCACCGCGAGACGGCGTCGTTGTACGTCCGGACGCCTTTCGTCTCCAGCTCGAGATCGTTCTTGAGCTGTTCGGGAATGTTCGTTCCGACCCGAATCACGTCGTAGCGGGCAATCTCCGGCACGCCTTCGAGAAAAATGATTCGGTCAATCAACAGCTCGGCATGTTTCATTTCGCCGAGCGACTCGTGGTAATGCTTGGCAGCCAGACGATTCAGCCCCCAGTTGCGGCACATCTTGGATTGGCAGAAGTATTGATTGATGGCCGTGAGCTCGATCGTCAGGCCAGCGTTGAGGGCATCGACTACGATCTGCTTTCCCTGCATTCTTTACTTCTCCCATCCGACGCCGTGCGACACTGGAATCGGACGAGCATTAGGGGACATGGCGGCGGGCTTCCTTCATCGAAGGCCGAGTGGCTTGGCCCCAGTGCCGAGCCACGGTCGCCGCCCAGAACGGGGCACATCGTAGCCAAGCTGACGTCCCGCTTCCATCGGTTGGAATGGCCGCCGACAAAATCCAGCGAAAATTCGGCGCCCCGGTCGAGGGCGGCCAACTTCGTCCGCCTGTGCTTGCCTTCCACGCCTCGGGCCGACGCCTTTTTGATCCGGCCGCTCCTGGCCAGCGTTATTCAGGCGTGTGCGTTATGCAGCGATGCGGGCCAAAGCCGAACGGTCCGGTCCGTGGATGGCCAGGCGTCGAATGTCGGGGAGGTCAATTGAATGGGCATCGGACAACTGATCTTCGTCGGATTGAACGGTTACGCCTTAGCGCTGGACCGCCAGAGCGGTGAAATCGTCTGGTCCAATAACTCGATGAAATCGGGTTACGTCACTTTGTTGTTGGACGGTGACCGTCTCATCGTCTCGACGAACGGTTACATCTACTGCCTTGACCCGCTCACAGGCGAGGTGCTCTGGAACAACCCGCTCAGGGGCTATGGAATGGGAGCACCAACCTCGCTCGTCTCGGTTCGAGGGCAAAGTTCGCAGACGATGCTCCAACACGCCGCGCAAGTGACACAACGATCCCAAAGCGGGGGGAGCTAGTAGCGCGCTGTTCTCATACACTGGCTGTACAGGCCGACTCTCGTGCCGCGCAGCTCGAGTTGACGAGCCCCTAATCCTGCTGACGCGCCGAGATTTGCATTTCGGACCGAATCTCTGGCGTCCGCGGCCGGTGGACGTGTGCGTGCCCTTGGGCTAGAACGAATCCAAACAACGACACGCACCGGAGCCCGCCATGGCCAGACCCAACTTCATCGAGTTACCCACGCGCGATCTTGCGGCAAGCCAGAGCTTTTTCGAACGCGTCTTTGGCATGAAGATGACCGGCTTCGGGCCAACTTACGCATGCACCATGACGGGGGACGTCGATCTCGGACTTCAGGCGGATCAAACCGAGGCCACCAAAGCTCCTCTCCCTGTTATCGAGGTCAAGGATTTAGAGGCAACGCTCACCGCCATCACCGCGGCCGGTGCCGCCGTCACCAAACCGATCTTCAGTTTCCCCGGCGGCCGGCGCTTCCACTTCCTCGACCCGAGCGGCAACGAATTGGCTGCGATGCAAGTGGACCCGGCCTGACTGTGACGTCGATTCGAATTGTTCCTTTTCCGTGCTCGTGGGCTAAGGATTGAATCGTGTCAGAACCTGTTGACCCTCACTTCTACGATCGAGCAGACGCGGTTATCAACCTGGCCAATGAACAGTGTCAGGAGATGGGCAGAGGCAAGGTGAGTGCGTCCCTCATGTACGCGACCGCTCGTTTCAACTCATGGGTGAGCGCCTGCGGCTTCGAGAGGGCCGAGGATATGAGCGGCGCCAGGGAAGAAACCATCGAATACTTCGTCAGGGAATATCGGGCCATGCTCGAGGTGAACCTTGATGACTACATCGAGCACTTCGGCAAGTACATGCAGATCCCTGGCTCATAAGCCCCAGCGCGCCGATTGCGGCGCTCGCTCTCACCGAAGCCCAAAGTGTTTCGCGATCACCGCAAAAAGGAAAACGGGGGCTTTCCGCAGACCGGATCGCCCCCGTCGCCATTCAATCGGAATTTCTGGACAGCTCAGCCGACCGGCAGCTTCGGACTCGCCAGCTTCTGAAGCGAGCTCACCAAGTTCTGAAGCGTGCCCCTTGTCGTTGCGCCGCGCTCAGTTAGCTGCGCCGGTCTCAGTCCAGTGGGTTGGCGAACGTCTTCGGGTCGACTTTCTCGACGCGCTTGAACTCGGTCACGTCGGCGTCGATGACAACGGCGCCGTTGTGCTTGATGGCGATCTTCGTCGGCGTCTTGAAGCCGTCGAAATCCTTGTACTCTTTGTAACTCAGGTCTTGAGTGACTTCCTCGCCGGTGAAATTGGCGATGGTCCCAATGACCGCGGCCGGAAGACCGGTCTGCTTGTCGAAGAGAATTTTGAAATCTTTCCCGTCGGGGCCCGTCACTTTGAGACAGGCTGCTTCCTTGCCTTCGTATTTTTCGTCGGGGGCCGCTTCGTATTTAAATCCCTTCTCCTTGAGCAGCAGGGGATTGCTCGAGACGGCGACCATGTGGTTGGCTCGCTTCGCGTTCGCCAGCTTGTCCTTGTCGAGTTCCTGCCCTTGCTCGCCCGCCTTGCCCCAGCCCTTTTCGCCGTCGATCACCGTGACGATCTTCATCTTTTCGCCGTTGAGCTCCAGGTCCAAGACCTGGCGGTAACGATTGAGACCATCGTCGGTCTCCGTGCTGGTAAATGGGTTCTCTGTGCCGCCGAGATGCAGCTTGCCCTTCGACGTGGAGGTGTAAGTTTTGATTTCTTTCAGCTTCGCTTCGCCTCCCAGGGCGCGGATCGCCTTGTCGACAATCGCCTCACCCGACTTGCCGCCATCCGCTCGGGCCGACGCACCGAGGAGGAGAACCGCCACAGCCGGCACCAACATCGCCACAAAAAGCCGTTTCATGAAATGCCTCGTCTGATCGTGAAAGGGACGAAATCGTGAGTCGCCGCCAAGTCGGCAGCCGATTCTCGCCGACGGAATCGTGCTCGAAAAGCTCGCAACGCGAACCGCCAACGACGGGAGCCGCCAAACGGATCACATCTTGGCGACAAGTTAGCGACAAGCATTTTCACCGACCGCCCGCTGATTGCGAGAATGTCGGGATGAGTCCGATGGCCGCGTTGACACCTATTTATGTCAATGAGTTCGGCTTCCAGTGCCTCGGGTGGCTGGGGCGCCCCGCGCAGCGGAAGCCCCGGAGTTCGATTGCCAAGCCCCTCGCTTACGCTTCGGGTTGGTCAGGCCGCCTCCACTAACCCGAAGCGTAAGCGAGGGCGGCGCCAAAACCAGACCCGGATTCGCAACTCTCTCCGGCGTACGTGCCGACGCGATCATGCTTTGAGAGCGCGGCGGGTGGCCGGGGCGCTCCGCTTCGCGGAAGCCCCGGACTCTTCTTGCTCTCTTAGGCTGCTGTGAGCGTTTGAACCTCGGGTGGCCGGGGTCGGCGCTTCGCCGCCCCCAGAATGCGGTTCGCACCAGCACGATGCTGTTATGAATGCAAGAACTGGGGGCTAAGCGAAGTGGTCGGGTGGCCGGGGCGCTCCGCTTTGCGGAAGCCCCGGAGTTCGATTGCCAATACCCTCGCTCACGCTTCGGGTTAGTCAAGCCGCCCCACTAACCCGAAGCGTAAGCGAGGGCGGAGCCGGAACCGGACCCACCCGCCGACACTGGCCTGCGACCGCTGTACAGCTTGGCAGCCAATTCGGTCACCCCTACCATTTTCGCGCAATATCTTTTCACGAACTCGCTCTCGTGAGCCCTGCGCTGGGACCACTGATCCAACAAACCTGATGAGGAGACTCCGATGGCGAACCTGACCAATAAATCCGCACTCGTCACCGGCGGTTCACGCGGCATCGGCGCTGCGATCGCCAAGCGGCTCGCCGCCGACGGGGCCAGCATCGCGATCACGTACACGAAAGGCGCCGAGGCCGCGCAGGCAGTGGTGAAGGGGATCGAGAAGGCGGGCGGCAAGGCGATCGCCATTCAGGCCGACGCCGCCGATGCGAAGGCCGTCGTCGCGGCTGTCGACAAAACGGTCGCCACGTTCGGCCGCCTCGATGTGCTCGTGAACAACGCCGGCACCGGCATTCCCAAGCCGTTTGAAGAGACCACCGTCGAGGAAATGGACCTCGTGATCAACGTCAACATTCGCGGCGTATTCGTAGCGACTCACGCGGCCATCAAGCATCTGAAAGAGGGCGGCCGGATCATCAACATCGGCTCGTGCGTGGGCGAGCGAATGATGACGCCGGGCCTCGTGTCCTACGCCGCCACGAAAGGCGCCGTCAAAATGTTCACGCAGGGCCTGTCCCGCGAGTTGGGCGACCGCAAGATCACAGTCAACAACATTCAACCCGGCCCGATCGACACCGACCTGAACCCCG